>JAFURE010000032.1 GCA_017471985.1 Akkermansia sp. | reverse complement strand
CGAACCGAAGGGGAGCGGAATCAAAAGCCCCGTGTAAACGGGGCGACAGCACATAGCGCGGGGTGAAGCCGCGCAGCGGCGAAGCCCCGGGTATTGAGCAAAAAATATTGAGAGCCCCGTGAAACGGGGTGACAGCCTGACTGATAAGAGCGGTAGCTTTGGGATTTAGATGTATGCAACCGTCAGTCCGAGAAAGGCTGTCGCTACCGTTTCACGGGGCTTCATTTCCTCTTATTCCTGTAACAGGGGCTACGCGAGCCGGCGCTCGCTCACCCCTGCCTATGTGCTGTCGCCCGCAAAGCGGGCTTAAAGTTCCGCGCCTGACGGCGAGAAAGGGAGGCCGGGAGGGGGCTTCGCGTCTCGCTTCACTCACTTGCTACGCCCACCCGGGGGGCAGCGATTGTCCGCGCTTTAGGACTCGGGTGTAAACGGAGGAATAGGCTACGCTGCATGCGACGCAGTCGCCAAGCTCAACAATTTGTCTATCGAAACTTGCCTGCCACGGCGTAGCCTTGGCGAAGCCGGGTAACTCGTCAATCAAAAATCGTCATTCAACCATCACTTGTCGGCAAAACGCGGCTTCGGAATTTCGGGGCAGGGTTTACCCCCTATCTTGCTAGCGGGCAGAAAATCAATAAAAATGCGTATATGCCGCACTATATGCTTGCATGTGTGGCGTTTGTCGGCTAAAATGCGCCAGCGAAAAATTTTCAAACCTCTAGTACCATGGAAATTACTATCGACAAAATCAGCGATTGCCAGGTAAGCCTGAGCGCTACCGTACCGGCAAGTGATGTGGCCACCGTGAAGGATGGCATTCTGTCCAACTATGCCAAGAGCGCCCGTCTGCCCGGTTTCCGTCCCGGCAAGGCTCCCAAGAGCATGATTGCCAAGCGCTATGCTGCCGAAATCAGCGAGGAGCTCGATTACCGCATGAAGAGCGATATTCAGGACAAGTGCCTGGAGGATAACCCCGACCTGAAGGTGCTGGATTTCGGTACTCCCGAGGGTGTGGTGGCCGAGGATGGCTCCTACACGCTGAAGGCCACGCTGACTGTGGTGCCCGAGTTCGAGCTGCCCGAGTACATGGGTATAGAGGTGACTGTGCCCACCACCGATGTGACCGACGCTGAGATTGACGAGACCCTGCAGAAGTTTGCCGAGACCTCCGCCAAGCACGAGGTGACCGAGCGCGCCAGCGCCAAGGGCGACATCGTGGTGGTGGACTTCAAGACTACCTGCGAGGGCAAGCCCACCGCCGAGTACTGCGGCAAGAGCGTTGGTTTCCTGGAGGGCCGCGAGGGCTACTGGGTAAGCCTGGAGGACGACCGTTTCATCCCCGAGCTGGCTGATGGTCTGGTAGGCGTGAGCGCCGGCGAGACCAAGGACATTGTGGCCAAGCTGAAGGAGGACTTCCCCATCTCTGACCTGGCCGGCAAGGAGGTTACCTTCTGCTGCGTGGTGAAGGAGGTGCGCGAGAAGCAGGTGCCCGAGGTGACCCCCGAGCTGTTTGCCAGCGCTCTGCCCGGCAAGAGCATGGAGGAGATTCGTGACATTGTGCGCGAGAACCTGAAGAGCTCCAAGGAGCGCAGCAACGACGAGGCCAAGGCTGACCAGATTTCCGAGAAACTGGCCGATCAGCTTTCCTTCGCCCTGCCGGCTGACCTGGTGGAGCGCGAGAATGAGAACACCGTGCAGCGCAAGCTCTACGCCGCTATTCAGGCCGGTAACTACGAGGCCGCCAAGGACATGGACGCCATGCGCGAGGAGGCCAAGGCCGAGACCGAGCGCAACCTGCGCGTGTACTTCGCCCTGCAGGAGATTGCCCGCCGCGAGATGATTACCGCCACCGATGCCGAGATGCTCAACGCTATCTCCAACATGGCTGAGCAGGCTCGCGAGAAGAACCTGAAGAACTTCGTCCGCAAGCTGCAGCGCGAGAACCGCATGACCGGTATCCGCCTGAGCATCATTACCTCCAAGGTCATTGACCTGCTGGCCCGCAACGCCAAGGTGACTGTGGAGTAAAGGGGATTTACAATCTACAATTTAGGTTGTTCGGCGGGCTTTGCCCGCAAGCGAAAAGCCGCCGTCTGCGAAGACGGCGGCCTTCTTCTTGCGGGGCTTGCCCCGCCGAACTTCAATAATTTCAAAATCCAAAATTCAAAATCCAACTTTTCCTCCGTTCAGGTCATCGATGGGTGCAAATCCGAGGGTGGGGCCGATGAGGCGCATGGCCGGTTCGTCGAGCGCGGCGTTGAAATCGCGCACGGTGCGGTTGTAGATATGGGCTTCCTCCTGCTGCAGGCGGTCAGAGAGTGCCATGGTGTGGTAAAGCCCCAGCAGCTGCTCGGTTTCACCGGCCTGTGGCGTGGCCTCCATAGCGCGGTCGGAATAGCGCAGAACGCGCCGTAATTGCCGCTCTGTGAGCTCCAGCTCGCGAGCACGCCCCTGCAGCGGCGCGGCTGTTTGGGCTGCCAGAGCCCGCCGGCTGTCCTCTGACCAGCGGCGGATATCGCGCGCCAACATGTCCTCCTGCGGCAGGTGGCAGGTAAACACCGCCACAAAATCCCCCAGGCACTCATTGCGGTGCTCGGCGGCACTGTGCCATTTCTCCCAGGCCCCCTGTACCCGCACATACAGATGGTGCAGGCGAATATAGGCCCCCACAACCCAGGCCCCCACCAATACCAGTAATGTCAACGCTATGAGATATTCCATGGCTCACTTTTTTACTCTAACTACAAAGGCTGCGCAAGTTTTTAGAGGTAATTGTTGGGATGATGGGCAACTGTTGAGGGAAAATTACAGATATTTCAACAATTCGGCTTGTCGTGGCGTCGTATACAGTGTAACAGATGCATTATATCATGAAAACAACAGATGATACACAAACAGAGCTAATAGAGCCGGACTTTAACAGTCCGGAATGTATAATCGACATTTCTTCCGGCATGAAGGACTACCCGCAGTTTGCCGTACTCAGTAATTTGGGTGATAAGCCCTTCGTGATGGACGGTATTGAGTTTAAGTGTCTGGAGGGGTTCCTGCAGGCGCTCAAGACCGATGACCGCGAACGACAGATGGAGCTTTGCGACATGCGCGGCGGTATGGCTAAGCGTGAAGGCTCGAAAATTGAGTGGAAACTTAAGCAGACGCTCTACTGGCAGGGGAGGGCCTATGGCCGCCACACCGAGGAGTACCGGCAGCTCATTTCCCGAGCGTTCCAGACATGCTATGACCAGTGCGAGCTGTTCCGCAAGGCTCTGGCAGCCACAGGCCAGTCGACCCTGGCTCACAGCATCGGCAAGGATGACCCTACTCAGACAATCCTGACGATAGATGAATTTGTGGGCCGCCTGTTGCGCCTGCGCGAGTGTGGAACCCTGTACTGAAAGGGACGATGAACTCAGTCTTTACAGATAATCCCGATTACAACCCCGCCACAAACACGTACGATATTCGCACGAGTGTGTACCCCTCAACCCTGTTGAGCAACTTTGCGCCGAATGCCTTCGTGTTTGATGGCGTGGCCTGCGCCTCGCTCGAGGGATTTTTGCAGAGTCTGAAGGTGCAGGACTGTGAGCGCCAGACGGAAATCTGTGCCCTGGTCGGTGGCCGGGCCATGCGTGCCGGCCGCCGATATGACTGGAAAACCGCTCAAACCCTCTACTGGCGCGGTAAGTCTTACCCCAGACTCTCGCCCGACTGCCAACAACTGCTTCGCGCAGCCTTCTGCGCCTGCTACAATCAGAACCCCGACTATCGCGCTGCCCTCGCTGCCACCACCGGCATGAATCTCGACCACTCCATCGGCAAAAACGACCCCACCCAAACCGTTCTCACCATCACCGAATTCACCGGCATCCTTACCTGGTTGCGAGATGGGAGGGGGGACAGTTAATGAATAGCAGGTGTCACCGGGAAGTTGTAGGAGTTGATATTCGCGCTGACTGCTTCCTTGCGTTGTTGTAACAATTCTTTAGAGAAGGTATTTTCGTAGTAACATAAGATATCGATGAGCTCGCCGGGGCATTCCCAGCAGGCTTCATAACATAGGGCATCGGCATCGTTGAATGCATTGTTTAATCCTGCAATACCCGCCATAACATCGAAAGCAGTGTATTGACCTTCAAAAACATCCATGCAATAGTTCCACCCGTCTGTGTCCGGATCTCGAGTGACTCTTTCTCTTGAGACGAGAGTTTTGTCTCGGTAGAAGGCGACAATCATGTGGTCGATCCCATTATCGCGGCCTTTGACTTCGCATTTCGATTGGTATGTATGGTTCATGGATATGAGGTATTATATATAATGTAATACGGCTAGTCAAGACTTATCCAGACAAAATATCACACATTCAGATTTTTTTCAAATCCTTTATTTTGGAAGCGATAGCGAAGCGCGTTGTTTCTGAATTCAGCTCCTCGCGTCTGTTTTTTGCTATTTCCAGGAACGGGAGTTCTTTCTCAATGCCCAAAAATCGACGCCCGAGCAGGGAGGCAGCGATTCCTGTGGTACCACTACCGCAGAATGGGTCGAGAATCCATCCATTTTCCGGAGTGGAGGCAAGAATGATACGAGTAAGGAGTGAAAGCGGTTTCTGGGTGGGATGCTTACCGCATGATTTTTCCCATCGGGCAATAGCCGGTAAGTGCCATACGTCAGGCATTTGTTTGTTATCGTTGAGCTTTTTCATGAGCTCGTAATTAAAATAGTGCGGCTTCTTAGGATTTTTGCGAGCCCAGATAACAAATTCAGACGAATAAGTGAAAAATCGACAGGAGATATTGGGCGGTGGATTGGTTTTAACCCAAGTGACAACGTTAAGTATTTTAAAGCCTAAACTTTTAAGAATGTTAGCTATACTAAAGATGTTATGATATGTGCCGGATATCCAAATGGTGCCGTTGTCGCTCAATTTCTCTCTACAGAGCGTTAGCCATTCTCTGTTGAAAGTGTCGATTTGTTCAGGAGTTTCTGCTTTATCCCAATTTCCTTTGTCTACACAGACAACTTCACCTGATTGGTAGCTGATACCTCCATTGCTGAGGAAGTAGGGAGGATCGGCGAAGATACAATCGAACTTGAAGTCAATTTTCGGAAGCAATTTGAGGCTGTCCCCGTGAAGTAGCGTATAGTCACGGTTCGTGGATTTGAAAAAAGACTCAATCATTCAGTTATGGAAGTTAAATCAAGATTAGGGATGATTGCAGTATTCGTGTAGTTCTTTTTGTAGTAAAATGCTCGACGCCTCGCTTTTAGCGTTCCTCCTTTTCCATCAGGTGCATCAGTTTTATCTTGGTTATTTTTTCCTTTGGTTTTAGGTTCGAGATATTCACCCATGCTGCATGATAGTTGATCGGCTCTGCCTGTTTTGATATATTCCTGAATGTTTTCCCAATCCTTTCTGAATATTCCATTTTGGACATCATTGGGGTGATCCAAGAAATAGTCAACTATCACATAGTCGTTTTGCTCCATGGCTTTTCCACTTGTTTTAGCCAAGTATACAACCCAAAATGTGAGCGCTATTTTTCCTCGAAGTTTTGCAGTTTCCCATGTTTCTTTAGCCACCTCTATATAGTTTATCATTTGGATGGCCGTAGGCTCTTTTGCTTTTATTGTTCCGTCCCTGTTCTTTTGCAGGGGGAGTATTTTTATTTCGCAACCTATTTCGGGAATGTCTGCACTGTCGCGGTTGTTGTTTTCAAAACCAAGAAGTTTTTCAACGATTAAACCAGATGCGCCTTTTACCATTTTGCTGCGCTCGATGCTCAGCTCGTCCTTAATTTGCCCTATAGTTTTTCCTTTTGCTTTGCTTATAATGTCAAACAGAGGACGCATTCTATCGAAAACTTTACTGCTAATCATAATGAGCTATGCTGTTATTAGAACTGATCCAATTTTAAAGTTCCTGACAAGTATTTCAGTTAACTTACCGCGTTTTGAAACATTGGAATTAACGCATCGGGAAGCCCAGACTCTTTCGATGCTGTATGCTGAGTATAAGTCATCGAAAAAAGTGTCGTTAATATCCTTTCCACGTCCGTCAGAATTACTGAGCATAAAGTGGGCTCCGGCCTCGTGAACCCGGTCACAGAACTTTTTAAGGCGCACCTGTGCGAGGTCGTTGAAATCTTCTTTGCTGTAGCTGTTGAAGCTGGATGTGTTGCTCAGCGGGCGGTATGGCGGGTCAAAGTAGAACAGCGTATTTTGACGTATTTTCTCAAAGGTGCTTTCAAAATCTCCTGTTAAGATTTCAACTTTTTGTAGGACTTGACTATCTGCATAGATAATGTCGGGATTAAAAATGGTTGGTGTTTCGTACTTGCCGAAAGGTACATTAAATCCGCCGTTCTTATTGACTCTATACAATCCATTATAACAGGTTCGATTCAGAAAGAAGAAAAGGGTCGTATTCTCGACTGCTGAAAGATTTTTTTCGTTGAAACGAGTTCTTATTTTGTAGTAAAAGTCTTTTCTGGCTTCTTCGCTATTAAGTGAATCGTATTCGAGTTGTATGCTTTGCAGCGATTTTATCAGTTTGTTCGGCTCATCGCGGACAGTAACATAGCAGGTAGTCAAATCCGGATTGATGTCGTTAATAACAGCATGCCGGATGTTGGGAAAGTGGCTGAGCATGTGGAACAGCATGGCTCCACCACCAACAAAGGGCTCAATATAGGTAGCCTCTTCCCACTTGCAAAAATCAGCAGGAAGCAACTCTTCCAACTGACTAATCAGTTGACTCTTACCTCCAACCCACTTAATGAATGGTTTTGCCCCTGTCATAAATCTCACTTTCTTACGGTATTGTACCAGAATCCTCAGAATGTGCAAGCTTTAGGGAAGAAGAGTCTCAATTTTTTCTTGCCGTATGTGTATAAGTGATGTAGAATGAGTATCGTGCAAAATCCTGTTGCGTCATCGTCAGATTGTTTATTACTGCTTGTACAACGGTTGCAGGTGGAGAATGCTTACTTGAAGTCTTTGCTCTCCCAGCATGGAATTAAATTTGCTGACGAGAATTCAATTCCGCAAACCTCCGTGTTTTTTCCTCAGATAACAGCGGAGCATGCGCGAGTGTTTTATTCTTTCTTTAAAGGACGGAAAGATGTGTACGCTAAACGCAACGTCACCCGTGAGGGAAAGAGCGTCTATTATCCAGTATGCGATAATTTTTGGGTGCAGGGGCGGTGTGTGCGACGAGAGGGTGTGAAGGTGCGCTGCATGGATTGCCCACATAGACAGTGGACGGTGTTAAATCAGCGTGTATTAATGCGACACTTGAAGGGGGAATCTGAGGACGGCCGTGATGTTGTAGGGATTTATCCTATGTTGCCAGATGAAACATGTTATTTTCTTGTGTTTGATTTCGACTATCATGATGATGAGGTCGTTATAGATTGGCAAGGCGAGGTGGATTGCCTGCGTCGCATGTGTTTACAATTGGGGGTAGATGTTTTGGTGGAACGCTCACGTTCAGGAAAAGGCGCTCATGTCTGGCTGTTTTTTGAAGAAGCTGTTTCCGCGAAAGATGCACGTATTTTCGGTTCTTGTCTGTTGACGCGCGGTGCGGAGCTGGTGAATCAAAAATCTTTTTTAGCCTATGATCGCATGCTGCCAGCTCAGGATACTATGCCTGAAGGAGGTCTAGGAAATTTAATTGCATTGCCGTTACAAGGACAGGCACTCAGAAAGGGTAATAGCGCTTTCGTGGACGCGAATTGGCAGCCTATTCCTGATCAGTGGGAGCGATTGAAGCAGACTCGGCGAATATCAACTGCATTTATTAGAGATAAAATTCGGGAATGGGGTGTAAAGGGGGAGATGGGGGCGATGTCGTGTGCGTGTATAGAGGATGCTCAACCTTGGAAAAATGGTGATTTTATATTCCGTCGGGAAGATGTAGAAGGGAGTATGAAGATAGTGGAATCGTGCATGTTGTATGTGCGTACGGATAACTTACACCCCAGAATATGTAACACGTTGCGTCGGTTAGCCTCATTTGGAAATCCTCAGTTTTATCGCAATCGGGCGATGGGATTGTCGGTGAAAGGGATTGCTCGCATTATTCCATGTTTTTATGAAGACGATATCTACATAGGCATTCCTCGCGGGAAAAGAGAGCAGGTGTTGAAACTGTGTCGTGATTTTTCTTTACCGATAGAATACGAGGATATTAGGAATACAGGTCAGGCGCTTAACGTAAAATTTACAGCAAATTTATATCCGGAGCAGCAAAGGGCGGCTGAGGCTATGCTACTTCATGAAACGGGAATTTTACAGGCTGCTACGGCATTCGGCAAAACTGCAGTGGGGGCATACCTGATAGCCGAGCGTAAGGTTAATACACTCATTTTGGTTCACAACAGGGAGATTTTAAAAAACTGGGTGGATGATTTGAGGCGTTTTTTGCAGATAGACGAACCATTGCCAGAATATACAACCCCGTCTGGACGCAGTCGAAAACGCAAGAGCCATATCGGTAGATTATTTGCTGCGCATAACTCTGTTAGTGGCTTGGTGGATGTTGCGATGGTGACGTCCTTAGGTGATATTGATGATATGAGTCCTTTGGTTAGGGGCTACGGCATGGTTATAATGGATGAGTGTCACCACGGTGCAGCTTATCAGGCCAATTGTGTGCTCAATAGAGTTAATGCAAAGTTTGTGTATGGTTTGACCGCTACTCCGAAGCGTGATGATGGAATGGAGCAGAAAGTTCTCATGGCTTTTGGGCCTATTCGTTACCGATTTACTGCAAGGCAGCGAGCCGAAAGTCAGAATGTTCGGCATTTTGTATACCCCCGTTTTACTCGATTTTGCACAATGGGAGTGGATGAACGTATACAGGATTTGTATAGACTGATTATTGGAGATACCGTCCGGAACGACCTTATTGTGGCGGATGTTTTGACTGCTGTGGATGAAGGTCGGACTCCGTTAGTACTTACCAAGTTTAACGAACATGCCGAATATTTGTTGTCGGCCTTACGTGGGAAGGTTCCTCATCTGTATTTTTTACGTGGTGGGCGCACCAGCAAAGAGCGGGAGCTTATTCGCAGCAATCTGCTTGCAACCCCGCCGGATGAATCGGTTGTTGTGGTGGCTATAGGTCAGTATATTGGTGAGGGATTTAATTATCCCCGTCTTGATACACTGATGCTCACAACTCCCGTATCGTGGGAGGGGAATGTGGAGCAGTACGCCGGACGTTTGCATAGAGATTATGATGGGAAGCAGGAGGTCGTAATTTACGACTATGTTGATATTCGCGTTCGTGTGTTTGATCGCATGTACGGAAAGCGTTTACGCACATATAAGCGAATGGGATACAAAGTTTATAGCCAAGAACCTTTGTTTGTTGAATCTGTGGAGGATAGTTCTTTTTATGAGGGAAGAGCATATGAGCAGACGTTGGAAAAAGATATTATTGCCGCTGATAATGAAATTGTTGTGTCTTCGCCGGCTCTGAACAGGAGCGGTGTACAGTGGTTTCTAGAACTACAGGCGGAGCGGGCTGATAAGGTCCGCCGTATCACTGTGTTGACCATGGAGGAGTCCGTTTTTCCTGAGAGAGAAGAGGAAGTGCGACGTTTGCTATCCTTGTTGAAGAACTGTGGAGTAAGTGTTTATACATACCCCTATCTTCATGAGCACTTTATTATTATTGACCGCTGCATATTGTGGTATGGTAATGCTAATTTTCTGTCTATGCGCAAGGATAGCGACAACGTGTTGCGCTTGGAGAACGCCGTCGCAGCTGGGGAGATCCTATGTACTGTGAACGATAGATTGCGTACACATGATGGTCTTGCGTCTAATGATGAGACGAACGGATATGACTGAAAGTTCGAAATGTTTACATTACCGGAGCGTATACGCCCCGATTGTTTAATCATTCTTCACATCTCCTGCAGGAACCTGAGGGTTTCGCGGAGTTTGTCGGCGGGGCGGATCTTGGCGAGTCGGGGGAATCGCCTGTCGAGGAGGATGTAGTCCTTGTTGCGGGTGAGCATGAGTTTCTGGCCCGAGATTTCGACGTGGGAGATATTGCGGCGGGATGCGATAATCTTGATTTTGTGGGCGATGAGCAGGTGGCAGGCGGGTCGAGGCAGGGGGCCGAAGCGGTCAATCCACTGCCGCTCGAGGTCGTCGACGTCGTCTTCTGTCAGGGCTTTGGCGAGCTGGGTGTAGCAGGCCATGCGGGTTTGGGTGCTCTCGACCCAGGCCTCGGGGATGAAGGCGCCGATGAGTTTGTCGGCATCGGGGCGGGTGGAGAGGACGGCCTCGCTCACGCAGAGGAAGTCGGCCTTCAGCTGGGCATCGGCACGCATGGTGGGGGCTTTCCCCTGCAGGCGCTCAATGGATTGGCGCAGCAGTTGGCAGTAGAGCTCGAAGCCGATGGCGGCGATATGGCCGCTCTGCTGGGTGCCGAGCAGGTTGCCGGCGCCGCGGATTTCAAGGTCGCGCATGGCTATTTTGAAGCCGCTGCCCAGCTCGGTGTATTGCTTGATGGCCGACACGCGTTTGCGGGCGTCGGAGGTGCAGAGGGCATCCGGCGGGAGTAGCAGGTAGGCGTATGCTCGGTGGCCGCCGCGGCCCACTCGGCCGCGCAGCTGGTAGAGGTCGGCCAGACCGAAGCGGTCGGCGCGGTCAATGATGATGGTGTTGGCGTTGGGGATGTCTATACCGCTCTCGATGATGGTGGTGGAGAGCAGGATGTCGGCCTTGCCCGCTACGAAGTCACGCATCACGCACTCGAGGTCGCTCTTGTCCATCTGCCCGTGGCCGATGACGATGCGGGCTTTCGGTACCAGCCGCTGCAGGGTTTCGGCGGTTTTGTGAATGCTCTGTACGCGGTTGTGCAGAAAGAATACCTGGCCGTTGCGGGCGAGTTCTCGCTCGATGGCGCGGGTGATGAGCTCCTCATTGTAAGGGCAGACGGCGGTTTGCACAGGCAGGCGGTTGAGCGGAGCGGTGTCGATGGTGCTCATATCCCTGGCGCCCATGAGCGCGACATAGAGGGTGCGGGGAATGGGAGTGGCCGAGAGGGTGAGCATGTCGACCATGCGGAACATGCGTTTGAACTGCTCTTTGTGCCGCACGCCGAAGCGCTGCTCCTCGTCAATGACAGCGAGTCCCAGGTTCTTGAAGTTGACGTTTTTGGAGATGAGTCGGTGGGTGCCGATAACGATGTCGACATCGCCGCGGCGCATGCCCTCGATGATTTCGGCGGCTTTCCTGGCAGGGGTGAATCGACTGAGCAGCTCTATGCGCACGGGGTATTCGCTCATGCGGCTGCGGAAGGTGCGGTAGTGCTGGTCTGCCAGTACGGTGGTGGGGGCCAGTATGGCGGCCTGACGCCCGCCGGTCACGCACTTGAAAGCCGCGCGAATGGCTACCTCCGTCTTGCCGAAGCCTACGTCGCCGCAAATCAGGCGGTCCATGGGGCGGGGGGCTTCCATGTCGGCCTTGCACTGGTTGATGGCGCGCAGCTGGTCGGGGGTCTCGCGGAAGGGGAAGGAGGACTCGAACTGCCACATCCACGAGGAGTCGGCAGGGTGGGCGTAGCCGGTGTTGCTCTCGCGCTCGGCCTGAACTTCGAGCAACTGGGCGGCGTAGTCCTGCACGGCTCGCTCGGCGGCCTGACAGGCGCGGCGCCAGCGGGCATCCCCCAGTTTCGACAGTTCCGGGGCTTTTGCTCCCAGCCCCACATACTTGCTCACCAGGTGGCTCTGCTGCAGGGGAATGCGCAGCAGCACGCCGCCGGCGTATTGTATGTGCAGCTCCTGTTCGCCGGTTTTGGGGTCTTGCACTATGCCCTCGAAGCGCCCCAGACCATGGGCGGAGTGAATCACGAGGTCGCCCGGGGCAATTTCGCGCAGCGGGGCCTGAGCTCGCTCGCGGCGCAGGCGGTCCTCCCGGTCGTCCCTCTTGCGGGCCCGGGGTGAGGAGTAGCGGCCGAATATCTCGGCGGCCGAGAGCACAGCCAGTCGGGCTCCCGGTACGGTGAAGCCGAAGGGTAAATCGCCGTCGCGGCTCTGCACGGAGCGCCAGGCTTCGTCCTCGCCGCATATTTCCTCGAATCGCTTTTTCTCGCCCTCGTGGGGGAAGTACATGACGATGCGCCACTTCTGCCTGTTCCACTGCACCAGGCTGTTGCGTGCCAAATCACGGCGTGCGGCCTGCATGACGAAATCGCCGGTGTCGAAGTTGCCGAGCGGCTCGCCGTAGAAGGAGAGGTCCTCCTTCCGGTGCAGTTCATCCAGCTCGGGCACTACGTCTGCCACCTCGGGCGGGGTTTCGAATACGAGCACGTTGCCGGGTTCGCCGCACCCGGGCAGGGATACGACCCAATCCTGCGGGGAAATGAGGTCACGCAGGCGGCGGTCTGCAGGAGGTTCGTCGAGTATCAGCTCGGCATCTGCCAGTTTACGGAAGGAGAGCTGGCTGTCGATGTCGAAGGCGCGTATGCTCTCAATTTCATCGCCGAAGAACTCGATACGCAGCGGCCAGGCTGATTGCAGGGGGAAGACATCGAGAATACCGCCGCGCAGGCTCCATTGGCCGCGGGCGGTCACTTGTTCCACTCGCTCAAAGTCGTGAGCGGTCAGCGCGGCCTGCAGTTGCTCGGGTGAGTGTTCCTCGCCCACTTTCAGCGTGATGGCGGAGTCTGTAGCCGCCTGAGCAAAGGCCGGGGCGGCCTGCTCGAGTGCGGCTGCTGTTACCACGACGACCTGCGGGGCTTTCGGCTCGCCGGAGATGGTGCGCAGGGCTTCCAGTCGCTCGGCGGCCAAATCGGGGTCGCTCAGGCCGTTGTTGACGTGAATCTCGCGCTCGGGAACAAAAATGCAGGGGGCATCCCACAGCGGGAGCTCTGCCGCCACGCGCTCCTGCATAGGCAGGGCATCTGCCACTGCCCATATACGCCGCGGTTCCTTGCTCTGGGCGGCTACCAGCGCCACGACAAAGGCATAGGCCGCCGGGCAGGTGCAGGGGAATACCAGCGGGTCTTCCGTCGTGTTGTCAGTATACAAACGAGCGAGCTCAGCGCTGAACGCTGAGCTGCGCGAAACGTAGCTTGTGAGCCGGAATGACAAAAAGTTTGTGAGCCGGGGGCACCCCGGGGTTCAGTCATCAGAGCCTGATGGCCGCACTACTCCAGGTGAGGCCTGCACCGAAGGTCACCATCAGCACGATGTCGCCCTTCTTGGCCTTGCCGGAGCGAATGGCTTCATCGAGTGCGATGGCACAGGCTGCACCGGAGGTGTTGCCGTACTTCTGCAGGTTGATGAACACGCGCTCCACGGGAATCCCCAGACGCTGTGCCACAGCGTTGATGATACGCAGGTTGGCCTGGTGGGGAATCACAACGTTGACCTCCTCGGGCTTAATGCCGGTACGCTCGATGAGCGACAGGGCGGAGTCCTTCATGTGAGCCACGGCGTAGCGGAATACCTCGTTGCCGCGCATGGCCAGGGTGTAGAGCTTCTCATGAATGTTCTCCTCGGTCGTGGGAATGGCAGAGCCGCCGCCGGGAACCAACAGCAGGTCCGTCAGGGTGCCGTCCGAACCGATGTCGGAGGCCAGAATGGCGCTGTCGCCCTCCTTGCCCGTACCGGTTTGCAGCACGGCAGCGCCGGCGCCGTCACCGAAGAGCACGCAGGTGCTGCGGTCCTCCCAGTTCACGATGTGGCTGAGCTTTTCGGAGGAGATGATGAGTGCTGTGCGAGCCTGCCCGCAGCCGATGTACTGCACGGCGGTCTTCAGCGCGAAAAGGAAACTCGAGCAGGCTGCCGAAATGTCGAAGGCGGCGGCATTCACTGCACCGATGTTGGCCTGAACGTAGCAGGCAGTGGAGGGGGTGAAGGTGTCGGGCGTGACGGTGCCGACGATGATGAGGTCGATTTCCTCGGGGGTTACGCCTGCGGCTTCCATGGCCTTCTTGGCTGCCTGTGTGGCCATGTCGCTGGTCTTCTCACCGGGGGCGGCTATGCGGCGCTCTTCAATACCGGTACGCTCGATAATCCATTCGTTCGAGGTTTCCACCATCTTCTCCAGATCAGAGTTGGTCAGGCGGGTTTCAGGTACGTAGGAGCCCGTGCCGATAAGGGCCACCGGCAGACGCTTGAAAGGTTTCGTGAGATCGTTCATAGCTTGTGCAGTTCTGTATGATGATGTACTCTCTCCCTCTCGGGAACGGTGCTATATTAGCACAAAGTTAGAGGAAACACTAGCTTTTTTTTCGCTTTCAGTCAAAAAACGATGAAAATTCGAAAAAGTTTAGTGTTTTTTGAGTTCTAAAGAATAGAGCAGGTGAGGTTTTTGTGAAAACGTGACTGTGGCAGACGTAACTTTGTGAGACTTGTTTCGGATTGTTTAAATAATATAACACTTGCCATAATCAAACGAACGTGGTAGTATGGAGCGCATGAGAACACCGAGTGTTGTGATGATGGCGGCTCTGGCTGCCGGAATGGTACAGGCCGGGGAACAGACATCGGCCACTGTGACAGAACAGCAGGTCATGAATGCGTGGCGCTACGGGCTGCCCGATACAGGGGTGCTGCCCAGCTACGGGCGTTTTGAGTGGTTCACCCGCATGGGCGAGCGCCATGGGGGCTCTGAGCTGAGCCTGCAGAGCTACGCGCTCACTCTGCCGCTGGCCGATCCTCGCAAAACAGGCTGGGGCAAGACGATGATTAACGTGCAGTTCGATGCCAAGGTTACCATCGCCAACACCGGCGGTACACTCGACCTGCACAATGATGTGTTCTACAATTTTGCGCTGCCCATCACCTTCATCACTCCGATGGATAACGGCAACCGCTGGACTTACGGTCTGGCCCCGGAGGTGGCATCCGACTGCGAGGCCGTGGGTAAGGGGCTGGATGTGGCGGCATACGCCTTCTACACGGTTAAGCACAGTGATACGTTCTCGTACTCCCTCGGTCTGGCTATGTCGCCCCGCTTTGCCGAATATCTGGTGGTGCCCATGGTGCGTTTTGAGTGGAACCCCTGCGAGGAATGGACAATCAAGCTGAAAGGCTATCAGCTCGAGGCTATGTACAATGCCACCGACCGACTTTCCTTCGGTCCCTTTGTGGCAGCTCGCGGTGGTATTTGGGCGGTGGAGACAGATCGCGGCGACCGCATATTCCGCGTGCGCTCGCTGGTGGTGGGTGGTACGGTGGAGTATGACTTCTCGCAGCCGGGGCAGACCAAGCGAATCATCACAGCTTCGGTCGGTTCCACAGTGACAACCAACGCCCAGTTCCTGGAGCGCAACGCCCGTAAGGATTCCTTCGGCAACCACCACTACCGCCCCGCACTCTACGTGAGCGCCGGTGTGGATTTCCGGTTCTGAGTGCGACGGCTCATTTGTAAGGGGAACGCCCTGCTTCAGGTGGGGAGCGTTCCCCTTTTTTGTTTGGGAAACGATTTTCTCTGTACATTCCGGGTGAAACGTGTATAATGCCTGCGGTTTTTCACATATTAGTCTTAACAATAGAAGGTTTCTATGTTATTTAATTCCTGGGAGTTTGTTGCGCTGCTGATTATCACGTTTCTGTGTTTTTACGCTGTTCCGAATTGCCCGGGGCGTAAATGCCTGCAGACGGTGATTTTTACAGTAGCCAGTGCTGTTTTCTATGCATGGGAAGATTGGCGCCTGCTGTTATTGCTGATTCTTTCGTGTGGCGGGAATGCCGTTGCTGCCATACATATATTGAGCCTTAAGATGCTTGGCAAGCAAGAGCAGGCAGATAAGTGGGTCGTGAGGGCTGTGGTGTTGAATCTCGTGCTGTTGGGTGTGTTTAAATATGCCGGTTTTTTGGTCAGCAGCATACCCGGAGGCATTGTGCCGCAGTCCTGGGTGGACTGGGTGTGCTCCATACCTTTGCCTATAGGCATTTCTTTTTACACGTTCCATGGTATTAGCATGGTGGTGGATATGAACCGGAACAAGGTTCATGCGTACGATGACGCTCTGCGCACGGCTCCGCATTCGGTCGTTTATACGCGTGCTGTGCGTGATATGGGGCTGTACCTGCTGATGTTTCCTCAGCTGATTGCCGGTCCCATTATTAAGGCTCATTATTTCTGGCCTCAGCTTAAGGATAAATGTTTTGCAGCCATTGACTGGCCGCGTGCATGCAGGTACCTGATAACCGGGTATTTTTTCAAAATGGTGGTGGCCGATAATTTATCCCCTGTGACGGCTCTGCTCAAATCGCAGGCCTATATAGAGGCATCCAACGGCCTAACCCTTCTTATGCTGTTGCTTGGGTACAGTGTGCAGATATTTGCAGATTTTGCCGGCTATTCCATGATTGCTATAGGTTTGGCCGCGTTGTTCGGGTATCGCTTCCCCATCAACTTCAATTTTCCCTATATCAGTACGAGCCTTACCCAGTTCTGGCAGCGGTGGAATATGACCCTATCGGCTTGGCTGAAGGACTACCTCTATATTCCCCTTGGTGGCAATCGTAAGGGTGATTGTCGAACATATGTGAACTTGTTTCTGGTTATGTTTCTGGGCGGTCTGTGGCATGGAGCGGACTGGAAATTTGCGCTTTGGGGCTCACTGCATGGCTTGGTGTTGGCTCTGGAACGTCTGGTGTTGCACACCTCATGGGGGAAGACGATGAGGATTCCGCAGTGGATATCTATTCCGTATTGCTTCATCGTAGTGTCTGCGCTCTGGACGACGTTCCTGATGCCCGATATTGACACTGTGTTTTTGTTTTTCCGGCAGGTGTTCAGTAATTTTAGTGTCCCCGTGGCATCCCTCTTGTTTGATATGAATATATTTCTTGTTGTGCTCTTTTCGTCCTTTATTCTCATATACCACATCTGGGGATGGTGGAGGGAAAACATGCAGAAGGGGCAGATGGTTCGACGTGGGCGTCTTTCCTACATTGGAGCGTGTGTGTACGGGATTATGCTTTTCCTGATTATCACCAACCCCGGCAATCAGTCCGGGTTCGTTTACTTTCAATTCTGAGTTGGCCTGAGTATGATGAAAAAGAATCAAAAACGACGTTCCCTCTGTATACTGGCTGCTTTGCTGACATGTGTTGTGTGTTTTATTGGTCAGTGGGCTTGCTATCATTGCCTGCGACAGCTGAATGCCCGTTTTGTGTCTCCCGTGGGGGAGGAAAACACGCTTATACGATTACAGTCAGTGCGAACGGTTGAGGCTCCGGTTATTTTTATGGGTTCTTCTCTTACGGAGCGCTTATTGTCGGGAAAGTCTTGTGCTAGCATAGCAATACCGGGCAGTTCGTTTGTGCATGTGAACGAGTATATGAAACCTCGTTATCGATACAGTGAAGGTACTGTTTATGTTCTTGAAGTAAACAATATGTTTAACAATCGGAACAACTCTCTGATGGCGAGGTTGAATCGATGGGATTTTGATTTTTTCTGTACAAGTTCGCACTTTTCCTTTGCAGCGAAACCGATTAACTTACTGACTAGTACGATATTTTATGTGATGGATCGTGGCGCGTACCGGACATCGGGGTGTTTTGACAGTGCTGCACCCCTTGTATGCATGGAGGAGGTACCTGATATAACAGATGGACAGAAAAAAGAGTGGGCGCTCCTGATTGCAGGAGTTGCTGAAATCAGAGCTCGAGGAGGTCGTGTCTGTTTTGTGTGCCATCCTAGTAAAATAACAGGGGAACACTACCGACGGGCCTTTGAGCAGGCATGCATTCTGGCAAAGTATTCAGGGGTTCCTGTTCTGAACTATAATTCCTCTGAATGGGTGGAACGGCTGGAGTTTTCTGATGCCACTCACCTTATTTCGCGAAAAAAGAGCACCATAATGTACAGAAACACCGTGGCTCGCGATGCAGCGATAATTGCTGTTAAGTGAGGCGCGCAAATCACTTCTTTGCGGGTAACTTCACGCGGTAGTGACCGTTGAGGGGGAACATGAAGAGGGCGTCCTCCTCTTCGGTGCCGCCGCCGATATTGTGAATGATGAGCGGCACGCCCTCGGCATTGCTGCGGTCGCTCACAATCATGATGTGGGGCAGATTGCCGCCGACCGTGCAGGTCACGAGGTCGCCCGGTTTGTAGTCGGCGGGGTTGTTGGTCACGGGCAGGCTCCAGCCCTTTCGCTTGAAGAAGGTTTGCAGGTTGGGCACGCGGCGGTGGTCAATGTTGCGGTCGGTTCGCTTGAGCCCCCAGCGCTTGGGGTAGCGCGAGAAGTTGCGCTTCATGTCCTCATGCACCTCCTTTTGCAGGTCGAAGTCCAGCAGTCTGAGCGCGCGAATGACCACATCGGTACACACGCCGCGCTCCATGGGCACATCGCCACCGGGGTAGGACAGGCGCTCGTAGGAGCCATCGTATTCCACGGTCACACCGATTTGTCGGCGGGCCAGCTCGGGCAGGCGGCTGTCGGCAAAGACTGTGGCGGTGAGGGCCAGAAGGAGAAGCAGGGGTGTTTTCATCGTTTTGTCTGAGTCGGTGTTCTGTTGAAAATGGGGCGGTAGTGTCCGCTGAGGGGAAAGGTGAAGAGCTGCGGGTTTTCCTGTGTGCCGTTCCCGAGGTTGTGGATGACCATAGGGGTGCCGCCCCAAGTGGTACGGTCGCTCACTATCATGATGTGCGGGCGCCCGCTCTGTACCCGGCAGGTTACGATGTCGCCGGGTTTGTAGTCTGCCGGATTGTCGGTTACGGGCAGGCTCCACCCGCGACGGGTGAAATAAACCTGCAGGTTGGGTACACGGCGGTGGTCGATGTTTCTGTCGGGGCGCCTGAGCCCCCAGTTGTTCGGGTAGGCGGAGAAGTGGCGGCTCATGTCCTCATGCACTTCTTTCTGTAAGTCTATGCCCTTGAGCCTGAGCGCGCGAATGACCACATCGGTACATACGCCGCGCTTCATCGGCACATCCCCGCCCGGGTATGTCAGCTTTTCGTAGGCCGGGTTATATTCCACCGTCACGCCAATCTGCTGTCGTGCCAGAGCGGCCAGATTGTTATCCCCGGCTTCCTGCGTGCGGTAGGGCCCCGTCGGCAGGTACTGGCGCACATAGGGCAGGTACGGTCGCAGCCCTACGAAACCGATTGTCAGAGCTGTAAGAATGAAAATGATGATGAGGAGCCTTTTTATCATGGGTGATTTAACATGAGCGTGGCGAACGTTACTTACGTCTTCTTTCTTCGGTCGGCGTGGGTGCCGGTCTGGCCGGCTTCGCGTTCCATGGCACGTTGTTTCCAGAGTGGGATGTCGCTTTTGCGAGCCTTGGCTTTCTTTTTGCGCTCGCGGCGTTCGGCTGCGCGGGCATTCTCTGCGGCGATTTTCTGTTCTTTCTCGCGGGCGCGGGCTGCCTCTTCAATGCGTTTCTGAATGCGGGAGGAATGCGCGTTGCCGGCGGAGGTTATTGTCCAAGGGCAGCGCGGGTCAGTGCCGGATTCCGTGATGGGCAGGCAGACCATGTCGGGGTCGATGAATCGAATCTGGCGGTAGAGCAGGTCCTTGATGGTGGCCAGCAGGCTCTTGGGCGGGAAGAGTCCCGTGCGGGCTAGCTCAATGGTGAAGGCTACGCGTATGTGCTTGGCCTGCAGGCTCATGCGGGCAATGTCGCGCAGGGATATGCCCTCGGCCGGTTCCTCCTCGGGGGCGCAGATGGCGGCCGCGCGCAGCAGGAACAGGCAGTCCTTCACCTTGCGGCAGAGCTTGTCGACCAAATCCCGCACCTTGGGCCGGGCATTGAAGCGGTAGTCTTTCACCTCAATGAGCCAGAGCTCTTTCTTGCCGGGGTGGTAGAGCACGAAGTCCATCTCCTTGCAGCTGCTGCAGAAGTTCTGGGCGTGGTGCGAGTAGAAGGGGGAGCACTCGAAACGGCACACGTAGTACCCCGCCTCGAAATTGAAGCGGTGCAGTCCTTCCACACAACTGGTGCCGGCCTGAAACACGCTTATGCCTGCTCTCCCGGTTCGAAGTTCATATTGAGGTAGCGGTCGGCCTGTTCCATTTCGGCCTCCAGGCTGTCGATGTGGTCAATTTCATCGAGCGTGTCGCCGGTGGAGGTTCGCACGCCGCTGTTGCTGTTGCCCGGCGGTTGCAGGCCGAAGAACTTGCGGCTTACCCTGCTGTTCAGTCGGTCGGCCAGTTGAATGACAAGCTCGCGCAGCAGGAACAGGCTGTGGGTGGTGAGCATGACCTGCACGCCCGCACGGCAGAGCCCCAGTATGATGCTCACCAGCAGGGGCAGGTGCGAGGTGTTCAGGTTCATTTCGGGCTCGTCCCAGAAGAGGGAGGTGCCGGCACGCACCGTGCCGTTGCCGATGAGCAGCCCCAGTGTGCCGAGCCGCTTGAAGCCCTCGGCTATCAGGTTGAGCTCCAGTGGCTCCTGACCGAGCCGCTGCAGGTAAAAGCGCCCGTTGATGCGCTGCAGTTTGCCGGCAAACAGGGTTTCTATCTGCTTAATGACATAGCGCAGGGCCTCGGGTATGGGGGTGGAGTCAGGTTCCTCCTCCAGGGCGCGGCAGAGCTCCCAGCTGGCGGAGTCCAGCAGCTCGGGGTAGCGCTTGCCAGCCTGCATGTAGCAGGGGTAGATGGAGAGCACCTCGCGCGGGGAGATGAACACGGCGTTCTCGCTCAGGAATCGCTGCGGCAGTTTCTTGATGTGCAGCCCCTCTTCCTCCTGCCCGGCGGTGAAGTGGAATGCCAGTTCCGCGGCGCCGAGCGGGACTTTGTGCCCCTCGAGGGATGCCTGAAGCGTGGCCTGTCCATTGCCCCTGTTGCGGGCTGTGAGCGAGGTGAGCTGGTGCGTGCCGAACACCCTCAGCAGGTCGCGGCGCAGGCGCTTTTCCTCGGCCCATACCTCGGGCAGTTCGCGCCGGTTGCCATCGCAGCCCCATTTGCTGATGGCGTAGCACAGCTTCATGAGGTGACTCTTGCCGGAATCGTTGCCGCCCACGATAATGTTCACACCCGGCACGAAGTGAAATGCTTCGCGCTGCGGGAACACTGTCACGCCCTCCACTGCCAGCTTTCTTATCATACCTGCTATTCTACCCCATTCGGCAGGAAATGGCAATGCAGAAATGACAGCCCACCGCGAAAAGTTGGAAGTTGGAAGTTGAAAGTTGCGAAGTTTTAGGATGCAGGCTTGTGCTTGGGGAAGAGCTTCGTTGGCCGCACCGAAGGAGCCGAATCTAAAAAATCGTAAATCTCCTAAATCATCTTATGACTTTGCTGCAACTTGCCACGGCGCCGGGGCTGTGGTAGAATACTCGCATGACCGATCAGGACAAAATGAAGAAAGTGATGGGGTACCTCATCGGGTACCGACTGGGCAGCCAGATGCTGCCGCAGATGCTCCCCGGAATCGAGGCCGATGACGTGGTGGCCGAGACTCTCGCCAAGGGTGTGAAGGACGGCATTTCCGGCGATATGGACATGAGCCTTATCGATGAGAAGGTGGAGGAGTACCAGAACGCCTTCGTCAGCATGCTGCAGGAGCGCGGCAAGAAGGTGGGCGAGGCCAATCTCGAGAAGGGCCGCCTGTACATGGCCGAGAACGGTAAGCGCCCCGAGGTGACTACCACCGAGAGCGGCCTGCAGTACGAGGTGCTGGTGGCCGGTGGTAGCGAGAAGTACGACCCCGCCGTGCATGGCGATGCCCCCACCGCCGAGGTGATGTACAAGGGCACTCTGGTGGACGGCACTGTGTTCGACCAGTCCCGCCAGCCTGTGAAGTTCAACATCCGTCAGGTGATTCCCGGCTTTACCGAGGCCCTGAAACTCATGCCCGTAGGTGCCAAGTGGAAGGTGACCATTCCCGCCAATCTGGCTTATGGCGCCAACGGTCCCGGCAGCATCGGCCCGAACTCCACGCTCATTTTCGAGATGGAGCTGCTCGGCCTGACCAAGTAATTTGCAACCGCTCTGCGGGTGGGGAACTGCCCGCAGAGCTTTTATCCCCCCAATCTTCGTTATGAATACTCGTACAGGCAAGTTTATTCGCAGCGCCTTTTTTGCTGTGCTGGGTGCCTTCTTTCTGATGTATGCGCTCAACATGCCCGAGGGCGGATATCGCGTGGCCTTTTTCGCTTTCTCCGTTCTGGATATTATCTGGGCTGCCTGGCTGCTGATTTCGGCTATCCGTAACCGCTGATTCAGCGCTTTCCCGTCTCCGTCTAACAGTTGTGTGAATGACGGAGTTTTGGCTTATTTTCGTTGAACGCAGAGCGCCGCTGCGGTGTCTGAACGGTGGATGAAAACGTACCTGACAGCAGTAGTGGTAATGGTGGCCCTGACAGTGATGGCCGCAGCGGTTGTTCTGCAGAGTCAGACCCTTCAATTCGGTCGGTTCTCGTGGACTTGTGTGGGGCTTATCCCATTCACGGGAAAAGCTTTGCATGTGGTGAAGTACGAGGATGAAACCCTCTGCGCCGAATTGCTCGATGAGGTGGAAGCCCCCTGGGTGCGGGCGAATGCCGACCGTACTCTCACTGTCTCCTATGGCCGCGTAGGGCAGGAGACCTCGGTTCACTATTCCATCGATAAAAAGAACTACGTGCAGGCCCCGCCCTCGCACCTCTACGGTTTCGATGTCAACTTCGGCGCTCTGGCGCAGGGAACCCACTCCGCCGCCTATGGGCGCGAGGTCAGCACCTTCAGCCGTCGCCTGGGTGCCTGGAACCGGTGAGGAAGTTGAAAGTTGGAAGTTTGATTTTGGATATTTAAGCTCGGAGGTTTGCGCCACGCATATCTGCGGGCGAAAGCCCGCCGAATTTTTCACTTTCAACTTCCAACCTTCAACTTTCAACTTTCTTTGCTCTTGCCAAAAGCCCCGCCCTGGGGTATGATGGGCGCATGTCAGTTCCGTTTGCGATAATATCCCTCGGTTGTGCGAAAAATCTGGTGGATTCAGAGGTAATGACCGACCGTCTGTTGGCGGCGGGGTATGTGAAGACCGAGCCTGAACAGGCCGCTTTGCTTATCATCAATACCTGCGCCTTCATCGACCCCGCCAAGCAGGAGGCCATTGACACCATCTTTGCCGCCGCTCGCGCTCGCGAGGAGGGGAATGCCCCCGCTGACCAGAAAATTATCGTTGCCGGTTGTCTGTCACAGCGCTATGCTGCCGAGCTGGTCAAAATCATGCCCGAGGCCGATTGCTTTGTGGGGGTGGACAAGGTGTGCGATATCGCCGATATCGCCGCTGCCTGTCTGGCCGGTACGGCAGAGAAGATTTACAGCACCAAGGTGTCGAAGCTCATGCCCGACTTCGGCGATGTGCGCTACCGCCTGACTTCACCTCACACCGCCTATGTCAAGATTGCCGAGGGTTGCAATCACGCCTGCGCCTACTGCGTGATTCCCCGTATTCGCGGCGGTCACCGCAGCCGCCCGCAGGCCAATGTGCTGCGCGAGGTTCGCGCGCTCGTGGAGCAGGGCTGCAAGGAGATTAACCTCATCGCTCAGGATACCACCTACTACGGCATGGATAAGTGGGAGCAGAAGGCCGATAAAACCAGCGGGGTGGATTCCTCGCGCGGTGAGTCACTGGCCACCCTGCTGCGCGCTATCAATGACATGCCCGGCGATTTCTGGGTGCGCGTGCTCTATACTCACCCCGCTCACTGGAGCCGCGAGCTCACCGAGGTGTTTGCCACCTGCGACAAGGTGGTGAAATATGTGGATATCCCCCTGCAGCACATCTCCGCCCATATCCTTGAGGAGCAACGCCGCAAGACGGACGGCGACTACATCCGCAACCTTATCCGCGACCTGCGCGCCGCCGTGCCCGGTATTGGCCTGCGCACCACCTTCATCAGCGGCCTGCCCGGCGAGACCGAGGAGGACCACGCCGAGCTGCGTGACTTCATTCGTGAGTTCCGTTTCGAGCGCGCCGGCGTGTTCCCCTACTCCCGTGAGGAGGGCTCACTCGCCGCCAAAATGAAGGGGCAGGTGCACCATGCCACCCGCAAGCGCCGCGCCAATGAACTCTCCATGATTCTGGCCGGCATCGCCGATGAAATCGGCCAGGAATGCGTGGGCAAGACCATCCGTGTGCTGGTCGACTCCCCCGGCATCGCCCGCGGCCCGTGGGATGCCCCCGACGTCGACGGCACCATCCACGTCGACCCCGCTTTGCCTGTTGGCGAATTCGCCGATGTCACCATCGTCGACTCCATCGCCTACGAACTCTTCGCCGACGGCGCTGAGGATTTCGCAGAGGAGGAGGAATAAGTCACGGCTGGCGTAGCAGGGCAATATTACTGCGCCCGCACGGGGGTATTGACCTCCGCGATATCTTCGAGGTCTTGCGAAAGAAAGATGTTGAAAAGGGAACTATATGTTCCTTTTCAACAATTCTGGTTTACTTGTGGAACAAACTAAGCTATAATAGCCACGTTATCAGAAATAGGCATGACAGAACGAGAGATAAAGCGCGGTGATATTGTCAGAATCAGGGAAGAATGGCTCGACCCCGGTGAGGATGGCTCCATTACCTATGTTGTACTGAAAGAAAGAGGCTCGGGACACGTACTCGTCCAAGCTCTCGGAACCGGGCTACCTCTCGCCCCGACTTATGTGTACGATGTCGCTTGGCTCCGGTACGCGGGAACTGTGCTCACTGAGATGAGCGAGAGTGACTAAATCAACAAAAAATCTAAGCTGTGCTCAATATTTTGAGATATTAGGTCATTGTTTTTTTCTTACAAACGATAACCTGTTATTGATTTCTCTTGTAATCATGTGTTAACTTATTTCGCATGTGGTTTGGGTGATTAACTATATTTTTTACTTCACATTCCCATATTAACCACACATTCCACCCCATGCCTTTCAGTTCTTGGTAATTCCGCTCGTCGCGCTCGACGTTCTTTCTCAATTTATCTTCCCAAAATTGCTTATTTGTTTCCGGTAATTTTGCATGTTGGCAGTCCTGATGCTGATGCCAGAAACATCCATTCACAAAAATAACAGTCTTGTATTTAGGTAGTACAATATCAGGTTTGCCGGGAAGGTCCTTCACATGCAGACGGAAGCGGTAACCTGCTGCATGGAGCCACTTACGAACGAGAAGTTCAGGCTTCGTGTCTTTACCTTTTACGGCAGACATATTTCGACGCCTTTGTTCCGGCGTATGTCTATCCATAACTATTTTCCGATTTTAATAAATCGGATTTGGAAGTTCAGTTTTATGTAGACTTTCCCATTTTGCTCGAACAACTTGCCGTATTTGTGGCGTTTTCGTGCAGGTTTATCAAATTTCGTGAACGTATACAGATACTGCTTAAATGCGTCTCTGTTGTATATGTGATAGGAAACCACGTCACCGCCCGGTTTTACAATCAGGAATCCGCTGGTGTCATCCGTTGTTCCGTTCCATGTTGTTCCCGGTGTCATCCCCAGAGATACTGCCACCAGCAAGCGTTTCACATACTCCTGATATGGTCCGGCATCCTTAAAGTTCAATGGATCTTGCTTTGCTAATACTTCAGTCGCTTCGTGTATGGTCGTCAGATCTTCCACATAGTAGAGACGAATGAGTTCTCCTAGTAAAGCTTCCATGGAAGAATCAATGTACCGAAGATTTGCTTTGAATACGGGACTACACGACTCTATGAAAGTCAGAGAAGCTCCTATCTCTTTTAGTTTGTTTATCAAATCTTTAGTGGCTTTTATCTCATTTAAGGATTCCACTTGATTTGGTGATATGTTGCTAATCTCGTATAAAAAGTTTGTGCCATCCCTATTACTGTTAAGTAAAGTAGGTGGCTGACCTAAATAGGACTTGATACTGAACCCGCAAAGAGGGTCAGTTCCTGCTCTTGCATCACATATCTGCAAAGTGATATCCTTCTTATTTGCAGAATCCGCCTTTATGCTATGTGCACCAATTCTTTGTAGAAACTTATAGGCCTTGGGGTGTTGCATGGTCTTAGCTTCTATGAAATTGAGCAACTCCATTGCTTCTGTGGCTCCCTCGGCCGGATAAACAATCACTTCTTCGGATTCTGCATTGGCTATCCTCCATACCTGAGCCTCCCTATCGTATTTGCATGTCAAAATACTTTTTCCTCCGTTACCTCGAAGGATTTGAAGAATAGGAAATGCTTCAGACGTCCTTTTTAATTTTTCATCGCAGGGGAATATGGCGCAATCCCCCAGCAAACGGAAAAATACATAGACTTCGCTCCATTCTCCCTTATTAGCGGATTTAAAGTCTTCTGACATATCACAAAATTACTTTTTTGATTTCTTCTGCAATAGCACGAATAACGGGAACCGTCACGCTGTTACCAAACTGCTTGTATAAGTGAACATCAGACAGGGGAAGGATATAGCTGTCGGGGAATCCTTGTAGGCGAGCCCATTCGCGAGGGGTCATTTTTCGAATACCCTCCCGATTCACATTGCCCTTAATGTGCGTTACCGGGGTAAAGTCGGTTAATCGGTCATCTATGATAAGGTTTCTCTCTCTCCCCATGCCACCGCATACAATGGCGCCGGCAATGCTATCGAGCGGTCGAATCTCGTAGCCAAAGCCGTTTCCTTTCGCTTCGTGTCTGGCCTTGTGCCGTTTCAACGTTTCGATGTAGACATCGCTGAGGTAGTATTTTACAGAAACAGGCTTTTTCTCCATGATGTCCCTGATGGTAACCTTTTTACCGGTAGGTTCCGGGAAGGAGAACTTATCAGGCGCTATATCATCCCTGAACGCGACAATATAAATTCTTTCGCGATTTTGAGGTACTCCAAAATCCTTGGAGTTTAGCACTTTGTGGAATACTTTATATCCCATCTGTTCCAAGGTGCCTGTGATGATTTTAAACGTTCTCCCTTTATCGTGGATGGTAAGACCTTTGACGTTTTCACAGAAAATAACCTTGGGGCGATGGTGACTGCAAATTCTGGCTACATCAAAGAAAAGAGTGCCTCGTGACATTCCCTTGTAGTCATCATTGAACCCTTTTCTCTGCCCGGCTAGACTGAAAGCCTGGCAGGGAAAGCCGGCCAAACATATGTCGAACTCGGGTATTTCCTTTTCATCAATTTGAGTTATATCACCTGCTATGGGGTTCAAATCAAGGTAGTTCGCTCTGTACGTCTTCTGCGCATAGCTATCCCATTCGGATACGAAAACCGTTTCAATATTTTCTTCGAATGCTTGGTCAAATCCCATTCGAATTCCACCGATGCCAGCAAATAGATCAATGGCCTTCAAAGTCTTCGACTCCGCTTTAATCTCTTCATTCGGCTGTTTGTCAGCCGTTACCTTTGCCTGATTCTCTTCTTCAAAAGGAGTTTGTGCGTCGCTCATAAAGGTGATATAATCAACTTTAAAACAATCTAAGAGTCGCATCAGCACCAAAACGGTAATGTCTAACTCTCCGGTCTCTGCTTTTAGTAACTCCGCGCGCGACAGTCCAATTAAAGATGCTAAAGCTGTCGGGGTGAGTCCGGCTCGTTCCCGTCTGGTTTTGATTTTATTGCCAAGAGCTTGCAATACCTCCTCGTTAGTCTGCATGTTTCGAGTATATGCTTTTCCTCCTGCTGTGTCAAGCATGGAGAGCGTTATCGGCTGCGGTATGCTCAAATTATCAAAATGACTCTTACTTAGCGACTTTGGATCCTGATGTGTCGTTCGTCTTTGATTGTCAGACGGTCGGATAGAATTGTTTTTCGTAAGGCTTATATCAGGTTCCCTTATGTTTATCCGCCTTTTCATTTTCCAAAATCTCGCAGTATGCTAAATTTGAAGCTTTGCCTTATTTTTTTGTAACTGGTGTATATTATCACTTGTATTCAAGAAAGATTGCATTAACAGTGAAATAAAAACAGTTATAATTGGGAGCTTGTGCGATATGAAAAATATGCTACAATTAATGAATGCATAGCCTTATTCATCATTACTATTCTAACTTGGAATTTACATTTTGGGGAATTGCCGAGTGGGTGATTTATGGCGCGTTAGCCAGTATTATAATTTGGTTGCGAAGGGTAATCAGTTCAACTTTACTAGGGCTATGGCGAATAATTCGCAGAATATACAAGAAAAATCTCAGATTTCGACTGTCTCAATGTTTTCCGGCTCATACTCTGGAATATATCAGACTTATACGTCAAAGTCGTGAGTTAGCGCTCTATAAGCAGAAAGAAAAGAAACAAAGAGAAGAATTGGAGGAAAATATTACTACGCTGCTTATATGGGCATCAAAATTTAGATATTTCAGTAAAGATGACGCTCTTAATGCTATGAATTGGAAACGTTCGTACACGCACATGATTTTTGGCTTGGCAAACAAGCGAGAGCTTATTAAAGTCATAGATAATCAACGTGGGGTATTTGCAATTACAACTGAAGGTCGCGAATTATTGTTTCGCAAAGATTTGTTGCATTCTTCTGATTGAAGGATGGTGCATAATTTCATTTATTAGAGGTCGAATTAAAAGCATCGGTGGCTCTTCATGATGAGTGGACGCTGAATTTTACATTAACCGTGTTATATTGTGTGCAAACTCCGAAAAAATTGGGGTTTGCACATGTCTGTCGGTTGACAATGTGGTGTGGGTGATGTATAATCCGTATGTCCTATTACTATGCTAGTCAGCTTTTCATATACGAATTACATGGCTTACTTGCAGCCTGCGGAGTTTACGATGGTTGCGGGTAGGTTTATGACACACCGCGCATCGCTCATGGAAATACCCGGCGAGCGATATGCAAAACTCTTGCCAATCACGGCGATTTATGGAGGTAACGCATCCGGAAAATCCACATTTGTTCACGCGATGAAATGCCTTCGCCGTATTGTGCTGCTGGGTACTCTGGACCATGTAGAGCCACATTTGTTCTCACCTGAAGGGGAAACAACGCCGACCTCGTTCGCGTGCACTTTTGTTACAGAGGGGCGCGTCATGGAATACCGAATCGAAGTTTTTACCGGAAAGGTAGTAAGGGAATCGCTTATTGATACGACCAAGGGTCGGGGTAGGTGCATTTTCGACAGAAGCCCCGGAAAGGTGTGTGAAATCGGGACCGGTATAGCTGATGATTCCCCGGAAGACGAGGTTAAATATGCTGTCAAAATGGGCACAAGTTTGCCGGATAAAGAGGTTTTCCTGACAACAATCATGAAATTACAGGTTTCTGCATTTTTGTCGGATGCGACGCTTTGCTATAAATGGTTTGCCGAGACATTGTGCATTATAGAAGCTGATAGCCGCCGTGTAGGCCTCGGACTGGATTTGTTGACTCAGCTTAGCAACTATTCCATGGCTTTGGCTAATGCGGATACCGGGGTTGAAAACCTGCGGTTCCACGAGCTAAATGCGAATATTGAGGATATGGTTCCACAGCACATTTTATCGGAGTTTAAAAATTCTGATGTGGATGTACTTGTCGTTCCTGATGATCATTCCATGTTGCTTATGAAGGATGAGGCCGGAATTAAGGCTATCAAGTGTTATTCTGCGTATAGTGCTGCAGATGGAACAGAAACACTCATTCCTTTGGCTAAGGAGAGTGATGGAACCCGACGTTATCTGCACCTACTTCCAATTCTTCTGGACAAGCAGAGAGATAGAGTATATCTTGTTGATGAATTGGACAGGAGTCTTCATACGACGCTGTCTAAATCTCTTATCAGAAGCTTCAGGAGAATTGTAGAAAGCAAGGAACGCAAACTCCAACTCATCTTTACCACGCATGATGTCATTCTTATGGAGGGTGATAACTTCCGAAAGGATGAAATATGGGTAACAGAGAGAGATGAAGTTCACCAGGCTCATCTTATCTCCATGGCTGAGTACAAGGATATACGTCCTGATAATCAACTGCGAAAGAGCTATTTGGAAGGAAGAATGGGTGGGTTGCCTAACATGAATTGCTGCGTATGAGCAACTACAGAAGAATACAGGATAGATGCAGATACCGTAAGAGCTTTTTCTTCGTGACAGAGGGGGGCTGCGACTGAGGAGTCTTATCTGAAAATTGTCTGGAATAGACTGGAGTTGAGAGAATATTGTAACGCCCGTTTTTGCCATGAAAAATCGAGCATTCCTGCAATGCTTATCACCGCCGGAAAGGTTGAAAAAGATAGTGCATTCAATCCCCGGAAAGGGGATGAGTTGTGGATTATTCTTGATTGCGACGAGCAATGTCATTTCCCGGAGCAATTTGAGAAGTTGTCTGCTTGGGAGAATGAGAAGCCATACAGGCATGTAGCCATTTCAACACCAAGGTTTGAATACTGGCTACTCATGCATTTGGATGAGCACCCCAGCAAGGAGAAATGCAAGAGTGATGATTATATGCAGCAAAGAATCCCTAATTTCAAAAGGCTCCCTATAGGAACCACCGCCATGACCCGGGAGCGTATTATGGCAGCCTTGGAACGGGCAAATGCCACAGTCTCGCCTTGCTGTGAATATCCCTTCAAAGTTGGTAGTGGTCTTGGGCGGCTCATACAGCGTCTTTTGCAGCAAAAACAGTAGCCGCCCCCCGGTTCCTTGTTCCAATAAGAAAATTCGAAATTTTCGAATTTTCTACAAAGCTCGTAAAGTTCTATAACCTGAGCGGGTAGTTCACGCGAGTACGTAGTTTCAGGGGGCGTCTCCCTCTTTATTGAGCCGGTAGCAATCAAATCCCCATTTTTTCGCTAACTCGTTCACAAAAGCAGCGTGGGACGTACTATCTGCTTGCGTGCGCGCGTAGGTTGTGGTAGAATTCGGCACGACAATGCGCAAATATGTTATCAGACGCCTGCTGTTGATGCCTCTCACGTTGATTGGCATCACTTTTGTGGTGTTCTGTCTGACGCGCATGGTGCCCGGTGGGCCGGTGGAGCGCATATTGCAGGAGCAGGCCATCGGCGCGCTGGCCGGTGAGAAGGCTGCCGGACCTGCGGGGGCTATGGTCAGTGAGCCGGATATTGAGCGACTGGAGGAACTCTTTAACCTGCAGCAGCCGGTGTGGCTGGCATACCTGCAGTGGCTCGGCGTGCGCCGTCGCGAGGTGGAAATTGCCAAGGCCGAGTTCGGGGATGACGACAGCGCTGTGCTCACTATCGCCTCCCTGAGTGGGAATGCCGCCGTGATTGAGGTGCAGCGCGAGGGCAATGCCGTGAATTACCTGGCTGCTCCCTGGTTTAAGGAGGAGGGCTGGCGCATGCGCGTGGAATCCCCGATGGATCGCGCTAAGCGCTGGGCTCGCCGCAATGGTGTGACCGACCCTGCTGTCATCGGGGAGCGCGCCGCGAGCCCCTCATGCCGCCGCTGGCGCGTGGTGGCCTATCGCAAGGCCTACGATGGCCTGCTGCAGGGCAGTCTGGGGCGCTCGTACAAGTACAATGAACCCGTGGGGGCCATGATGATGGAGCGCCTGCCGGTATCTCTTTATTTCGGTATACTCGGCGTGCTGATTTCCTATGCCATCAGCGTGCCGCTCGGCGTGTACAAGGCTCTGAGTCACAACAGCTGGTTTGACAGCATATCGAGCTTCTTCATTTTCCTGGGCTACGCCGTACCGGGCTTTGCACTCGGTGCCGTGCTGCTGGTCTATCTGGGTGCGCGTTTGGAGTGGTTCCCGCTCTACGGACTGACCGACCCGGCATTCCCCACCATGGGATTCTGGGAGCAGGTGCAGGATATCGCCCGCCATACCGTATTGCCGCTCAGTTGCTATGTGGTGTCCTCCTTTGCCATGATTACCATGATGATGAAGAACAATCTCATGGGGCATATATCGGCGGATTATGTGCGAACCGCCGTTGCCAAGGGCGTGCCGTTCCGCCGAGCCGTGTGGCGCCACGCCTTCCGTAATTCCGTTATACCGCTGGCCTCGACCCTGGGAACAACCCTGTGCGGTGTGGTGGCCGGCTCGCTGTTGATTGAGCGGGTGTTTGACATTCAGGGCTTCGGCATGCTGAGTTTTCAGGCGATGATGGACAAGGACTACTCGCTGATTATGGGCACACTGCTGCTCAGCTCAATCATGATTGTGGTGGGTAACCTGCTTTCTGATATTCTGGTGGCCTTCATAGACCCGCGAATCCGCTTTGACTGATGAAACGTAAGAACATCATAGCTCTGCTGTTGTTACTGGCTGCCGTTCTGGGCGGTCTGGCGGAGCTGTATGATTGGTTGCTGCCCACGATTTCGTGGCCCTTTACCGTCAGTCGCGAAATGAGCATCCTTTCGGCCCCGGGGGAGTGGTGCCCGGCACTGGCCGTTGATGGGCGAGTACATTGGTTCGGCTGGCTGTGCATGGGGCTGGTGGGGCTGGTGAGCATATACCTGCTGCTGCGCCGTACGGAGAGCATGCGCGTGGCGCCGATGGTGGCTCGCCGCTGGGCGCAGTTCCGCAAGTTCCGCCGCGGGTACTGGTCGCTCATGGTGCTGGTCGGGTTGCTCGTTCTGGCCGGGCTTGACCAGGCTGTGGTGGGTAAGCGCGCTCTGCTGGTCTGCGATGGCGAGAATATGTACCTGCCGGCCTTCCGCCGCAATATCTACACCGGGCGCGAGTTCGGCCTGACCGGCAACGGCGCACTGGGCGAGGCCGATTACCGCAAGCTGAAGACCGAGTGCGGCAAGCCCGGCATGCCGACTCTGGTGGTCATGCCGCTCATTCCTTACGATGCCACGATGGATGCCGTGCCGTTCCCCACGGAGCTGCTGAAGCTGAAGGATGAAGGCCTGCTGGGTGACCCCGAAACCGGCAAGCCCTACAATGGACAGGCCAGCCGCCTGTACCAGAATGGCAAGGCTCACTTGCGCCTGCGCTACCGAGCCGGTCTGCCCGACGGCCACGCTCAGGGTTGGACCGAGGATGGCCGCGAGGTGTACTCTGCCACCTACGAAAAGGGCAAGCTGATCAGGCACCATTTCTGGGGTGAGGGAACGGAAGCCGATTTCCTGGCGCTCACACCTGCCGACAAAGTGAGCCGCGTGTATTACCACCCCGCGCCGCCCCTGACCGGGGGGCACCTGCTGGGCACTAACAGTCAGGGGGCTGATATCGCGGCCTATCTGTACGGTGGTCTGCAGGTCAACATCAAGGCCGCCCTGTTCTATGTGCCGGCCATATATGCCATCGGCCTGACGCTGGGCATGTTCATGGGGTATTTTGCGGGTAAGTTCGACCTGATAACGCAGCGCGTGATTGAGGTGTTCTCGCAGTTGCCCTTCCTGTTTGTGGTGATGGTGCTGTCGGATTTGGTGCCGCACGAGCTGCGCGGCATGTTCCTCATCATGAGCCTGTTGTCGGCCTTCGGGTGGATTCATATCACCTACCTGGTGCGCACCGCTACCATGAAGGAGAAAACCCGCGATTATGTGGCCGCCGCCCGTGTGATGGGGGCAGGGACCTTCCATATCCTGACCCGCCACATTCTGCCCAATCTTACTGCTATTGTCGTAACCCTGTTGCCTTTCAGTCTGGCTGCTGTGGTGCTTTCGCTTGCCTCCCTGGACTACATGGGCTTCGGCCTGCCGGATTCGTATGCCAGTTGGGGGCGCCTGCTCAACGACGGGCTTTCCAAGTTGTCCTCCCCCTGGGTGGTGTCCTCGGCTTTCTTTGCGCTGGTAACTCTGCTGCTGCTGGTCACCTTTGTGGGTGAGGCCGTGAGAGAGGCCGTAGACCCCCGTCGCCACACCTATTACGAATGAAGATGTTATCCCCAGCCGCAAAATCCAGTGTGCACCGACTGCTGCTGTCTGCTGTGGCAGGCGGCTGCGCACTGCTGCTCGGCGCCGGTTGTGATGGGGGCAGGGCAGATGACGGCCCCGCCTGGAAAGCGCCGGAGGACAGCAGCATGCCCGAGGCATTCGCCCCCGGTGAGTTGGTGCCGGTCTTTGCCAGGGACTGGACCATGCCCAAGGGATTTGAGGGGTTTACCGAGCGTTGGAATAAGCGCAACGAGGCCTATGTGCAGAAGACCCTGGCTGAGCACCGCGAGGAGTGCCTGAATGCCTTCGCCCGCAAGCTGCGTACCTGTCCCGGGAGCAAGGAGGCCGAGAGCACCCGCGTGAGCATAAGCTCCGCCCTGCAGAAGTGCATTTCCATGGGGGACCGCCGCCGAATGGGCGATTACCTCGTGTACCGCGATTTCAGCGATATGCCGCCCGAACTGCAGTGGCAGGATGGCGGCGAGCAGCCCGAACTGGGCAGCCCGCAGGCGAAGAAGGGGGGCACCTTGCGCCTTTCGCTGCAGCGCTCCTTCCCGGGCACGCTCTGTCTGTTCGGCCCCAACAGCAACAATTCCACCCGCCGCTATCTGTACGACGAAATAGACATACCGCTGGTGCGCATACACCCCGGCACCGGCAAGCTCATACCCGGCACGGCAGAGAAGTGGGCGGTGTCTGAGGATGGCCGCACGGTCTACTTCCGCATTGACCCGAACGCCCGCTTCTCCAATGGTGCGCCGCTTACCTCGCGGGATTTTATCACCTCGCTCTTTGTGCGTACGTCCGACTACGCTGCGGAGCCGTTCTACTCGAATTATTACCTGAGCCGTTTTTCGCGCATTACGGTGTATGGTAATGGAGCCATTGCGGTTACACTGCAGAACCCCATGCCGTCGGCCCCGTATTATGCGGCCATTCCCGCCAGCTGCACGAGTTTCTATGCCGAGTTCGGCCCGGACTACCCCAAGCGTTACCTGTGGCGTCCGGCCCCGACAACCGGTGCGTATCGTGTAGCGGTAGACGGTTTTGTGATGGGGCGCCAGATTACTCTGGAGCGTGTGCCGGACTGGTGGGGATACGACAGGCGCTACACGCGCTACAGCTGCAATGTGGACCGTATCGTATACTCCTTCATCGCCGAGCAATCGAAGGCCCGCGAGCTGTTCCGTGTCGGTCAGCTGGATGTGTTCTCTGCCCGCGACGCGGATTTCTGGTACGAGGGGTTGGAGGTTAAGCCCGTGCACCGTGGCTACATTCAGCGCGTGCATTTCTCCAATATCTGGCCCCGCAGCACCTTCGGCTTCCACCTGAACTGCTCCCGCCCTCCCTTCGATGACCGCGACGTGCGCCTGGGTATGCAGTATGCGCTGAATATTCAGGAGGTTATCGACACCGTGTTCCGTGGTGACTATGTGCGCATGGGCTCGTACTTCACGGGTTTCGGGGCATATACGAACGACAAAATCAAAGCCCGGCCCTATTCGCCGGAGCTGGCCCGCAAGCATTTTGCCCGAGCCGGATATACCGAGGAAGGGGGAGATGGCATACTCAGTCGCCCCGATGGTACGCGCCTGCAGGTGGTGGTCGCCTCGAAAATTGACCCGGTGTACGCCAACTGCATGAACCTACTGCGCGAGGATGCCGCTGCCTGTGGTCTGGACCTGCAATTCGAGCAGATGGATGACACCGTGTTCTTCAGCAAGATGAAGGATAAGACCTACACGGCCGGTATTTTTGCCTGGGGTGTTTCGCCTATCATGCCCGACCCCTCACTGTTCTTCCTGTCCCAGTACGCCTACCTGCCCGATGGTACCCCCGTGAAGGGCAGCAGCAATGTGACCGCTACGGCCTCCCCCGAGCTGGATGCCGCCATTCTGGCCTGTCAGACCGCAGCAACGGAGGAGGAGGCGATTAAGGCGCACCACCACGTGCAGCAACTCATTCACGATGAAGCCTGCTGGGTGCCGGGCTGGACCTCGGCATACAGCCGCTTTGCCCAGTGGCGCTGGCTCAAATGGCCGCAGGAGCCGGATTGCAACTTCTGCCCGCCGCGGTATTTTGACCCGCTGGAGAGCCACCTGTACTGGATAGATGCCGATGAGCAGGCTGCCACCCTGCGAGCCCGCGCCGCTGATGAGGCGTACCCCGAGCAGGAGTTCGATATACCGCTGCCTGCCCGGAACTGATTTTTCCCCGACCTGTTATGATGTCCAAACTCAATCTGCTGGAAGTCCACCACCTCTCCACCGCCTTCGAGTCGGAGGTCGGGTGGCTGCGCGCTGTCGATGATGTGAGTTTTTGTGTGCCGCGCGGGCAGTGTGTGGGTATTGTGGGGGAGAGCGGTTGCGGTAAGAGCGTGACGGCCATGAGCTTGGTGCGCCTGCTGCCGCGTCCATCCGGTCGTATATTGGAGGGCCGCGTGTTGTTTGACGGCGAGGATATCCTGAAAATGAAGCCCCGCAGGCTCAATGATGTGCGTGGCGGGAAAATCGGGGTTATCTTTCAGGAGCCCATGAGTGCCCTCAATCCGGTGCACCGCATTGGTGACCAGATAGCCGAAACTCTGATGCTCCACCGCGGTATGAGCCGCGACCACGCCTGGCTGGAGGCCATCAACATGCTGCATTTTGTGCGCATACCCGACCCGGAGCACCGTGTGAAGGAGTTCCCCGGTTCGCTTTCCGGCGGCATGCGGCAGCGCGTGGGGATTGCCATTGCTCTGGCCTGTCGCCCTGAGCTTATCATTGCCGATGAGCCGACCACGGCTCTCGATGTGACGGTGCAGCAGCAGATTCTTTCGCTCATTCGTGAGCTGCGCGAGCAGATGGGCTCCTCGGCCGTGCTCATTACTCACGACCTCGGCGTGATTGCGCAGAACTGTGACCGTGTGGTGGTTATGTATGCCGGCCGTGTGGTGGAAAGTGCAGGGGTGAAGGAGCTTTTCGCCAATCCCCGCCATGCCTATACCAAAGCCTTGCTTTCATCCATGCCGCGATTGGAGTACCCCCGCAAGAGCCATCTGCCGACCATCCCTGGGCAGGTGGCCCCTATACGTGATTATGTGATGGGCTGCCGATTCTGCCAGCGCCTGGAGCGCACCGGGCACACCCTAGTCACCCGCCCGCCTATGGTGCAGGTCGGTCCTGACCATCTGGTCGAGGCCTGTCCCCTCTGCGCGGATATTTAATCGCCCAAAACCGACCGCGCCGCGGTCGATATAACCCGAACGCCGTTTGGATATCACCGGCTGCACCAGCCGCCAATATTGTATACACCCATCGCCCGCAGGAGCAGAATAAAAGGATAGTCGGCAAGGCCGACCGCAATCATGAGCCCGCACGAGTGCGGGCGATAGAGAATTAGTCAACTATGAATTTTGAAATTTTAAAATTTTGTTGATCTGATCGGTTACAGAAAAAGCAACCGCTGTCTTGTGCCCTAATTTGGGCACAAGACTTGGGAAAGGGGGCGGCGCATGCCAGCCCCCCCCTTTCCCAAACCCTATCCTCCAGTGTCTAGGGTAGTTGGGCTATTGTTCCAAACTTATTTTATGATAGCTGTCGTTGCGCTGACTTTACTTCTTTGAGTGATATCAGGACATCCTTCAGCTATCCAGTCTCGAGTTATCGCATTGAGTCTCACTATCATAAGTCTCATACAGGCAACCATTCTTCTTTTGTAATCATTATCTTCAGGAGCATTTGTAAGCGAATTGGGATTTTTTATCTTCCGTTCTAATTGTTTCCATCGCTTATGATATACGTTTTCTGTTTTAGCGTTCAGTGCGGCTCGAACACACATATACAACAAATTACGTATATTTCTGCGGCCGTAACGAATAAATCGCTTTCCTATTTTGTTGCCACTGTCGAAATTGAAAGGAGCAACCCCAACTAAAGCGGAGACTTCCTTCCTAGACAAGTTCCCTAGTTCCGGAAGCTCCAACGCTAGGGCTACAGCCGTTTCTTTTCCTACTCCGATTTCTTGCATCAAAATGCTCATTTTACGAACCATGTATTCATCTTCTTTTATTAAACGATGAAGTTGAGCATTGACAAGCTTTCTCTGTTCCTTG
>JAFURE010000031.1 GCA_017471985.1 Akkermansia sp. | reverse complement strand
TTCTGGGGCAGTGCGTGGATGAAGCATCTGGCTCGCTGCGAAGCAGGGGGGCTGTGCCTGGCCCCCGGGCGCTCTCTGCTGCGCCATGGTTGTGTGCTCGATTTGAACATAGGCCCCGGGCTTATCACCGCTCTTGTGAGTGCAGAGGAGCTATACGAGGTCAGTCTTCGTATCGAACCTCTTGCTGATGAACAGTTGGAGTATATACGAACGGCTTGTTACGGTCGAATCGATTCCCTCGTTTCTCTGCTGGAGGGAAAGGTGGATACCGCAGTGCTGGAAATACTCTGTGCGCCCGATGATGGCCTGTTACCGGAACCCACTGACTGGCACATGAGCTGCAGTTGTCCCGATTGGTCCGAGCCCTGCGCACACGCTGCTGCTGCCATTTATGCTGCCGGTATACTTATCGATGCCGACCCGATGTTGTTGTTCTGCCTACGCTCGGTCGAGCCCGCTTCTCTGATGTCAGCTCCTGTCATTCCTTCCACTGAGGGCTCTTTTGATGCCGATTCTCTTTCCTCTGCGTTTGGTATTGAGCTGGATGTTGAGATTTAGCGTCATGTTATTATACTCCTGTTTGATTATTCTTTACATTTTTGATTCTATACGTTAGACTTGCGTTACCATGAACTGCAAAACTACTCTTACTCTTATTGGTGCAACCCTGATATCGGTGCTGCAGGCTGCGCCGAAGGATGCCTCGGCCGTGTATCGTTCTCTGGCTGCTCCTCCTGCAAAAGTCAGCGCGAATCTCAGCATTCGTGCCGAAGTGTATCCGGCTTTGGAGTACATACCTGCCGATGCTGAGGCGTTCATCGCTCTGAATGAATTTACCGACAAGGCTGCAACGTTGTTGTGTGCACCGATTGTGAAGAATGAGACCGAGGCTCCCGCAGCCCCGGGACCTTTTGATAACCCTGAAATTGCAGCTCTGGCCGACAATTTTGCAATTGCTCTGGGTAAGGGCTCTACCCAGACCTTTTCAGCGTTTCAGCCGATTTATACCTACCTGGCATCTCGCCGTGAGGGGCAGATATTGGCTGAGGACTGGTCAGCATCTGCCGCTGATGACTATGCGGAAACAATTCGCAATTCTAAGTTTTCCATTTCGCGCAGTGCCGCCGCAGCAGCTTTGACAAAGGTAAAAGCCGCTACGCTTAAACCCATTTATGCTGTTCTGCGAATCAAATATGAGGGCAAGCACCGACTCCCTGCTATCATGCAGGAGTGTATCGCTGCCTCGAAAGCACCCGGCGCTGAAAGTGCTTCTATCAATGGTTATAAGGGGTGGAAATACAGCGCCGCTGCCCTGATGGCAGATGTCGACTCTTCCGACAAAGTCGGTAAGCAGGTGAAGGCTGCGGCTCAGACAAAATCTGTCTATCAGCTCTACAAAATTCAGGACAATGCCCTGATCATGGTCATCTGCGAAAATCCCGCCGATATTAAATTGGCGAGTAGTGCAGACAACTCGATTCTCTCAGGCGAAAAATTGGCATTTTGCGACCCTGTTATCAGGCGAAACGGGGTTGGTGTGGCCTACGTGAGCCCTGAGCTGCTGAATGTATGCTCGGCTTATGGCAACACCGGCATTAAAATTGTCAGCGGTTTTGCTGCGAATGCATTCAAGCTGCTTTCTGCAGAAAATCCCGAGCAGGCTATGCTTTTCAATTCTGCTGCTCGTGGCGCCGGAACTCTCGGCTCGTGGCTGACATCGTTCTCCCCCACCAAGAACACCAAGCCTCTTACCATGGTTGCCTGGCGTATGCCCAGCGGGGCTACTCATGTTCGCGTTTGCCGGGATGCCTGCGGCGCAAAATATGCACCGGGCACGCTCACGCTTTCTCGCATGGGGGGCAGTTCCAAAACTATTTTCTATACCGAGAGCACACCGCTGACCTCAACTGTCAACTATACGACCCCGGACCTCGTAACGTCTGCCGCTCATGTATTTGCCGCTGTTGATTCTACAATGGCAGAGAGTTCTACCGGTGGCGCTGCTGCTCAACTCAGTTCGCGCATGCAGTCTACCATGATGGCTCTCAAAAACGTTAATAAAACGTTCGGTGGGGGCTCTGCATTCGTCATTTTCAATGTGAAAGGTGCTCCCCATGCCTCCTATTTCACCACCTACAAGGACATCAAAGCACTCACAAAAGCCGCAGAGCGACTGAGTTCTTCCGCCGGGGCTCTCTTCGGCGTGAAAATGAAGAAATATTACAAGGTTAGCAAAGGTTCCAGAGCTACCAGTATCAGCATTTCTCTGCCGGAAGACTATGGTGCATTGAAATCCAACGTCCTGATGACCAATGACCGTATCACTATCGGTTCCGTTGCTGCACTTAACAACCTGGTTCTGAAGTCCGCAACCGCCAAGACTCCCTTTACCGGTGCCGTTTACAGTATTCGCCCCTCGGCGCTGGCCCCGCTGGCCGGAGCTGCAGCGGCGGTTGACCCCTCAGCTGCCATGTTTGCCGGTATGGCCGGGGCCGTGTTGAGCGGGATTGGTGATATACATGCCGTTGATACTATTCGTGACGGTGTGCGCGATACTCACATTCTCATGAGGGAGCCCAGTGGCGAAGTCCCGGCTATGGTTATGCCCGGCATGAATCCGGCTCAGCCCGGGGCTGTTAAGCCTGCAGCTCCTTCCGACTCCGGCGATGAGGCCGAGGAAGAGGAGGAAGAAGAGCCCGCCGAGGATGAAGAAGATGAGGATAAGCCCTCCGCTGGAGCTGAATCAGACGATGAGTGGGCATCCGACGACTGGGAGTAACCGTTGAGTTTATCTTAATCAAAAGAAGGGCATATTGCGGCGTTGCCACAATATGCCCTCACTTTTTAATATCCCTGTAGCTTAATCCCAGCTTGTCATGCGGCGGAATTCCTCAACCCGCTCTGCAAGCTGACGGCGTGTGAGTGCAAAGAGCGACACTGTTCCGAACTTTTCGCATACTGCAGCAGCAACAACCGTTGCCATGGCCACGCCTCGCTTCATGTCCTCCCAGTCAGGATTGCCCCCATTCAGGCAGTGGGTAAGGTACCCGGCCAGAGCTCCCATGTAGGAATCTCCCGCTCCGGTGGGATCGGTGGCATGTACTAACGGCCAGGCCGGGCAGCGGAAAAGCCGCACTTCTCCCTCAGGAGTGCGATGGAAGAGGGTTGACCCGGCGCTACCGTGTTTGACGATAGCATATCGGGGGCCGACCTCCAGCAATTTATATCCGGCTGCCAGGCTGTCATCCTCCCCGGCATATTCACGAGCCTCCTCATCATTCATGAGAGCTAAATCCACCATGCCGAGCAGTTTATGGGTGTACTCGCGCTCACGAATAATCCAGGACTTCATGAAATCAGCCATGCGGAATGTAGCCTGCGTACACTGTTCGAGCATGCGACACTGCAGCGGTGGTGTGACATTCGTGGCAACGGCCAGGCTACATTGTTGCAATTCCGGGGAAAGCTGCATGCGCCAGTGCTCCTGAACTCCCTCAATGGTGCTGACTGTAGTCCGATTATTCATGTCGTTCTCGTAGCGTCCCGTCCAGGCAAAGGTTTGCCCCTCGACCTGCTCGACATGTTGCATACTCACACCTCGAGCCTGCATGGCCAGTGAGTATTTCTCATCAAAATCCGAACCGACCACGCCGACCAGAGCCATATCTTCAGTTACCAGACGCGCTGCCAGTGCCGCGTAGATGCCGCTTCCGCCCAGTACCGAATTGGCGCGGCCATTCGGGGTTATCAGGGTATCAATGGCGATGGTGCCGTATATGAGAGCTTTGTCGTTCATGCCTGTTCTCCTTTCAGCAATGTGAGCAGGGTCTCTTCATCAATGATAGGCACATTGAGTTTAACGGCTTTATCGCGCTTACTGCCTCCGCCTTCTCCTGCAACCAGGTAGGATGTCTTTTTAGTCACTGAACCAGTCGCTTTGCCTCCTGCCTCTGTTATCATGCGCTCGAACTCAGGGCGGGGGCGGCTCAGAGCTCCCGTCAACACGAAGGTAAGTCCGGCTAAGGGGCCATTACTTGCTGTGGCTGTTTCGGAATAGCTTGCAGAAATGGGGTTGATGCCCAGTTCGTTGAGCGTACTCATGACTTGCTGTCCGGCGCCGGAATCGAACCAGGCCTGTAGCTTGCGGGTTGAAACGGAACCCAGTGGGTTACTGAGTTTCAGCTTGTTGTTACCATCGGGCAGCAGGGACAGAAAACCGCGTTTTTCGTAAGGCTCGGCCTGTTGTTCCATGGCGGCTTTCAGTTCGCGGCGTTGTAATTCCAGCGCTTCCTTGTCGGCTCCTTTGTTGCCTCTCGATTTGGGGTTGAGGGTATTGTAGAGATTGACATCTTCTTCCAGGCGAATGAGGGTGCTCAGGTATTCGGAATGAGCCAACTGTTGCAAATCCCGGTGGTAGGTTGCAACTTCTCGTGAGGTCGTGACTCCAATGCTGGATATGCCGAATGCCGTCAGCCAGCGGTCCAGCGGGAGAGCTCGGGCTCGATTGAGAGCTTCGAGCGCTTTGGTGGCGTTTTTCTCACCGAAGCGGCGTACTTCATCATCTGTGCCGAGATTGAGTGCCCCCAGTTGTTCTACACTGAGTTTGAAAAGGTCGAGCGGGGTGGAAATATAGCCGTTCTTCACCAGCGCTTCTGCCACTGTGCCGCCCAGATTCTCGACGTCAAGAGCTTCGCGTTTGCAGAAATAGGTGGTGCGCATAGCTGCCTGAGCGGTGCATGTGAAATTGGTGCAGCGCCAGGCTACCTGACCATCTTCCTGAGAAATGGGTTCTCCGCAGCTCGGGCAAACCCCGCCCACTGCTTCAAACAAACTGTAGGGCGCGGCATTCGCGGGGCGTTTGTCTTTGTTGACGTGGACAATGGAGGGAATGATTTCACCGGATTTTTCCACCAGAACTGTGTCGCCTATACGTATGTCCTTGCGCTCAATTTCGTCCTGGTTGTGCAGTGTGGCGCGAGATACGGTGGTGCCCGACAGTTGAACCGGTTCCAGTTCGGCAACAGGGGTGAGCACACCGGTGCGCCCCACCTGAATGGTGATAGCACGCAGAATCGTTTCTTTCTGCTCGGGCAGGTATTTGAAAGCAGCGGCCCAGCGAGGTGCCCGGGCGGTAGTACCCAGACTTTCGCGTCGGGCAAAATCGGCTACTTTGATAACGGCACCGTCTGTGCCATACCCCAGGCTGCGTCTGAGGGTATCGATGTCTTTCACTGCCTGCCGCACGGCTTCTATCCCTTCTGCTCTGATGATGGGCGAGTTGCATGGTATACCCATATCTTTCAGCAGTTGTGTGAAATCTTCTGCCGTATGCAGGGGTGCCCCTTCGTACATGCCGAGTCCGTGTGCCAGAAATGCCAGAGGGCGGGTCGCAACTTCTGCCGTGTCCAGCAGTTTGATACTGCCGGCCGTTGCGTTGCGAGGATTGGCAAAGGCGGGCAGGCCTGCGGCATCTCTCTGCTCATTCAGTTTGTCAAAATCGGCGGCGGGCATGTAGACTTCCCCTCGGACTTCCAGTACTGAGGGTGCTCCGGCAGGCAGTTGCTGCGGTATGGCGGCAATCGTGCTGATATTAGCGGTGATGTCGTCGCCTGTACGGCCATCACCGCGAGTGGCGGCATATTCCAGTTTGCCGTCACGGTACATGAGGGTAACGGCGCATCCGTCAATCTTGGGTTCTATGACGACCTGCGGCTCAGTCTGCCCCAGTGCGGAACTCAGTCGTGTATAGAACTCTATCAGCTCAGCATCCGTCTCGCCCTTATCCGGCTTGTGCTCGAAAATATCGTCGATACTCAGCATGGGCCGGGGATGCGTGATTTTGCGGAATCCCTCTGTCAAGTCATTGCCAACGCGCTGGGTGGGGGAGGATGGGGTAACAAAATCGGGGTGTGATGCTTCTATCTGTTCCAATTCGCGGTACAGGGCATCATATTCGGCATCTGTTATTTCGGGTTGAGCCTTGGCGTAATAGAGCTCATTGTTTCTGTTAATGATTCGGCAGAGTTCATCGTAACGTTCCCGTTCCGTTTGCTGTGCCTGTTGTTCGGCAAAATCAAAGAGATCCATAGACATACAGATGTTGTGAGGGCCTGTTCCTGAGCGGAAGTTTGTATTGTTGCAGTCGATTGCCGGTGAGTTCCTGCAGCAGAGCAATGGCTTGCTCCCACCCGCGGGAGACATGCTCGGGGTAATGAGCATCCGAATCGATAACGATAGGAATGCGGCGCGTCAGTAGCTCTTGCAGAAATTGGCGACTCGGGTATTGCTCGGCACAGCGCTTGTGCCAACCCGCTGTGTTGATTTCCACCGCCATTCCGCTTTGCTGCAGAGCCTCGAGGGCAGGGGCGTAGTAGCGCATGAGGTCGCCCCCAGGTACGCGTCCCCATATTTTAACTAGGTCGATATGCCCAACGATGTCGAATAGCCCGCTCTTAATCATGTCGGTAATGGCCCGCCAGTAGAGTTCCCAATCCCGCTCAGTGTTACCGGTAATACTGCGGTCGGCATAGATGGCATCGTCTACCGATTCATGGTGACGCAGGTAGTGAACGGAGCCGATGAGGTAGTCGCAGTCGAAGGCTCGGCGCAGTTCTGAAATCCAGGGTTCAATCCCGGGCAACCAGTCGCACTCAAGCCCGGTGAGGATGTTCAGCGAAGTCCCCTCTGCTGCTGCGCGGGCCCGCGCAATCCACTCACGGTAGCGCGGGGAATCTGCGTTGAGCATGCGCCAGTTGTCATAGGGCTCCTGCTCGGGGGGCATCGGTGCATGGTCAGCTATGCCGTAGGCGGTCAACCCCAGTTCTAGAGCTCGGGCGACAAAGGCCTCCGGTTCTCCCTGGGCGTGCAGGCAGAGCGGTGTGTGCGTGTGGTAATCAGTGCGTTGCATGGCTCAATTCAGCAGGTTGGCTGTCAGCAGATATACCGGCATGATAACCTGAAAATCAGCTGCGATTCGCGGGAAATCTTACCTTTCAGCTCCTGCTATGTCAAGGTTATACTGTATCAGCGGCAGGATTACTCAACATCTCCAGCGCCTTGCCGGCCATCATGAAGCCGAAGGTTCCCGTGATATGGGTTGCGGAACCGAAGCCCGAGGCACAGCCAATCCCGCCTTTCTGTCCGGCATCGCGCTCGGTGCTCACGCTGCCATCGCACTTGGGGAATCTCGGTCGCTCGGTTGAGTATACGCAGGGTATACCGATTTCCGGGCAGCGGTCATAGAGCGGGAAATCATAGTCCTTGCGCAGGTTCTTGCGCAGTTGCGAGAGCATGTTGTCACCGCAGGTTCGGGCCAGATCTGCCATGGAGATAGCGGCGGCATCTATCCGCCCACCGGCTCCGCCGCAGGTCACGATTTTAATGCCTCGGCGGTAGCACTCGGCAATAAGGTGTGTTTTCGGGCGCATGGAATCAATGGCATCAATAATCACATCCGGCTGTGTATCAAACAGTCGCTCGGGATTGGAGACGGTGTAGAATGAAATAAGCGGTATTACCTCAACCGCGGGATTGATGAGCTTCAGTCGCTCAGCCATGACCTCCGCTTTCATTCGCCCATAAGTGCCCTGCAGCGCATGAATCTGCCGATTGGTATTGGTGATGCACAGGTCATCCATATCCTGTAGAATAATGGTGCCCACACCGCTGCGAGCCAGAGCTTCCGCCGCCCAGGAACCGACGCCACCTATTCCCACCACTGCCACGCGAGCCGCTGCCAGTCGCTCGGCTCCTGTCAATCCGTACAGGCGGGCTATTCCGCCGAATCGTTCTTCATCGATCATAATCTAAGTTGATTGCTTGTATATGAGCCGCGCGACCGGTAGTCGGGTCGACCTCAATGACGGCTCCGCTCACGCGTGCCGGCCAGCCGCCGATGGGGTACTTACAGGGCATGGAGGATATACAGCCTTCCAGTACAGCCGCAGCATCCCTGCCTATGATGCCGTCTCTCGGTCCGCACATGCCGACATCTGTCATGCAGGCGGTGCCGCCGGGTAATATGCGGGCATCTGCTGTTTGTACGTGGGTATGGGTGCCGAGTACGGCGCTGGCAATCCCATCGAGCCGATGTCCCATGGCGATTTTTTCGCTGGTGGCTTCTCCGTGAATATCGACGAGTAGGGCGCAGGCTCCTTCCGCTCTCAATCTTGCAGCTTCTTCCGCCCCGGTGGTGAAGGGATTTTCCGGCCCCGGTCCCATGAAGGTACGACCGCTCAGGCAGAGCACGGCAACTTTGCCCTTGGGGGTGTCGACAATGATGCTGCCTTTGCCCGGGGTGCCGGCCTGCAGGTTGTGGGGGCGCAATACGCGTGGTTCGTTATCAATCCAGTCCGGCAAATCCTTCTGGTCCCACACGTGGTCACCCAGGGTAATGACATCAATCCCGTTGGCAAGGAACTCCTCACAGAGTCTGGGGGTAATGCCACGACCTCCGGCTGCATTTTCGCCGTTCACTACGATGAGAGCCGGCTCATACTGCGCCCGAAGTTCGGGTATAGCCCTGTAGAGGGCAAGCCGTCCCGGCTCCCCCACAACATCTCCCAGAAAAATCAGCCTCATATATTGACTCTGGGGCCGCAGGGTACCACGGTTACGGGAATCTTGGCGGCGCGTACCAGCTTCTCAGCTGTATTGCCCAGCAGCAGTGAGGAGAGCAGGGAGTGGTGGCGATTGCCGATAACCAGTACGTCAATCTTGTGACGTGTGCAGAAATCATGCACACATTCCACAATGTCGTCTGCCTCTTCCGCCTTGCCGTAGATGGGTATGTCCCAATCCTTGCTGATTTGTTCTGCCAGCAGGTGCGCCCGTTTATCTGCCATGGCCAGCACGGTGCTGGTCTGATCGGCACATTCCATGGGGGCCATTGTGGAGAACCCGCCCAGCATGTCATCGGCCGCCATGCAACCGGCAGCATCCATCATGCAGGGCTCTACGGCATGCAGCAGGTACATCTTACCACCGCACCGTTTTACCATGTCGGCGGTGAAGTCAAGTACCGGCTTGCCTTCTTCTGAAAAATCTGTTGCTGCGAGTATCCTTACCATACCCTCATTTTAGCATCATTTCTGCTCTTAGCAAGAATAAAATGTTTCAAAATGAAGTGTCTGATATAGCAAATATCCGGTTCGGGCGCGGTATATCGCGGCGAAGTCATAATTTGGGCTTGAAATAGGGGGATTGAGTTGCTAGTATAACCGCGCAATGTTGTTTGAACGCGAGCCACTGACGCCTGCCGGGCGCAAGGACGTGCTGATGCGCCTTTTCGGTGCAGCGGCGCGCCGTGGTGATGAGTGGTCGGTTGCCAACCATGTGCCGGTTGCCGTGCTCGAAGCTCACGGTGATTTGGCCGTCCATGTGAGATTTATTCTTGAAGCCGCGCGCAATAACCGTTCGCTCTCGCGTGAGCAGCAGCGTATGCTGCACAAGACAGAGCGCCTGCTGGATTCACTGCCTGAAAGTATTATCGAAACACTGCCGGCCGGGCCCGAGGATAACTGGCTGCAGCTCTACCGCAAGTTGGTGGATATGCATGGGCTGCTGGAGGATGCTCTGCCGGATTTGGATGAGGAGGAGTATACCTCCATTGTGCAGAAAATGGTGCAACTTGCTGAGGCCGTGGCTGATTGCGCTGCGGTGGAGGTAAGTGCCGCCTCGATGTTTGCGCTGATGCTGGTGCAGGTGCATCTTAACAAATATGAGTCGCCCAAGCCCCGACTTGCACGACGAGCCAAGCGAAAAACGACTACGCGTAAGAAATAACGCCTATCGGAGCAGCTCGATGGCCTGAGCGCGACTCAGTTTGCCCGTTGCGGTACGAGGTAATAGCGGCAGATGGCGGACTATGCGTGGCCGATGGTAGGCGGGGAGTGACTGAATGGCAGCTTGAAGGGATGATTCCGCATCGTCCTCCCCCTCCCAGAGTAAGGCAACACATTGACCCAGGATAGAGTCCGGAGCCGGAACTGCCAGCAGGGTGAGACCGGTGCCCGCGCTGAGTCGTTGCTCAATTTCCTCGGCCTGAATTTTAATGCCACCGCTGTTGATGACGGCATCCCTTCTGCCGAGAATGCGGAATGTGCCGTCTGCGCGAATTTCAGCCAAGTCGTTGGTGACAAGCTCGGTAACACCCAAATGCGGGGCGGTGATAACCAGCGTATCGTCTGCAGAAATCGACAGGCTGACACCTCGCAGCGGGGTATACCAATCGGAGCGTTTCGGGCCATTGACGTGTCTGAGCGCAATGTGCGAGAGCGTTTCGGTCATTCCGTATGAGGCGTAGATTCGGCCTGGAATGTGCTGCAGTTGCTCAGCCAGTGCCGGGTCAATAAAGCCGCCACCGAGCAAAATGGACTTTGCCAGAGCCAGCTGCTGTTTGCCGTTCTCCTGTTTGAGCGTGCTTGCCACCTGCATGGGGACAAGCGGCACAAAGTCCACCGGTGACGTCAGGTTTGCCAGTGGGGTGGAGCAGGGCTCTTGTAATTGCAGGGTGGCTCCACTGACAATGGCTCGTACCACCATCATTTTGCCGGCAATGTAGCGCATGGGCAGGCAGAGCAGAACCCGATTGGCTGCAGTTAGCCCGAAGTACTCGCAACTGAGGGCGGCACCGGCGCGCATGGCGGCCTTGGTTGCCCTCATGATTTTGGGTTTGCCGGTGGAGCCGCTTGTCTGCAGCTCCATTGTGCAGCTATTCGAGAACCAGTCAGTGAGAAAATCTGCCAGTTCAGCCGCTATGCCTGTTCTGCCTTTTCTCCATTCCGTTAGAGTATCGGCACTAACCGACACACCATCAACGATGAGTTGCTCACACATTGAACCGATGCTGCAGGAGTACATTGAAGTAGTTGCCGGCGCCGGGTACAGCTATGAGGTGGGCCTCCTCGGGTATACTCGGGTCTGCGAGGGGCTGCAGGAAGTCCCTCTGGCTCATATATTGAACCATGTCGCCACTCCCCTGTGCCAGATCGATTAAATCAGTAAAGTTCACATCGCAGGTAATATCGCAGTGCCCGGCAAGAGCCGGCAGCTCATCCACACTCAGGAGAGTGTGTGCCTTGTACCCTCGCATGCTGCCTTGCGGGCGGCGATAGTATACCCTGTCGTTTGTCTGACCGTAGTCAATCGTGAGCATGGTGCCGAGTTTCCAGTGTTTTTCCCACTCGGTATACCACTCGAAGTAACTCTCGTGAACTTCAATAACCTGTCCCTCCCGGGCCCACGTATCAAAGGCCGCTGAACCGGGGAGCTGTTTGCGGTCAGCCTGTCGTACCACCTGACCATTCAGCACGGACAGACCGAGCTCGAGCCATTCGCCATTCTGATAAACAAATTGGCGAGCCGGGAAGGCATCCGGCAGTTCATTGCTGAAGATGAATGCACGCCCATCCGTTTTCTTGAGCGCTTTTTCCATACTGCTCAGTACAGTCACGGAATGCCCGCCTACCATACCCTGCAGGTTTCGCAGTGCCTGTGAGCGGTCAACCATGATGTAACGGGAGCAGAGGCGCTCCCATACAGACATGTTGCGACAGATGGCCATAGCCAGGTCGCCGTTGCCTCCACCTATCTCAATAATGGGCAGGCGGCGATTGTGCACTTTGTTGCACTCACGCCACTGCTGTACGATACGACGTGCCAGCAGGTCGCACATCGTGGCAGATGTTGAAAAATCGCCGCGGAACCCGATATTGCTGATGTTCTTGCTGTAGTAGCCCCCCGTCTCGTCGTACAAGGCTAAATCCATGAAATCTTCCATGGAAATCCAGTTGCCGTGAGCCAGTATGTAGGGGACCAGTTTCATGTGCCTGTTCAATCAATTTGAGAGCTCAAGCATGCGCAGCAGGGGCTTCTCGGCACGCAGGCGCAGTTCTTCGGGAACTTTTACCTCGGGTGACATGTCGAGCAGGCAATCGCGGATTTTCTGCAGAGTATTCAGCTTCATGTACTCACACTCGGCGCAAGAGCACTTTTCCGTGCCGACACCTATGAACTCCTTGCCGGGTACAAGTTTACGCAGACGGTGCAGTATGCCGCTCTCGGTTACAATAATGAAGCGGGCTGCTGCGCTCTCCCGGCAGTAGGGAATCATTTTTTCTGTCGAGCAGATGTGGTCTGCCAGCAGGCGGATGACTTCCTGACACTCGGGATGGCATACTATCTCGGCATCGGGATATTGGGCCTTGACCTCGAGAACTTTGTCACGCGTAAATTGTTCATGCACGTGGCAGGCTCCGTTCCAGAGTGTCATTTCTCTGCCTACCTTGCGGGAAGTCCAGGCACCGAGGTTGCGGTCCGGTACAAAGAGAATCGGGCGGTCTGCAGGTGCAGTCTCGATGATGCGCTGGGAGTTGCCGCTGGTCACAATCACATCGGCCAGAGCTTTCACGCCGATGGAGCAGTTCACGTACGCCACAACGTAGTAATTCTTGTCAGCATTTTGCTGCAGGAAGGCTGCCAGCTCGTCAGCGGGGCAGGATTGCTCCAGCGAGCAGGCTGCGTTCAGGTCGGGCAGCAGTACCTTGCGCGTCGGGTTGAGAATGCAGGCGGTTTCGGCCATGAAATGCACACCGCAGAACACAATCACATCACACTCGGCCTCCTGTGCTTTGCGGGCCAGAGCCAGGGAATCCCCCACAAAGTCGGCAATATCCTGAATTTCGGGGCGCTGGTAGCTGTGGGCCAGAATAACGGCGTTGCGTTCCTTTCTGAGCTGTTCAATCTGCTGAATCAAATCTGCGTTTGACATGGGCAGAGCCTAGCACTGAAGAGCCGATTTGTCAATGACAAATCGGCTCAAGTTGAATCTTTGCGGCAGAAGTTACTCGGCCGACATACCAATCGCTCTGCGGAAGTAGGCTATCGTTCTGTCGAGCCCTTCGTTGAGGGCGATAGCGGGAGCCCAGCCCAGTTTTTCCGCTGCAAGGGAGATATCGGGTTTGCGCTGGGTCGGGTCATCTGACGGCAGCGGGCGCTGAACTAGCTTGCTCTGCGTGGGGATTTTCTTCAGCACCAGTTCTGCCAGCTGACGAATGGTGAACTCACCGGGGTTGCCTATGTTGACGGGGCCGATGAAGCCCTGTTCGTTTTCCATCATGCGTACCATGCCCTCAATGAGGTCATCGATATACTGGAATGAACGGGTCTGTTGCCCCTCACCGTAAATGGTGATGTCCTCCCCACGCAGCGCCTGGCAGATAAAGTTTGAGACCACTCGACCGTCATCCGGGTTCATGTAGGGGCCGTATGTGTTGAAAATGCGAATTACACGAATATCGACGCCTTCGTGGCGGTTGTAGTCGAAGAACAGACTTTCGGCGCAGCGCTTGCCCTCGTCGTAACAGGCGCGAATGCCGATGGGGTTGACGTTCCCTCGGTATGTCTCGGGCTGCGGGTGCTCGTGCGGGTCGCCGTAAACCTCGGATGTGGAGGTTTGCAGGATTCTCGCACCCTTACGTTTAGCCAGCTCGAGCATGTTGATGGCTCCGAGTACACAGGTTTTAGTCGTAAAGATGGAGCGGGCACCCTGATAGAAAGGGGGCGATGCCGGGCAGGCGAGGTTGTAGATGCGGTCAAGCTCTTCGTCACAATCCCAGGGTTCAATGACATCGTGCTCTACAAAAGTAAAATTGGGGTGGGGAATCAGCTCCTCCACATTGGAAAGCGAACCGGTATAGTTGTTGTCGAGGCAGATAACACGGTGCCCCTCTTCAATAAGCCTGCGGCAGAGATTGGCGCCGATAAAGCCGGTGCCGCCTGTGACGAGAATACGTTTCATGACATTGGCCATTATAGAACACAGACGGGCTGCATGCAAGCGGGAAATACAAATTATCGTGTGCATAACCGGATGTTAAGCTTGCAATTCAAGAGGGAATGTGGTAGGCTCGGCACATGCCTATTGCAAATTTACAGACTGCCTTTGAGCTTATTTCTCAGAATTGGTCTGCATTCCTGATGGATGCAGGCATGGTTATCGGTATATTGGTGCTGATTGAGGGGCTTCTCTCCGTGGACAATGCTCTCGGTATTGCCGCAATGGCTTCTCACTTGCCCGAGGATCAGCAGAAGAAGGCTCTGCGCTGGGGGCTGGTGGGTGCTTATGTGTTCCGTGGTATAGCATTGGCTCTTGTATCCTGGCTCATGGATAATGTGTGGGTGAAATGGTTTGGTGCCGTATACCTGATTTATCTGGCCTGTGACCACCTGCGCTTCAAGTACGTGAAGAAGGTGGAGAATGCTACCGGGCATGCAGCGAATTTTGTCGGTAAGAGCCTTTTTGCCACGATATGCAGCATTGAGCTGATGGACTTATCGCTTTCCCTTGATAATGTAGTGGCAGCAGTAGGTGTTGTGGCAGGTTCTCAGGGTATTCCTGTGGAGCTGCATATCTGGGTGGTCTGTATGGGTGTGTTCATTGGTATTGCAGCCCTTCGAATTGTGGCCGGTTGGTGCATCGGCATCATCAAGCACTATCCGGTGCTGGGTAGCGTTGCCTTCGTGCTGGTAGGTTTTGTAGGGTTTGTGATGACGCTTTCCCTGGTGCTGGAGAGCGTGTGGGGGATTCACTGGCACATGGCAGTGGGGCCCAAGTTCGGCATTATTGCCGCCATTCTCGCTCTGAGTATCTGCTACGATAAGTACAACAGTGTATATAAGGTCATGCGCCCGTTTGTGTGGGTATTCCGTGCCTGCTGTACAGCATTCGCCAATACCGTGCATGCTATCATCATGCCCTGGACACTTTTTAAGAAACACAACTAATTAACTAAATGAGTGATATGAGTCAGCCTGAATTATCTCCGGCTCTTATTCGAGCCGCTCTCACAACGGTTAAATACCCCGGCTTCAGCCGCGATATCGTTTCCTTCGGTCTCGTGAAGGATATTACGGTATCTCCTGAAGGTGCCGTTGTTGTTGAGCTGCTGATTGAGAGTAAGAATGCCGATGTGCCTCGCTTCATTTATGAGAATGTGATGGCCACGGTGAAGGAATTGCCCGGTGTGAAGAAGCTCGATGTCAATATTGAGCACCACGCCCCCAAGAGCAACCGTGTGGCTTCCAACGATGACCCCGCCGACTGGAAATCCAGCGTGCCGGGGGTTAAGCACGTGATTGCCGTATCCTCCGGCAAGGGTGGTGTGGGCAAGAGTACTGTATCTGCCAACCTGGCTGTGGCTCTGTCACGCCTGGGGTACAAAACCGGTCTGCTTGACCTCGACATTTACGGCCCCTCGATGGCTCTGATGTTCGGTACCAAGGAGCGCCCGGGCTGCTCGGAGAAGGAGCAGTTCCTGCCGGTCGAGGCTCACGGTGTGAAGCTGCTTTCCATGGGCCTGATGATTGATGAGGCTTCACCCGTGGCTGTGCGCGGTCCTCTGGCTACCCGCTATGTGCAGCAGTTCCTGCGCGATGTGGAGTGGGGTGGCTTGGATTTCCTTATTCTGGATATGCCCCCGGGTACGGGTGATATTCAGCTCACCATCGTGCAGACAGTTGACCTTTCCGGCGTAGTGGTTGTGACGACCCCGCAGGAGGTGGCTCTCATCGATGCCCGCAAGGCTGTGGGGCTGTTCCAGCGTGTCGAGACTCCCATTCTCGGCATCATTGAGAATATGAGCTATTTCGTATGCCCGAGCGATGGTCTGATTTACAACATCTTCGGCGAGGGCGGCGGTGAGCGCGAGGCTCAGAAACTCGGCGTGCCGCTGCTGGGGCGCATTCCTCTGGATATCGAAACCCGCTCCTGCGGCGACAACGGCGCTCCTGTGGCACTCAAGGACCCGGGCCAGAGCATGGTGTCTGCAGCATTCCAGGGGGTGGCTTCCATGCTGGCCAGTGTGCTGGGCGAGTAAGTCGAGCACTCCCGATATATTCAACAGAAAACCCCGACCGTTCACTCGGTCGGGGTTTTCTGTTGAAGCTTAACTGCGCAGCAATCAGAACTTGTATTGGTCGCCGTAGCCGTAGTGCTCGGCAATGTAGTCCACGTCCTTGTCGCCGCGACCGGAGCAGTTGGCCAGAATGGCACCGGTACCCATCTCGCGGGCCTTGCGCATGGCAAATGCCACGGCGTGAGAGCTCTCGAGAGCGGGAATGATACCCTCGTAGCGGCTGAGCTTGAAGAAGGCATCGACAGCCTCCTCGTCCGACACTCCGTCGTACTTCACGCGGCCGATGTCGCGCAGGTAGGCGTGCTCGGGGCCGACTGAGGGGTAATCGAGACCACTGGCAATGGAGTAAACAGGAGCGGGCTCGTTATCCTCGCCCTTAAGCATAATACTGTTGAAGCCGTGCATGATACCCTCCTCGCCGAACTTCATGGAAGCGGCGTGGTCGCCCAGTTTCTCGCTCTTGCCCATGGGTTCAATGCCGTAAATGTCCACCGGGTCATCGAGGAAGGCCGGGAACATGCCCATAGCGTTGGAACCACCGCCCACGCAGGCGCATACCACATCGGGCAGAATACCGGTCATTTCGAGGAACTGCTCGCGGGCTTCAGCACCAACCACCATCTGGAAATCACGAACCATCATGGGGAAGGGGTGCGGCCCCAGTACGGAACCAATGCAGTAGATAGCAGTCTTGTAATCACGCTGATAGGCTTCGAAAGCAGAGTCTACGGCCTCCTTCAGGGTTTTCAGACCGTGCTTCACGCATACCACATTGGCACCCAGCATCTTCATGCGGGTCACGTTGGGAGCCTGCTTGGCGATGTCAACCTCGCCCATGTGGATTTCGCACTCCAGACCGAAATAGGCCGCAGCTGTTGCCAGAGCCACGCCGTGCTGACCGGCGCCTGTTTCGGCAATAATCTTCTTTTTGCCCATGAACTTGGCCAGCAGACCTTCACCCATGCAGTGATTGAGCTTGTGGGCACCGGTGTGGTTAAGGTCCTCACGCTTAAGGTAAATCTGCGCACCTCCATTCAGGCGGGAAAGTCGCTCGCAGTGGTACACCGGGGTGGGGCGTCCCTGGAATTGCTTGCGAATGCGGCGCAGTTCGTTGATGAATTGAGCCGAGTGACAAATGCTGTTGTAGGCTTCGGTAATTTCCTTGAAAGCGGGCTCGAGCTCAGCGGGCAGATAGGCGCCGCCGAAGCGTCCGTAAAAACCGTTTTTGTCCGGGTGGTGCCGGAGATATGTTCTGAAATCCATAAGACTGAAATAGATGACGGTGCGGTGATTGTAGCTCAATCTCTATCTCATGACAAGTCAAAATCATGTCGGTAATGACTGCAAAAGCGACTTTTTCATCGGTTGGCAGAATAGCGACTTGAAAAATCAGATAAAGGGAGTATAATACCCGCGACAATGAAGTTCCCTCTCTTTACAGTCAGCACAGCTCTCCTGCTGGGATTGAATCTCCCGGCGGGTGCAGATGATGGTGCTCCTGTGAAGTCGGAACTGACCGCTGAGACTGAAATGAAAGGCAGCCCCGGTCAGGAACTTCTGCGCGTGACAAATGACATGTGGTTCCTGCTTTCCGGTGTGGTAGACAGGAAAGGAGCCGATGCTGTAGCCGAACGGTTTGATGGTCTGATTACCGAAGCGGAGCAGATTGGCGATATGTTGCAGGGTGAAGACGGTATGGCTCAGGATTTGGAGGCGCTGGACATGCTGCACTACCGCATTGCCGAGGCTCTGGATGATTTGAGCATGGAGTTCGAGAGTTTGTGCCGTGCCGGGTGCTATGGTTCCCCCCGGCTGATAAAGACATTCCATCGGGCGGTCGAAGCCGGATTGGTGGGTGAGGAGATTGTTGAGGATTTGGCTGTACCCAAGCCCCCGCTCAGCGAGAGCGAATCCCGCCAGGAGCTGGTGCGCTACCGCCGATTGGTGGAGCCCGACAAGGCTCTGCTGGCCACACTGCAGGCCGTACAGGATGTCGAGACAGCCAATCGCATGATTGCAAACCTTAAGCAACTTACTGTCAGGCTGAATGCTCTGCTTCCCCAGAAATCTCATCAGAATCGCGGGCTTGCTGCCTCGACCGTTCGCTCCGCGCGCGAGGCCTACGCTCCGGTGGAGCAACTACTCTGGGACATTCGCACCGAGATTGTTCGCATAGCCGGCTTGCCGGGCTATGATGATAGTGCATTTGACAATTTTTCTGACGCTCTCGACGGTGTGTACGAGAGTCTGGGTAATACGCACAGCGCCTGGTTCAGTGACGTGTTCGACGAGTCGTTCCGCACGGACCTTGATGATGCACTGCATGAAAACGCAACCACTTCAAACTGAATCACAATCCATTAACTCCTCTGCATACAATGCCTGTATCTGATTATCTGGTAACTATCGGTCTGGAAGTTCACTGCCAGATTAAAACTGCCACCAAAATGTTCTGCTCCTGCAAGGCCGGTTTCGGCTACGAGCCCAACACTAACGTGTGCCCCACCTGTCTCGGTATGCCCGGCGCGCTGCCTGTTCTCAACAAGTTTGCCATTGAGCGCACCGTGCTCACCGGTCTGATGCTCGGTTGCAGCATGCCCCCGGTTTCCAAGTGGGATCGTAAGAACTACTTCTACGCCGACATGCCCAAGAACTACCAGACCAGCCAGCTTGACCTCCCGCTCTGCATCGGCGGTGAAGTGCCGCTGTATTCCTGGGCTTACCCGGCTGACAGCAAGGTGAAGGCCGAGGGCGCCGTTGTTCGTACGGTCAAGCTCGACCACATTCACCTGGAGGAGGACGCCGCTAAGCTGACCCACTACGGTTCCTATTCTCTCGTGGACTACAATCGTGGTGGTACGCCGCTCATGGAGATTGTTTCCGCCCCCGATCTGACCAGCCCCGATGAGACATACGCCTATCTGAAGAGCCTGCAGCAGATTCTTATCTGCGGCGGTATTTCCGATGCCGATATGGAAAAGGGGCAGATGCGCTGCGATGTGAACGTCTCGCTCCGTCCCAAGGGTCAGAAAGAATTGGGGGCCAAGATAGAGATGAAGAACATCAACTCCATGTCTGCCGCCCGTCGCGCTCTGATATACGAGATTGCCCGTCAGGCCGATGAACTGGACCGCGGTATTGCTCAGGTGCAGTCCACCCGCCGTTGGGACGATGACTTGGGTGAGAGCATCGTGATGCGCACCAAGGAGAACGCCCATGACTACCGCTATCACACTTGCCCTGACCTCATTCCTGTACACACGGCTGAGTATGTCGAGAAAATGCAGAAGGAAATGCCCGAGCTGCCCGACGCACGCCAGCAGCGCCTGATGAGCACATACGGTCTGCCCGTGGCCGATGCCAATACTCTGGTGGCCGACGCTCAGCTCTGCGCCTATTTCGAGACGGCGGCAGCCGCAACCAAGGCACCCCGCAAGGTCGCCAACTGGCTTATCAACATTTTCCCCTCTGTTCTGGCAGAGAAGGAATGTGTGATTGAGGACTGCCCGGTTCTCCCGGCTGCTCTTGCCGGTCTGGTGGATGTGGTGGAGGAGGGAATTTGCTCCGTCAGTCAGGCCCGCGAGGTGCTGGAGGTGCTGTGGAACACCCCCGGTCAGACTGCCGCCGCAGCAGCTGCAAGTCTGGGCTACAAGAAGGCCGACAGCGGCGCACTCGAGGCTCTGGTTGAGAAGGTGATTGCCGAAAATCCCGATTTGGTGGGCCGCGTGAAGGATGGGAACATGAAACTCATCAATGCTCTGACCGGGCAGGTGATGAAGAACAGTAACCCCAAGCCCAATCCCAAGCTCGTCACCGAGATTCTCATGGCAAAGCTCGGGCTGTAACACGAGCGTGTATTTACTCTTCGACTGCAATAATTTCTTTGCAAGCTGCGAGCAGGTGTTCCGTCCTGATTGGCGGCGGCGCCCGCTCGTGGTTCTGTCGAATAATGACGGCTGTGTTGTGTCGCGCAGTGCCGAGGCCAAGGCTCTCGGTATTGCCATGGGCGAGCCGTATTTCAAATGTCGCGAGCGGCTGGAGGCGGCCAACGCCGTGGTGTGCTCAGCCAATTTCCCGCTTTATGCTGACCTGTCTGAGCGCATTATGATGCTGCTGGAGGAAGCTCTCCCCACCGTTCAGCAGTACAGTATTGATGAGGCTTTTGCCCATGTGGATGATGTGCGCGATTGGGAACCCTTCTGCCGGGAATTGCGTGCCGCCATTCGCCGCGGTACCGGCGTGACGGTGAGTGTGGGGATTGCCCCCACGCGAACTCTCTGCAAACTGGCGAACGAGACTGCCAAGCATTGCCCGCAGTACGATGGTGTGCTGGCTCTGTGTTCGCCCGAGCAGTGGCAAGCTCTGTTGGCAGAGACGCCTGTGGGCGACATCTGGGGAGTGGGGCGCCGCTTGGCTCCCCGCATGCATGCTTTAGGAATTCGTACTGCTGCCGGTCTGGCTGCCAGTGGGTTGCAGTATCTCCGCAAGCATTTCGGGGTTCATGGTGAGCGATTGGCGCTGGAGCTCAACGGGACCTCCTGTCTGGATGCCGAGGAACCACCGGTTCGTCAGCAGATTATGGTATCGCGCTCGCTGAAGGAGGATGTGCGTGACTTGCCCACGCTGCGGGAATCGCTCTGCCGATTTGTCGAGAAAGCCGGGCGTATTCTGCGACAGGAAGGTATGATGGCCGGAGCGCTCTATGTGATGTTGCGTACCTCGCGGTACAGGGATGCGCAGAATCTCTATGCCGCCAATCAGGGGGTGGCTCTGCCGTGCCCGACGGATGACACCCGCGTGCTGACTGCTCATGCCACAGCCCTGCTGGAAAATCTGTACCGCAACGGTTTTGAATACAAGAAAGTCGGTGTGCTGCTCACCGGACTTGAGAAGATTGAGCACGTGCAGCCGACCTTCGACCATCCTAATGTGGCACCCAGCAAGCTCATGGCCGTGCTCGACAAGTTGCAGCAGGCCGGCCACAATATCCACTTTGCCAATCGCGGTGCCTCCGAACCCTGGCACCGCTCCTTCGTGTCGCGCGGCTATACCACCCGCTGGGAGGACATCCCCGAGACCTCCCGGCGGTGATATGAACAATCCGCTTACGTGTTGGCACAATGAGAGGTTTAGACCTATTTTGACCGATCAATTGGAGCTTGCAGGGGAAGGATAGACAAGTTGGGCATCTCTAAAAACTCGCCAAAGAGTAATTTGCCGTGCTGTATGGCGAACCGAAGGTGAGCGGAGTTCAAAAGCCCGCACTTGTGCGGGCGATAGAGTATTAGCCCAGTGCAAGCGAGTGCCCTGTCTCGGCGTATCGCAGAGAAGCCGGAAGCTCGCGCAGCTCTGGGTAATGAGAAAAAAATAATCAGAGCCCCGCAGACGTGCGGGGCGACAGAAAAGCGTGTTACAACCGGATACGATTTTTATATAATTGTTACGCGTTAATGTGCACATCATCAGTGTATTCTTAAGCAAAGCCCCTCTGTCACCCCGCAAGTCTGCGGGGTTCACATTTCTTTACGTTACCTCCCCGGGGTGCGCTCGCTTATGCTCGCTTCCCCGGGGCTAATGTTCTGTCGCCCGCAAAGCGGGCTCTGGGTTAGGCTCGCTTCGCTTGCGGGGAATTACCAATTTGCGGAGGGAGCGACGAGTCGCTGGAAGGAATGTCTAATTTTTAGAGATTCGCAAGTTACAAATTACGATGGACAAGTTGTTGAGCATGGCGACTGCGTCGCATACAGCGTAGCTTGGTCTACCGTTCACGCCCCCGGCTTCGCGTCTCGCTGCGCTCGCTTGCTTCCGGCTTCTCTGCGATACGCCGAGACGGGGCGCCGCGGCAGGCCGCGCTTTAAAGCGCGGGCAGCAGCCGAGGCATAGCTGAATCGCCCTGCGGCGTAAGCCGCGAAACCTGTCAACTTTTCTATTGAAACTTGTAACTTGTATTTCAACAAATTGCCTTTCCGGATTGACCAACGCGCATTCTGCTCCCGAACTTCTCCATGAGTCGCGGGCTCATGGTCAGCAGTGCCAGCAGAGCACAGGCCAGTACTGCCCAGTCACCCAGTAGCGCATAGAGGGTGAAGCCGGCATTGCGGTCGACCGGCAGAATGGCGTAGCTGTACCCGGGCAGGTGAGGGGTGCCATCGCCCTTCAGCAAGGCATGAATGAAGGCTCCGTTCGGGGCAATGGAGCAGCACACGCCACGGTTGGCAGCTCTCACCATCGGGCGGCGCAGCTCAATGCAGCGGAATGCCGCATTTCTGGCCTGTTGAGCACCGCACACAGAGTTGCGGAACCAGGCGTCATTGCTCACGTTCACAATGACTTGCGGCCCCTTGCGCACATACTTGGTCAGCAGATTGCCCACGGTGTCTTCGTAGCAAATAGCGGGGATAACATCCACTTTCTCCTCGGTGCCGGGAATGGTCATGGGAATGGGATTGTCTCCGCTGCCGGGTTTGATTCCTTCGCCGACCTGGGTGCCGGTAATCTCGGAGTAGAGAGTACCAATCCAGCTGATGGAATCCACCAGCGGCAGGTACTCGCCGAAAGGCATGAGGTGCTGCTTGGCTGTGGTTTGTATGCTGTCAAAATCACCGGGGATGCATGCCATGGAGTTGTATTGCCCCTTTGGGAACAGGTACTCCCCCTCCGGGGTCAGGAGCACTTCATCCACGCCTGTGAACAGAGTGAAGGCCGGGCCGCCCATCTCCTGCACGAGTTTGCGGACCATCGGTAAGCCCTCCTCTCCAAAGAACTCATTGGTGGTGAAGGGGTCTATGTGGCCGCCGAGCAGCTTGCCGGTCTCGGTATTGCGCCAAATGGGCATGCCCATGGCACTTTCGGGCCATACCACCCAGACGGGTAACTGCTGAATGATACCCAGTTCAGGGTGCTTCATGGCAAGACGTACTGTATCCTGCTGAATTTCATTAAATGCCGCCATAGTGGCCCGCAGGTAAACGCCGTACTGGGACAGGCCGTTCTGTACGCGCAGGTAGCGGGGAACATCGGGTGAATTGTCGGCAATGTGCTCGCTCTGATCCTTGTTTATCTGCACTGCCATGACCGGCAGTTTCATGGTACTCTCTTTCTTCATGAGGCTCAGCGGTGAGTTGTGCCTGCTGAGGGTAAGTCCGACGGAAAAGGAGATGAAAATTACAATAAGTGTGGCGTAAAAATCCCACGGCCGCCCGGCTCTGCTGACTCCCTTGAAGTGCAGGTAGCAGCGGCGCATTGCGCAGTAAATGATCACCGTGGTGAATACCGGTAGGAATGAGAGGGCGGCTGTTCCCACGAACTCTGCCCATTGAGCAAAGGCCAGCCCATCGTAGAGAGCCATACCCAGACTATTCCAGCTGAAGCCCAGTGTACCGTTGGCCCTCAGCCATTCAATGCACACCCAGAGAGCTGCGCAGCCGACTGCCGAGCGCAGGGTAGTGGCGATATCATGCCAGGCCCATTTTGCCCAGATAGCCTTTTTTTGCTCAAACTTCATATCTGTCACCACGGGGCCGGGGGAAAGAGTCGGGCGCAGCAGGGTCGCAGTAATGGCAGCCCAGGCACCAACCAGACATGAATATACGGCCATCAGCGGTATGAACGCTGCCGCAATGAAGAGCAGGGGGTGAATGTTGAAGGTGTAGCCTACTTCCGTAATCCACGAGAAGGTCGTGCAATAATAGCCCATGCCGAACAGCCAGCCCAGTCGGAATCCCCGCCACCATTTCGCGGGGCCTGTCCACAGAACATAGAGCAGGGGCAGCAGTGCTATCCACACCAGCTCAGAAATATCGTAAGGCAGGAATGCCAGAGCCATGACGACACCGCCGGCCGGGCTGAGCAGCCAGTGCCACCAAGGGGTGGCTCGTTCGGGTTCAGGCAGTTGTTGGTAAGTTCCCGGTCTGTTGTTTTTTCTCATTTATTCAGCAATGGGTGAAATGGTGGTATAACCAAGGTAATAAGTCTGTTGTGCTCCAAGCGGGCGCTGGAAAAGCTGAGCTCTCCACAGAGGCTCTTCCTCAGTGAGCTGGTGCAGTCGGTATTCCTGGATGTCTTTGTAGCCGCCCTCCAGCAGCACTTCTGCAGTCTTCCCCTCAGCCTTGAGGTTGAAGTCATCTTGAGGAACGAACTGACCGTCTTTGTAGGGAACGACGATAACAGCACCGTGCTGCACATGTCTCTTGTCAACGAACTTTACCATCAGCATGCCGCTGCCTGTTCCATTGCCGAGCGTTATATTAGCGCTGGGGTAGTAGCTTGTACGCAACTCCAGTCGCGCATTGCCCTTGGCATTATGCCAGCTCGCTTTGAAATCTTCTATGGAGAGCTCAACCGCTCTCATGGGCAGTTTATCTCCGCTTTCTCTCCAATGAGCAGTCGGAACTTTTCTGTAGGTATAGGCGACCGCAGCCAGTACAACCACGACCAGACCCGCAAACATCGTCCACCATATCAGGTTCATAATCCCGATTTTTTTGAGAAGTCCTGTCTTTATTTCCGCTTTTTGCTCTTGCATGCACCCATTTTGTACCGAAAATTGCTCCGTTGCAATAAAAAAAGATTGCATTCCTGAGAAAAATGGTAAAAATAGGGGTGGGCAACCAAGCCCCATACACATTATGGCCGATATTGACTCCAAAAACGAAAAGAATGTTCCCGGCAAGTTCTACGTCGACAGCAACTGCATCGACTGTGGCCTTTGCCGTGAGGTAGCCGGTGATTTCTTCGCTGCTGATGAAGACGAGGGCGTTTCCTACGTTTGCAAGCAGCCTGAGACCGATGAGGAAATCGAGCTTTGCACCGAGGCTAAGGACGGTTGCCCCGTCGACTCCATCGGTGACGACGGCGAGTAAACTCCGCCCGGGAATACCCGATACTCTCATTTTAACCATCAATCGGCCCCGGCGGAACCTACCGCCCGGGCCGCTTTTTTCTTCTCATGGCTGCTGCTCCCCGCCGCCGGGTGCGAAAAGCAACTCCGGTAGAACCTGTCCCCGCAGAACCGGCTCCTGTCAAACGGCGCGAGCCCGCCGGGCTGTACCATGAGGAATTGTTCCCCGATGGCTCCGTGCGCCCTGTGCGCAATGTGAGCCGCTCCGAGCGGGAGAGCGGGCAGGCGCTTTCGGATTTCTTCGGCGTTCAGCCCCAGCTCAGCTCCGCCGCCAATGTGCGCACCATGGAATCCGTTCTGGCCTCGCTGGTCAGCAAGATGGACATTTCAGTGGCGGAGCATGCCCCTGAAGTTCTGGCCGATGCTTGGAGCAAAGCCGTCGGTCCTTTCCTTGCCACAAAGGCGGAGCTCCTCTCCATTGCCCGCAAGCAGGCGCGCATCCGTACCTCGCATCCTGCCGTTCGCTTTGAACTCATGCGGCAGAAGGCCGCCATCATCCGTGCCCTCAACAAAACGCTGGGTGAGGGCTGTGTGGCGAGCGTGCAGATTGTGCACGGGTAATTTATTCAACAGGGGGTAGCACCTTGTGGCGACCTGTTTTGCTTGCTGGCGTAATGACTTCGCGCTCCACCATCATATCCATGATGCGAGCCGCCCTCCCGTAACCGATGCGGAATTTCTTCTGCAACAGCGAGCAGCTCGCTTTCTGAGTTACCGTTACATATTCCACACTGCGGGCATAGAGCTCTTCCGTATCCGCATCGTAGCTTGTTTCATCTGTAGCATTGAGCTCCTCTCGCGCTGCCTGGAGCAAGAACTCACAAATCGGCAGAGCCTCCTCCATATCCTCTTTGCTAACCCTCTCATTGAGCAACGTAGTGATGCAGGCATTCAGCACCTCTTGGCATTTCTCCAACCGTCGTAACAGACCTTGTTTGTGCATACAGCCATTATATCTACTCATCTGCGCAGCGTAAAGCGATAAATCGGATAGACTATGTTTTTTCCCGGAAATGCCTAGTTTGATGTCTTGTTATGACCAAATTATGCGAGAAGAGGAGGTGATGGCTTATTGTTTACTCTTGACATATTCAGTCAGTGGGATAGAATCAAAGAAATGCGTTGCCGGATGATGAAACTTTTCTATAAACTTAAGGATAAATTTGGAAGTCGACTGTTTTGGTATGTCGTCTGTGGTATCATAACAGTGGTTGGAATCCTCTCTTGTGCTGCGTATGGATATCTGCTAGTAGATTATCTCCAATGGAATAGTGCGAAAGAGCGTTGCCTGCAGGATATTGAACACTTAGAGGAACGTCTTTCAGATGATTATAAGAAGTGTGATGCGTTGAGCCTTGAAGTATCTGTTCTTGAAAACAAGAAGTCACAGTTACAGAATATTGAAAATCGCTTGTCAGAGTTAAATGCTCAATTGGCACAGAAGCAAGAGGAAGATAGCAAAATGAGTGGGACGATTTCTCAAAAGAACGAAGAATTGCAAAAAAAACAGCAAGCATTAGAGGCTGCTTCCACATTATTGTCTGAAACTGAATCTAAGCTTGAACCATTGAACACTCAGGTTAATTCGGCACAAGAGGAGCTAAAAAGATTAACTTCACAAAATGAGTCGTTAACAGAAGAATGTTCAAAGAAGACGGATCGGTTGACTTCGCTGCAGAATGACATTGAGTCCGCCAATGAACAGAAAACGACAGCTCTGAATTCATTGGCTGATGCTCAGCGCGAATTAAGTGAAGTGCAGGGCTCATTGGCTGCAAGCAAGCAAGAAGAAACTCAATTGCAAGAAAGAATAGGCACATTGCGTCAAGAGCGAGAAGCCGTTCAGAATCAACTCTCCTCGTTGCAGAGAAAGTTGGATGAAATGGGTAATTCTCGAGCCAGTTCTCGAGTGAGGGAAATCGAAAGTCGTTTGACCAGCCTGCAGCAATCGTGTAAATCCGCTGAAGAAACATTAAATGCTAAGAAGACTGAAGTTGAGAGAGTATCTGGTGAATTGGCTGATTATATTCGCCAAAGAGACGTCATTAAAGTAGAGATTGAAGGCCTCGCGTCTTTGCGAGAGGAACGTCAGCGGCAGTTGGAATCTCAGAAAGCCGAAGAAGAAAAATTGAGTCGAGAAAATGCTGAATCTTCCGCTGAATTGAAACGTTTACAAGCAGATGTAGCATCTAGGTCGCAGGAATGTGCCGAGTTAGAACAAAAAAAGACTAGACTGCAAGCCGAAGTCGGTGATCTTGATGCGCAATGTAGACAAAAACAAGAAGAGCTGCAACGCTTAAATGCTCAAATCGAAGAAGCTAAAACCAACTTATCACCGACTGAGTAATGGAATAAAATTAAATCTTTGATTTTTTATGACAAGTCTTTATATTACCATCACTGTTCTAATCCTAATCGTTCTCTTTTCTTTGTGGGTGGCAGTATATCTTTTTCACCGAGCGATTGATTTAAATCCGGACTATGATACTAAAGAATCACTTGCGAGGCAAATTGCTGAAGCTCATCAAACGCTGGAGCAAACACGCAAGGAACTGAATGAGTTATCAGCAGAATTAGTGAAAGCGAGAAATGTTATAAGTGAATCAGATGCCGCAAAAGATTGGTTGGAAAAGAATCGTGGTACAATTGAATCACTCAAAATTCAGATAGCTGCAACGCAGACTGATTTGGATATCGTTACTAAGAAGTATAATAATGCTGTTCAGGAATTACAGAATATCAATACTCAATTGCAGGAGGCTCAGTCTAAATTAGATTCTTGCTATTGGCTGTGTAAAAGTACAGAAAATCAAAGAATCGAGGAAGAAAGAAGATTTCAACAACTGCAAGAAGATGTTGCTAAACTAAATGCTGCTATTGCTGATGCTAATACTGAAGTTGCTCGTTTAGATCGAGAAATTACAAAGAAGACTCAGGAATTGAATTCGATTGACGGTCAGCGTAGTGAAGCTGAGAGACGACTTGCAGAATGTGAGGCCCGGAAGGATGAGGTGGAAAAGGAAATTAGAGAAGCTAAAGAAAATGCCGAAAAAGATATAGCAAAAGCAGAAGAAAATAAAGCAAAAATTGAAGAAAAAATTAAAGAATTAAATGAAACAATCAGTAGTTTGGAGAAGACTAGAAATTCACTGAAAGCTAAAGTCTCTGAGCTTGAATTTGAGCTTAGTTCTTATACAGGGAAAGAGAATGTATTAGCGAAAAAATGGGAGGATTTGGACAGAGAGATTAAAATTATCAATATTTCTAATCCTAAGAAATATGGGCAGCAAGAGTGGTTGGGTGAGTTTGAAAGTGCTCTTAAAGAAAGCGGTTTTGAGTTTAGCTCACGCTTGATTAAGGCTTTTCATACCAGTTTGAAGGTTGCCGATTATTCTCCAATGGTGGTGCTTGCGGGTATATCAGGAACCGGCAAGAGTTTGTTGCCTGAACTTTATGCTCACGCAGTCGGTATGAACTTCTTACAAATTCCGGTTCAGCCTCGTTGGGATAGTCCTCAGGATATGTTGGGCTTCTATAATTATATGGAAGGTCGATATAAAGCAACTGAGTTATCTCGTTTGCTTTGGCAGACCGATTGTTATAATAACAGGGACAAAGCTCCCAAGAATCCTGGGATGAATCTCATTTTGCTGGATGAAATGAACCTTGCTCGCGTGGAATATTACTTCAGCGATATGTTAAGTAAATTGGAGGTTCGTCGAGGTTTGGACCCGGCCAATGAAGCTAAACGTCGCGCAGCTGAAATAGTACTGGAAAGTGGAGCTATGGGAGGCACGGATGCTTTGCGTCGTATATTTGTAGGCAGACATAATTTGTTTGTCGGTACAATGAATGAAGATGAATCGACTCAGTCTCTGTCTGATAAGGTAAAAGATCGTGCTAATGTTCTTCGTTTTGGACGACCGAAGAATTTGATAAAAGTCAATGGTAATGAATTTGCTGATAGGAAAGATAAGAAGGCTACGTTCTTTGAGTTGTTCAAAGATAGAGCAATGACGTTTGATTTTTGGCAGGAATGGCAGAATGATTCGAATCGCAATGCCGTAGATGTGGAAATGAAAAAAATAGCTGAAGTCAACGATATGTTGGCCAGAATCGGTCGCCCATTTGCACATCGCTTGTGGAATACCACAGAGGCTTATATCCTGCAATATCCCGGTAGTGCTAGGGACGCATTGATTGATCAATTAGAAATGAAGATTATGCCCAGATTGAATGGACTTGACTTGAGCGAAAGCTTTGTTTCTTCAGAAGTAGAGCACTTGGGTATCTGGGTAGACGAGCTTGGTGATGATGTGTTGTCAGATGCATTTAAGCGTTCGAAGGAAGATAGGGAATTCTTCATGTGGCAAGGTACTGAACGAGATTCCTGATAAATGGTACATAGTGTTGATTCGTTTCTTGTAAGCAGTTTCAGGGATGAAAGAGTTCCTGAAATGGTGGATACTTTTGTATTAAAGGAGTATATTGCCGGAAAGAATGAGGATAAGGAAGCTGCCTTTATTTGTGATATAGTAGAGCAAATGACGGAGCTGCGTTTTGAAGCTGAAACAGAATTCCGAAAGAATAAACGAGGGGCAAAAAATAGACGTGGCGAATTACGTTTGAGCGTTGACGAAATGGCGGAAAAATTGACAAGCCCCATAAAATCAGAACCGCCTGAACAGTTGATTTCCATTATAGCCAAGCGTGATTATGGCGTACTCGAGTCTTTAATGCTTTCAATGAGAAAAGTGCTGCGACGTGAGCGCAGTATGGTTCAGGTTTCTAATGTCCAGCAAATAGATTCCCATTGCTTGCGGTGGTTGGCTCGGCAACCGGGATATACTGCGGCTGAAAAGGGGGGGGAGCGCCAGAGATTGTTGGCAGTTGTCCGCAAGGAAACAAAAAACACATTAGAAAATCGAGTTCTGAAGGATTTTATATATAGGGCTTCAGTAATGGCGAGGCGCTATATCGCGTTGTATGAGAAACTATATCCTTCATCAGAGCGAATTAAGAATGTTAAAAAACTGTATCGCCTATTGCAGAATGCGTGGAAGTCGCCTGATATTCAGGAAATTTCTGCAATAAAGGGTAATGTTCGACCTAATTATGTACTTTTGCATGATGCAAAGTACAATAAGATGTGGGTACTCTATCGACAGATTTTGACTCATGTTCGCATTGCAGAAATAGTTTGGCCATATAGGTACGCATTGTTCGGCGAATATTTTTGTTGCTGGTTATCCATGCGTTTGTGTTTAGAGGCCGGCAGGCTTGTTTTTGATTCATCGTATTGGGTGAGTATAGCTCCTCGTAGAGGGCGATTTTTTGTGAATCCTTTATTTTCTAACATATATCAGAACTCAACAGGGTTACTTGACTGGAGGGTCTCTAAAGATTGTGGAGAACTTATAGTCAGAAATAGGGGCGGTAATAAGACTGATATTAAATTGGTTTATATACCCTCATGTATAAGGGGTGGGGTTCAAATCCCTCTGGATAATACTCTCTATGTAGTTTATAGCTTTTCTCCAGAAGTGAAAAACAGTGTTTCTGCTCAGTCTAATGTTTTGTTATTAGATTCAGAGAAGGATATAGATGAAATATCAACTGAATTCTTGCAAAAAATCGGAATATGATAGTAGATGTTTATGATCTGACAGGCGCTCTTACTCGTACTCGGTATGAGGTTGAAGACGAAAACTATCATTTGCTGGAACGTGTATTGATTAGTGATGTGCTTATTGTGCCGGATGAGCAGCTTTGTCGTAATCAGCGCCCATACCTTCAGGAACGTGAAAAACCTATTTTGAGAGATTTTGTGCAGGAAGATGGCTCTTTTGATTATAAAAGAGCTCATTTCGTTAGAGATTTTTTTCAGGATGAAGAAAAGTCTGATATACGGCTGGAATATTTTTTTAAGGCCTTGCATTCATCGACCTATGTTGACAGAGAGAATCCGGCTGATCGGAATGTTATTTTAATACCAGATAATTTTTCTGCTGAGTATCAGGAAAAAATCCTTCGTAACTGTGAGCTGCCTCGTCAGTCCACGACTCTGTTGTGGAGATCTGTTGCTGCATGTTTAGGAAATATGGAGTTCCTATGTGAGAATGGGGTTGAAGAGGAGATGTCTGTATATATTCTGGATGAACAGCAAGCGTATAAAGATATCAGTATACTTAAAATTGTTGCAGCTGACGATGGAACTCTTGTCCCTCAACGAAAGGCTTATAGACACTCTGATTTATATCCCACGCATGAATTGTTAAAATTCAATCCTACGTCCAAATATTTTCCAGGTAACGAGTTTTATCGTTATACATTCTATGGGGATTTTGGTAATCATATCGTTTGGGATAAGGAAAGTAATGAGTATTCTGTTACGAGATTTTCAAAGCGACCCGTCATCAGGTATACTCGTTTACCCGGAAGTTGTTGGAACGCCGATGCTGTATTATCTATAGGTGCTTCATATAATCAGGGGCGTGTATGGGAAGGGGTGTATCGTGACGATGTGGATGGCGACAGTTTAAGCAAAGGTGCTGCAATATTTGTAGCAAGGCGCGTGGCTGGTAAGCCTACGTATTTTGACGAGTGTACCGGCTTGTATATAGTCGTTCAGGATATAGAACAAGAAAATATATATGCCAAGGAACTTATTGCGGCCAACGAAAGATGCAATGGTGGTGAAGTCATTCTAGGTACAATGAATGAAGATTGTTTCATAAAGGCTGGTACGGATAATGTGTTCTTTTTATTGTCAGAAGAAAAGGGGGATGATGTTCGCCTGAAGGAACTTAATTATCAATTTAAGGGAGGTTGTGTTCAGAAAAAAGAGCCGTTGAAATTATATCCATCAATTATACCGGGGCAAGGTATTGCTAAGGTGAGAGTTGAAGGTGAATCTCAATTAGGTGCTCCTGTAGAATTAGACCTATTGAAAATGGCTTGGACTGAGCCAGAAAAAACAGTTAACAAACTTCGAGCTGAAATTAAACATTCATATCCTTTGGATATGCCAGATGTTGTTGCTAATGAACGCTTGTGGAGAAAAGTAGAGGCCGATGTTAGAGCTTATATGCGTAATCGCCTATACCGAAATAAAGATTTATTTGCTAAGCTAAGTCCTGTTGATTCAAAAGCAGAAGGTATTGAACGTTTGAATCGAAAGAATGTGTTTGGCTACGCAGAGAATCATAGATACCCAATTAGTCCTGCTATTTTTAAATTTGATGCCTTATTTCATTACATGGTGGATGATTATTTGTTATGCAAACGAAGAGGTAATATTAAGGATATGTATAACGTTCTTGCTATGATATCAAGAACGTATCAGGGCGATTTTAAGGCGTTTTCTGTGGTTAAACGTGATATGTTGAAGATAATTAACACGTGCGCTGATGGGACTGTTAATAGTATTAGTAAACATGTGATGACAGCTTGCGCTAATCTATTGCGCACCTGCGAAGAATTGACTAATTTTTTTGAAGCATATACAAAGGTTATTCATCGCAAGATGATGTCTATAGATTCTTCAGAGGTATTGAAACAGTATTGGCGGAATAAAGAATTTGTAACCGATAAAAATAAAGAATCAATCATTGATATAAAGGGTGTGGAAGAGTGGAATCGAGGGCTATATTGGCTACTTGTTTCAAATAATGATATGCTTAAGTACATTAATTCTCACCAGTGTGAACAGTGTATGGATCATTTGATGGCCATGTTGTTTTCACATTTTTTTAATAATAAGCCCAAATTATTTACTGCTGCGCTAAAGACACTTTTATTTATGTTAACTCGACGTAAATTCGATAAGACGTTTTTGATATCTGGACCGGTTCGTAGAAATGCAGAGGAAATTTTAAATATTATAATAGAGAACGCTAACAGAATTAAAGAAAAACATGCTAAGGTTCAAAGAGAATTGTACAATCCTCAACAAGCTGCATTGGCTGATAGTTTATTGAATTTCATTACAGGGAGTGGTTCATTAGATGATTTGGTTGCAATTGCTACGTTAGATGACTAATTGTTGACAACGATGATGATTCAGAATGAAAATGAGAATAAGTACTCTTTGGTTATATGGCGCCTGAATTCATCGGGTGAGAGTATTCCCATGCCTCATAATCGGGTTTTGTCTTTATTAGAGACAGTGAACCCTGGGAAATGGGGGCAGAGCGTGCTCGACTTGTTAATGAGCGAAGGTTGGGTTAAGTGTACAGTTTATGGAACTTATGATTTAACCCCCGAAGGATTGAAGGAACGCCGTTTGTTTCATGATGTTCCGGAACCTATTGTTGTTGAAAAGCCTGTTAGGGCAGATGTTGACCCATGGGGAACTTTCCGCAAGATTGTAGGTTATTATGCTGAATGTGTAAAGCTGCAAGAAAAGAGCCAGCAATATTTATTTAATGAAGACTACGGGAAAAAATATTTTTTGCCGGTTTTGCCATACGGCTGGCTAAAAGAGCTTGGTGAAAAATGTCAGGAATTTGCTATTGCCATCAATAGAAATAATCAGGTGGCAATTAACACAATTTTATCAAGAAAAAGCTATGAGGAGGATGTATATATAGGCTACCCAATTGAAGCTTTTTATCACAAAGGAAAAACACATTATGTACCTATTGCGCTTATTCCGGTCGATGTGAGAAGCGATTTGAATAATCTGTACATAAAGTTGAGAACCGATGAAGCTGACATCAATCATAGTTGGCTTGAGTATCACATTAAGCCTGAAGAGCACAAGGCATTGTTGAAATTGTTGACTTGTCTACATAATGATGATAAATATCAGGGACTTATTGATGTTCAACGATCCTTACCATATTTAGAGACTTATGCCCGAGGATGCACTCACGGCATGTTTGACTCCGATAGTTTACAGTGGGTATTACCAAGACTGTCTGAAAAAGGTAGTCAATCATGTAATTGCGCTGCGCTGTTTGTGGGCACAAATCTGCAGTATTCCCGCACATTAATCAGAGAACTTCGCTATATTGCTCAAGAGCCTGATGAGATCCTTGATACTACAGCATTAGCGTATGTTTTTCGAGAGCCTGTATTAAAGAATGAATCTCAGAGTCATCATTATGCATTTCCGTTTATTGGTACTAACGATGAACAGCAATTAGCAGTTACGCATGCACTCAATAACAATCTGACATTGGTAACCGGGCCTCCGGGTACCGGAAAATCTCAGGTTGCGGTTAATATTATTGCCAATCATGTTTTGCGTAAACAATCAGTATTATTTACCAGCCGTAACCACAAGGCTGTACATGCTATTGCTGAGCGCAGTTCCTCTATGTTGAAGGAATATAGCGTGGATTTGGTGAATTTTTGTTCCACTCCGGATGGTAAGGTAACGGACGAGTGGTTTAAAAAGGATGTTGAACTTTTGATTGCAAAAGCAGAGCATGCCGGGAAATATGCAAATCAATGGCATTTTGAAGACGCCATGGAATTGGATAAGAAGTGGGGCGCAGTTATACAAGGATTGTGCGGGCGAGATGATGTAGAAACTGAATTGAGTATTTTACAATCTCGTATCGAGGAATTAGATTTATATTTGCGTCACTTTCTCGGTGTCGATAACCGATTGCAGGATGTTCAGTATCCCAGTGCCAGAAAATTAAAGAGTTTGATAAAACTTTTGGGGGAACCTCCGACCGATAAAACATGGCGTAATCTGTGGAGTTTATTTCTATGGAAAATACGCGGTGCTAAAAATGATGCTCAGGCCAGACGCGAATTAGCTCAGATTGTACCTGCAAAGGTTCATGGTGCGTTGCGTTCGTCGTACATTAAGAGTGAAATTGATCTTTTTTTGGAAAAAATTAAGCAGTACCGCGAGCAGTGTGAGAAAAAGTCTATATTAAAAAAGACTTGTGAAAAGATAATTCCGCTGAAAGAGGCTCTTCAATGCCTACAGTATGAAGTAGGGACAATAAATTCGAAACTTAAAACAGCTTTGATATATTCTCTATCTGACGCTGTAGCACCTTACGTTCAAGATGATGAGTTGAAAAAACAATTAAAAAACCTCCAATATTCCTATAAAAACCAAAATGAATTGTTGATGACGCAAGGGGTAAATCAGGAGCGTGTGGCCGAGTCTGTTATTGAGTTTAAAAGTTTTTTAAACATTGCTCCTGCGTGGGCTACTACTTTGTTATCTCTAACTCGTTCCGCTCCATGTTTGCCTGCAGTTTTTGATGCTGTTATCATAGATGAGGCATCGCAGTGCGACGTTCCTCCAATGATTCCGGCATTGTATCGTGCCAAAAAGGCCATTATAGTTGGTGATCCCCAGCAGTTCCCGCCGGTCGTTACAATGAGGGAAGCTAGAAATGAATATTTGCTCCAGCATCACCATTTAAGCGATGTCCGGTATTCGATGTTCAATTATTGTATGTCGACTGCTTACAGTGTAATAGGTGAAAAACGCATTATGCTGACAAATCATTATCGTTGTCATCCGGGAATTGCCGATTATTTTAATGATGCATTCTATAACAACCGACTGAATGTATGCACGGCAATGGAACGATTGGTTTCACCTTCTGCATTAGGTCTTAAGCAAGCTGTTGATTGGATAGATGTTTCGGATTCTGTCGAGAGAGAGATGGAGGCTGTCGTACAAAGGGTGGCTGAATTAGCCCGTAATGGGTATACAGGGTCGGTCGGCGTAGTTACGCCTCTGCGTAAGTATGCTAATCTATTGGATGAGCGCTTAAATGAGTACAGACACGCCTTTAATGGAGAATTGATAGTTAATACAGTCAATGCGTTTCAGGGTGGGGAGAAAGATGTGATTATTTTCATGCTATCTTATACAGGAGAACTCCAGAGCTCGCAGTTGTGGTATTTAACCTCAGATAGTAATCGTTATATTTATAATGTTGCTGTAAGTCGTGCTCGTGCATGCTTAGTGGTGGTAGGTGACAGAAAACGCTGTGCTGAGAGCAGTTCAATTTTGTTAAGAAAGTTGGCTGGCCTTCCTAGATTGAAAACTGTTCGAGATGATAAACCGAAGTTTGATTCTGTTTGGGAAGAACGCTTGTATAATGCTTTGATGGATCATGGCATCAAGCCTCGGACTCAATATCATCTTGGTGAACGCCGTTTAGATATGGCCATTATCACAGATTCTGTAAAACTTGACATAGAAGTTGACGGTGTGCGTTGGCATACTGCTGCTTCCGGTGGGCGAAAGGTAGATGATTTGTGGAGAGATATACAGATTACCAGTGCAGGTTGGCAAGTTCTTCGCTTTTGGGTCTACCAACTAGAGGAAAACATGGATGGCTGTATTCAGGAAATTAAACTCGCGTTAATGAGCAGGAATGGGGGCGTTTGACTATAAAATATCCATACGGTCAGTCTCTGGGCTTGATTTATGGGTAAAGTTGTGTATAATACCTGCTCACCACATCATTTTATCATGAGTACTGATTTAGCCCAGAGAGCTCTGAATTACCACGAGACGCCGCGCCCCGGCAAGCTGGAGGTGCTGCCGAACAAGTCTTGCTTCACCATTGATGACCTGACTCTTGCCTATTCTCCCGGTGTGGCCGTGCCCTGTATGGAGATTGCCGCAGATCCCGATAAATCTGCCAGCTATACCGGCCGCGGTAACCTGGTGGGTGTTATCAGCAACGGTACTGCGGTGCTGGGGCTGGGTAACATCGGTGCCCATGCCTCCAAGCCTGTGATGGAGGGTAAAGGTCTGCTGTTTAAGATTTACGCCGATGTGGATGTCTTTGATATCGAACTTGATATCAAGAAGCCCGAGACTCTGATTGAGGTCATTAAGACCATGGAGCCCACTTTCGGCGCCATCAATCTGGAGGACATCAAGGCCCCCGAGTGTTTCATCGTGGAGCAGCGTCTGCGCGAGGAAATGAATATCCCCGTTTTCCATGACGATCAGCACGGTACCGCCGTTATCTCCGGCGCCGCTCTGCTGAATGCCGCTCACCTGACCGGCCGTCTGCTGCAGGACATGAAGTGCGTGGTTTGCGGTGCCGGTGCTGCCGGTATTGCCTGCGCCAAGTTCTACATGGCTCTGGGTATTCGCCGCGATAATATCTTCATGTTTGACTCCAAGGGGCTTATCCATACCGGCCGTCTGGACCTGCACCCCACCAAGGCCATGTTCGCCCAGAGCGAGGACTGCACGCTCGAGGTGGCCCTGCAGGGGGCTGATATCTTCCTGGGGCTCTCCAAGAAGGGCCTGCTGAAGCCCGAGATGGTCAAGAGCATGGCTCCCAACCCCATCATCTTTGCCTGCGCCAACCCTGACCCCGAGATTACCTATCAGGAGGCCAAAGCAGCCCGCCCCGACTGCATCATGGGTTCCGGTCGCAGTGACTGGCCGAACCAGGTGAACAACGTGAGCTGCTTCCCCTACATGTTCCGTGCCGCTCTTGACATGCGGGCCACCTGCATTAACGAGGCTATGAAGATTGCCGCTTCCCGCGCGCTGGCTGACCTTGCCCGCGAGGACGTGCCCGCCGAGGTAGTTGCTGCCAACGGTGGTGTGGAGCTGAAGTTCGGCCGCGATTACGTGATTCCCAAGCCCTTCGACCCGCGCATGATTGAGTACCTCGCCCCCGCCATTGCCGAGGCCGCAGTTATCTCCGGCGTTGCCCGCCGTCCCATGCCCGATAAGGAGGCTTACAAGGCTGAGCTGAAAGCCCGTGTGCAGAAGGTGCACGAGCGTACTCACGCTCTGGTGGACAGCTATAAAGCCTGATATTTCAACCCCTCGTCAGTGCCATGAGAACTCAGTACTTCAGGGCGCTGGCGCCGGTTATCCTTTCTGTGGCCTTCTCTGCATGTGGTGATGCAGAGAAGGCTGCTCCGTCTACACCTGAGGCGATGTACGCACGTGCTCAGGAATTGCTGAAACCCAATGTGGAGGGAGATGCCTCCGATTTCGCCGGTGCGCTTCAGTGGCTGACCCGCGCGGCTGAGGGCGGCTGGCGACAGGCTCAGCTCGACCTCGGCGGTGTGTATCTGGAGGGCGGCAAGGGGGTGAAGGCTGACCCGGTGAAAGCCTTTGATTGGTTTAAGCGCGCCGCGGCTCAGGGCAGCGCCGAGGCAGAGTTTTACCTTGGTCACATTCTCTACAACGGCCTGGGGCGCCCCGCGGATAAGGAGGCAGCCATGGCTCATTGGCAGAAAGCAGCCGATGCGAATATAGGCGAGGCTCAGTATCGACTGTCTCACCTTCTGCTGCAACAGCCCGAGAACAGGGCTAAGGGGCTTGAATTGCTACAGAAAGCCGCCGCCGCCCCGTCCCCCAAACTGGCCGCCCAGGCTGCTTGTGACCTCGGCAATATATGTGCCAAAGGGCAGCACGGCGTAGCGGCTGATATGCAGAGGGCGGCTCAATGGTATTCCCGAGCCGCACGTGGCGGTAATGCCCGAGCCCAGTTGGTATATGCCCTCATGCTCCTTTCCGGCGACCCTGTGCCGGCTGACCCGCAACAGGGCATGGCCATGCTCCGCCTTTCTGCCGGGCAGGACAATCCTCAGGCAATTGCTTTGCTCATCAATCTGCTGCGCAACAGCGAAGACGCCGATGCCAATGAAGAGGAAGCCGCTGCCTGGGCCACCCGTCTGGAATCCCTCCGCAAAAAGTGAGCGGCGTCAGTATTCCTGCTGTAATGGGAAATGCAGGGTGAGGCAATCCCCGGATGGTGGGGACTTTCAAATATGGACGGGGCAACGTATCAGCATGGTATCACGCGTGGTGTAGACAACAGTAGACAATGAATGCCAGTAACAGGAGTATTATCCAGATGGCCCGGCGTTTTTTCTGTTGCTTCACACGGAGGTAGGCTTCGCGGAATGGCCTGAAAATCGGGCAGGCCTTTTCTGCCAGTTGTAACATGCTTTCATTCCCGCTTTTTATGGCAAGATAGCAGAACTTTTCACCATTGTCACCCCGAAAGGAGAGTGTTGCCCCTGCATCGAGCAGGATTTGTGCTGTGGCTCTATCCTTGCAGATAACGGCTCGTAAGAGTGGAGTGCTGCCTACCTTGTCCGCCGCATTGGCATCTGCTCCCTGGGAGAGCAGCATTTGCGCATTACCGCCCCAGCCGGCCATGGCGGCAAAGTGGAGCGGTGTTGCTCCGTTTTCATTGCCGGCATCGATGTCGGCACCGGCATCGGCCAACAGTTTGATTATATCCGGGGCGGATTTATAATAGGCTGCGCGGTGTAGGGGCGAGATGCCGTCAATCTCGCGCGCATTCACATCGGTACCTGCCTGCAACAGTTTGCTTACCAGCGCGCAGTTACCTGTCATTGCTGCGAAGTGCAGGGCGGTTTCGCCTTCCTTCGTGGCGGCGCTGACATCACATCCGTGGCTTATGAGCCACTCTGCCATATCCGGGGCCGCATATTCAGCGGCAAAGTGCAGGGGAGTAAACCCGTAGTGCGATTGTACATTGACGCGAGCCCCGGCCGCCAGTAGAAGTTCCACGGCCTCGGTTTCATTGCCCGAGGCTGCATCGTGCATCGGCGTGAGCCCCAAATCATCCGCAGCATTGACATCCGCTCCGTGAGCCAGGAGCTTGCTCATATTTTTGAGCCGATTCTTCGTGTTTCGGTTAGCTGCCGCCAGATGTAGCGGGCGCATGTTCGTGCGCACCATTTCCCCGGGACGATTGCCGAGATTGGGTTCCGATATTTCGGGTAGGGGGCAATTCGCATCAGCTCCGTCATTAAGAAGTTCACTGAGCCTTACATAACTCCCGGCGTGCAGTGCCTTGCTCAGTTCTTTTGCTTTCTCTGCGTTGTTGCGGCTCATGCCGTGGATGATAGCACGTTAAGCAAAGAGTGTCAATTTGAATCTACAATGGATAGAGCTTGGCGGCTGTCTGCGAGCAGCGAGGCTGTTGCTGCCGTTCATGCCTTGCGCCAGAACTCGGCCTCTTCCAAAATCCAAAATTCAAATTCCAAAATACAAAGAGACCGCAGTCATTGCTGACTGCGGCTCTTTGCGTATGCTGGTTCTACTTACTATTTGGTTTACTTGGAAAAGTAGCGCTTGAGGAGGCCATCGAAGCCCTTGCCGTGGCGAGCCTCGTCCTTGCACATCTCGTGCACGGTGTCGTGAACGGCATCGTAGCCGAGCTCCTTGGCGCGCTTGGCAATCATGAGCTTGCCGTTGCAGGCACCGAACTCAGCCTCGGCGCGCATGGCCACGTTCTTAGCAGTGCTGTCGGTGAGTACCTCGCCCAGCAGCTCGGCGAACTTGGCGGCGTGCTCGGCTTCCTCGAAGGCATAGCGGCGGAACGCCTCGGCCACCTCAGGATACCCCTCTCGCTCGGCCTGACGGCTCATGGCCAGGTACATGCCCACCTCGCAGCATTCGCCGGTAAAATTGTCGCGCAGACCCTGTACGATTTCGGGGTCCAGACCCTTGGCCACGCCTACGCGGTGCTCGTCGGCATAGACCTTCTCGGCACCCTCCTCGATTTCGATGAAGGTGTCAACCCCGCATACGGGGCATACTTCAGGCATGGTGTCGCTCTCGATGACTTCGCCGCAGATGGTGCACTGGTACTTCTTCATGATTGTGTATGTAAGTTAAATTGGTTTGTCTGTGTGTGTGCTGTGTGTGTCTGCCTGTTTGCAGGTGACACGCAAAATATAGCGGAAAAATAGGGATTTGTCAATAGAAAAATTAGAAAGATTCTAAAAACGGTGATTTTTTTTGGTAAAAATGACACGAAGAGTGTAAAATCTTGCAAAATTGGGAGGGATATAGTAGAATAGTGGGCGATGAGAAGACCACCAATACCCGGGTTGGTGCTTGCCGATGGATGGCTGGCGCCGTATGAGCGAGAGATAAAGGGCCGCATGCGCCTGTACGATGGGCGCCTGCAGAGCCTGTGCCGTCGCTACGGCTCATTGCTGGAGTGTGCGAATGGCTTTGAGCGACTGGGCTTCAATCGCGATGCCGCGACCGGGGAGTGGATATACCGCGAATGGGCGCCGGGCGCGCGCGGCTTATATCTTATCGGCGATTTCAACGGCTGGGATCGCGGAGCTCACCCCATGCAGCAGAACAGCGATGGCGTGTGGGAACTGCGCTTGCCGGCCGGGAGCCTGCAGCACGGTCAGCGCGTGAAGGTGCATGTGGTCGGCGCTGACAATGTGGGCAAGGATCGCATACCGGCATGGATTCGCTATACCGTGCAGGACCCGGCGACATTTGACTACAGCGGTGTCATCTGGGCGCCGACGGAGAGCTACAAATGGAAGAACACGCGCTGGAACCCATCCACCGTGAAAGTGCCTTTTATCTACGAGGCACACGTCGGCATGGCCGGTGAAGAAGAGCGCATACACAGCTACCGCGAGTTTGCCGACAACGTGCTGCCTCGCGTGGCAAAGCTGGGCTACAACGTGGTGCAGCTCATGGCCATTCAGGAGCACCCGTACTATGGCTCGTTCGGCTACCATGTCTCCTCGTTCTTTGCGCCCTGCAATCGCTTCGGTACGCCTGATGACCTGAAATATCTCATCGATACCGCCCACGGTCTGGGTATTGCCGTGCTGCTGGATGTGGTGCACTCCCACGCCGTGAAGAACGTGGCCGAGGGGCTCAACAACTTCGATGGCTCGGGCGGTCAGTATTTCAATGCCGGCAAACGAGATGCCTACCACCCCGACTGGGACAGCTGCTTGTTCGACTACGGGCGCACCGAGGTGATAGAGTTCCTGCTCAGCAACCTGCGCTGGTGGTTGCAGGAGTACCATTTCGACGGTTTCCGCTTCGACGGCGTGACCAGCATGCTCTATCTGCACCACGGCCATGAGCCCTTTACGGACTTAGGCTGTTACTTCAACACGCAGGTGAATGTGGACGCCGTGGTGTACCTGCAGCTTGCCGCCACGCTCGTGCAGCAGGTTCGCCCCGGTGCCTTTGCCATCGCTGAGGATATGTCGGGCATGCCCGGGCTCTGCCGCCCGGTGGATGAAGGTGGTTTCGGTTTCACTCATCGTTTGGCCATGGGGCTGCCCGATTACTGGATTAAGATTCTTAAGGAGAAGAAGGATGAGGAATGGAGTGTGGGCGATATATGGTACACCCTCATTAACCGCCGCTACGGCGAGCCCAATATCGCCTATGCCGAGAGCCACGACCAGGCGCTGGTGGGGGACAAGACCATTGCCTTCCGCCTGATGGATGCCGAAATGTACACCCACATGAGCTGCAGTACCCCCAGTCTGGTGATAGACCGCGGTATGGCCCTGCACAAGATGATTCGCCTGGCCACACTGGCTGCCGGCGGTGAGGGCTGGCTCAACTTCATGGGCAATGAGTTCGGCCACCCCGAGTGGATAGATTTCCCACGCGAGGGTAACGGCAATTCCTACAAGTACTGCCGCCGCCAGTGGGGGCTGGTGGACAACGAACTGCTGCGCTACCGATACCTGAATGCCTTCGACTGTGCCATGGTTGAGCTTGCCAGGCGCACCGACTTACTGTCAGCTCCGCCCGCCCGCCCGCTCAATATGGATGAGAAGAACCAGGTCATGGTCTTTGAGAGAGCAGGGCTGGTATTTGTCTTCAACTGGAACGCGGATCAGGCCATACCGGACTACAAGTTCCCGGCACCCGCACACGGTGAGTGGAAAGTCGTGCTGGATTCGGATGCAGCTGCATTCGGCGGGCTTGACAGGCAGGATGGCAGTGTGAATCACTTTACCGACAAAACTCAGCACCTCTCGCTGTACCTGCTGCCACGTACTGTTATGGTGCTGGCAAGAGCCTACCGCGGCGGGTGGATGAGATGACGAACCGTGCCGAAATGAAGTACTTCCTCAAAAAAGACGGCGTAGAGACGGGACCATTTGAAAAGTCCATCCTTCGAACCTGGGCAGAAGCCGGTGCACTGAGCTACGACCAGTTATACCGCGAGGAAGACTCTGCGGAGTGGTTACCCATTAATCACCTGATGGCAGTGCTGGGTGTGCCCAAAAATATGCCGCAGCAGGCTGATAAGGCTCCGGCCCGCCGTGCTCACAGCGGTTGTCTGACGCTGTGCCTGGGGATTCTCGGACTATTGTGCTGCCTGCCGTTGGGTGCGGTTGCTCTGTACTTCAGCGGGAAAGCAAGTGTTTATTTTGAGCAGAACAAGCAGCGCGAGGGGGAACAAGCCGAGGGTACCTCACTCATTTTCTCCATTGTGGCTATTGTTCTCGGTTTTATCGCAGCAATCATTTTGAGCTGAGTGAACAGGTATATACAGGAGCCGGAATTTTTTGAGCGAGCCCGCGCCCGTCGTATGGAGCTGCGCCGGCAGTATGGTAACGAAATCACCCCGGCAGATGAAATGCTGCAGCTGGCTTATGATGAAAAAGACGACGCCGAGCTGCTGAAGGCCATTGCCGATGGCGCTAACCCTGATGTGCTGTCGAGCGATTGGGTGTATCCTATTCTGACCAAGGCTATAGAGGACGGCCGTCCCGAGGTGACGGAACTGCTGCTGGATGCCGGAGCTGACCCGACGATACGGGATAACGACCTGCTGTGGGCTCTGTGCGAGACCGGGAATGCACGCTTGATGCGTCGCGTGTTGAGCGACTATAACGTGCTGCCCATCAAAGATATCTCTGACTATATTGAGCATGTTATTGAGAATGGCCACTTAGATTGCCTGCGCGAGCTACGGGCCGCCGGCGTTGATTTGCTGGCCCATGACGGCAGGGCACTCTGTCGCGCGTGCTTAGCCAACGAGCACGAGATTGTAGCCTATCTGCTGCACGAGTGCGGTGCCGAGCTTGAGCTGGAGTACGACGACTGGAGCCCCCTGTTTTATGCTGCACAGGGCAATTCCATGGAGAGTGCGCGCATCCTGCTCGAAGCCGGGGCAGACCCGACCCATGAGGATATAGCCGGCGGAACTCCCATGCGCTGGGCTGCATCGAAACAGATGCTGGGCTTACTGCAACGTTACGACAGGAAATAATCAATTTATGAAGAGAGTCATATCTATCGTTATCTGTTCTATCGCGGCACTCCTGACACAGTGTGTACCGCTTGGTCAGCAGGTTACAGTCACCCCGTCACCGGCACTGCCGGCTGAGTTCTGCTATCTTGATACCGTTGCCCCCACCGTACGCGTGGATTTGAAATACAGCGGGTACGATAATTTTGTGGGGCGCCCCATTGCAGGGTACGAGGGACAGCGTGCCATTCTGCGCAAAGACACTGCTCAGGCTATCCGCCGAGCGGCTGATATTCTGGCAAAGGAGGGCCTCGGCCTGCTGGTGTGGGATGCCTATCGCCCTTCCGGCGCCATGCGTGATTTCCGCCGCTGGTCCCGCACGGCGGATGAAAGCATGAAAGCGCGCTTTTACCCGAATATCACCAAGCAGGGGATATATGACGGTAAGTACATTGGCTCCATTTCCGAGCACAGCTGGGGGATTGCCGTGGATATCACTTTGGTGGACCTGCGCACCGGTCAGGAACTCGATATGGGCGGGCACCATGATTTGCTCGATGTGTCATCTGCCACCGTTAGCCCGCTCATTACCGCCAAACAGCAGGCTAACCGACTGAAACTCAGAGATGCCATGGCCGCAGCCGGTATGCGCAACTACAGCAAGGAGTGGTGGCATTATTTCCTCGCAGAGAAGGGAACCCTCTTTTCCTACAACTTCACCGTGCGCGATGACCTGCTCACTACCCCGTAAAAAAACGCATAAAGACAGTTTATGGGCTTGAAATTAGTAAAACTTTCCTTATAATTCCCCAAGAGTTATGCATGCGATGTTCATATTAGCAGAGGCCGCAAAGACGGCAGAATCCGCACAAGGTTTTGAAATTGTAGAGATTTTCGAGAAAGGTGGGCCGTTGATGTACGGCTTGCTGGGGCTTTCGTTCATTGCCTTGATGGCCGTGTTTGTGTGTCTGTGGACCACTCGTGCCTCGGCGGTATTGCCCCGCGATATTGTGCTTTCCGTTGAGTCCTACATTCGCCGAAAGGACTATGGTGGCCTGCTGAGTCTCTGCGAGCGCGACGGTTCCAGTTTTGCCCGCACCGTGCATGTGATTGTGATGTTCATGCAGCGCAACCTGCGAGCCAATATGGACGCCGTGCGTGAAGTGGCCTCGGCCGAGGCAACCCGTCAGGCCAACATTCTGACCCGCCAGATTAACTGGCTGTCAGATATCGGTTCCATTGCACCCATGATTGGTCTGCTGGGTACCGTGCTCGGCATGATGTCCACCTTCTGGGAAATGGCTCAGGGTAACTTTGAGGGTGTTAAGCAGATGCAGATGGCCAGCGGTATTTCCGAAGCCATGATTACGACCGCCGGCGGTCTGGTGCTTGCCATTCCCTGTATGCTTGCCTACGCCGTGTTCCGTAACCGCATTCAGAAGCACATTACCGATATGGAGGTGGCTGTGACTCACATCCTTTCCGTATTGGCTGTACAGGCTGACCGTGAGCAGCGTTTCGGCAATGTGACTCAGAAAGGTGCTCGAACTGAGCAGATGGATGATGATGAGTATTGATAACTCTCTGTCGCATACATGAAAATCAATGCTAAGATTCCGGAGCCAATCGGCTTTCAGCTGGCACCCATGCTAGACGTGGTGTTCTTGCTGCTCATCTTCTTTGTGGTGACGCAGAAGTTCATTCTCAATGAGCAGGATCTTAAAGTGAAGGTGCCCACAGCCTACGACTCCTCCACGCCTGAGCCCCGCGCGATTGATGAAATGATTATCAATGCCCGAGAGAATGAAAATGGTGAATTGGTAGTGACAATTGACCGCGTGGAGTTTACCCTCGAACAGCTCAAAAACCTGCTGCGTCAGCAGGTGCTGGTTAATGAACATCAACCGGTGCGTATTCGTGGAGATGCCGAAATGCGCTGGCAGAAGGTGGCTGACGTTATCTCTACCTGTACAGCTGCGGGTGTGTACAATGTCAGCTTCTCCAAGCAGATGCCCATGTCTTCCGACGCGCCCAAGGCCGCAGAATAGCGACCTTGGGGCATTTAACGTATAAAATTCATGATAGCTTTGCCACGGGGTGAAGCTCCGTTTAAACCCTTACCAGATAAAGATGATGATGAATAAAAGCTTTATGTGTCTGACGGCTGTAGCCCTATTGAGTGCACCCGTAGTGGTGGGGCAGGCGCCTGAGGATGAAGATGCTCTTACTGTAGACCGCGAGGCAGATTCGTATGCCATTGCTGAGCACTTGTATCAACAGGCTCGACAGCCCGGTATGGATAACCAGTCTCGGCGCACAAGTCTGGCGCGAGCCGCTGCGCTGTTCGGCGAGTTTGTGAAAGAGTTCCCCTCATCCCGGAATGTAGCTAAGGCGCACTACATGCAGGCTATCTGTCTGGAGGAAGCCGGTGATAGAGCCGGGGCCGATGCCGTGCTCGAGCAAGTTGCTGCCCGTAAGAATGGAGGAGAATTTGCCGCAGCTGCTGCGTATAATCTGGCAACTCAGGCGGCATCCCGCAACCTGTGGGAGCGCGCCCGTAATTATTTCCGCATTACTTTGCAGGAAAGCAAGCGTGCCGACATGCGAAATGATGCCACATTCCGACTGGGTCGTGCGTACCTGCAGCTCGGTCAGAAGAATGAGGCCGAGACCTGCTTTAAGCAACTGAGTTCGGCTCAGGGGGTGAATCCTGTGATTATCAATGCCTCGCTTTACGCACTCGCGCAGATGAAGACTGAGGCTCGACAGTATGAAGAGGCATACAGGCTTTTCTGCGACCTGTTGCAACGCCCCGATGTCGACGCGGCAATGCGGGGAACGGCGACTGTACAAGCTGCGCGTCTGGCTACTCAGTTGAAAAAGGCTGAAGAGGCGCATGGCTACTACTCCCGTCTGGAAGGAATGGCCGGCATGGAGAAATACAGAGGCGAGGTGCTGATGCATAAACTGCAGAATCTTTACCGTAATCGGGATTACAACGGTGTGGTGACACTGGCCATGAGTGATAGAACTCCCCTCGAAGACCCTGAAAAAGAAGCTCTGCGAGCCTTAATCGTGGGTCAGTCGTGCATGGAAATCAAGCGCTATCAGGATGCCTCGAATTGGTTCTCGGCAGCAGAGGCCTGCAAACCCGGTACTCCCTTTGCTGCCGATGCCGCCTATCGCCGTCTGATATGCCTGAAGCAGCTCGATAGTGCATCGTTTATTAAATATGCCATGGCATTCCTTAAATCCTATGGTCGCCCCGGAACCGAGACCGCCACGTTACCCTGTGTGGATTTGGTGCGACTGATGTATGCCGATCGTATAGTGCTGGCAAGTGCTCAGGAGGCACTCATGCAGTACGATGCCATTAATTTTGACAACCTCAGCAGTCTGTCAGCTCAGATTCGGGGTGATGCTATGTATAAGCGTGCCTGGTGTGCTGCACAGGTGGGTGGCGCTGATATTAAGGCAATTGATGTGCTCAATGTGTATATGAAGAGTTTCCCCGAGGATGCTCATATGCCCGAGGCTATTGCCCTGCGAGGCGCGTGCTATATGCGGCAGAACAACGTAACCGCTGCTCTTGCTGATTTTGAGAAGGTAATCAAAGAATATCCTCACTCTCAGTCGGTACCGTCGTGTTTACAGCAGGCCGCACAAGCAGCCAATGCCGCCAAGGATACGGCTAAAATGATTCACTACTATAAGGAGCTTATCAAATGTGATAAGCGAGCAGTGAAGCCCTCTGCTATTGCAGAAGCTCATTATCTCATAGCTCGAGCTTTGGTGGAAAATAATCCCGCCGAGGCCATTGAGCACTTCAAGGAGGCCCGTAATATCAACCCCGACCAGTATGCCTCATCGGTTGATCTTTGTCTGGTGCAGTGCTACTTTAAACTGAAGGATATTGATAACCTGCTGAAAGCGCTTAAGACGCTCGAGAGGAACAATGTCTCCTCGTACAAGGCTCTGCCGGCCGGTGTGCCGCTGTGGTGCGGCTGGATGTGCTACCAGAACAAGAAATATCTGGATGCTGACAAATACCTGTCTGATGCTGTGGATCGTGCTCCGCGCGAAAAGTACACAGCTGCAGACGGAACTCAGAAGGAACGCCCCTCGGTTGAACCGCTTGTATGGAAGACCCTGGCTCGCAGCCGACTGGAACTGCGACAGTATGAGCGCGGTCTGGAGGCCGCTGAGCATTATGTATCGATGGAGGAGCAGCCCTACCGCAAGGCTGAGGGTATGCGCGATAAGGCTCAATTGCTCATTGGCATGTTCCGCACGCAAGAGGCTCGTGAAATCTGCGAAAAAGCAATCGAGATGGGGGTAGACGGTCCGCTGAAGTCGTCCACTTACATCACGTTGGGCGATTCGTACTATGCAGAGCGTAATTTTGCAGAGGCCGCAAAATACTATGGACGCAGTGCTAACGTCGTGAGCGATAAGGAAATTAAGCCTTTGGGTCTATACAAGGTTGCAGCTGCGTTGCGACACAGCTCTCGTGCCGGCGAGGCGGCTCAGTATGAGGACGCTCTGAGGAAAGAGTTCCCCAATTGGATGCCCGATGCCAATACTGCCATTTTCGTAGATATGCACGATAAACAGTAATTGAGACATTTCATGTTTTATTCCCATGGGGTGAACCGGCGCAAGCGCTGGTACAGGATGCTGAGTATTGGTCAGAAAAAACTACTGGCCATAGGTATTGTGATTTTCTTTGTATTGGTGGTAGTCCTGACTGTTTTTATCACCTATACCTGCCGTGCCTTGCAATATGATTTGAACCGGGTTGTCCACGGTAGTTCCGAAAGTCTGCTGTACGCTGCGGACAACACACCACTGGCGTCTCTTTCAGGAGGCGCTCTGAATGTCGTGGAGTGGAAGGACTTACCGCAAGATTTGGTGGATGCATTCATTGCTCGAGAGGATGAAAAATTTTTCGAGCATAGAGGGGTTGTTTATTCCTCCGTCCTCAGGTCGCTCTTGCGGAATGTTGCTGCCATGAGTTACGAGCAGGGAGCCTCGACCATAACCATGCAGCTTACCCGCAATGTCTACGAAATGAATGAAAAGACGCTGGACCGTAAGTTGCTGGAGGCCCTGTTGGCTCAGCGGATAGAGCGCCAATATGATAAAAAGACCATTCTGACTCAATATCTGAACCGTATCTACTTCGGGCAGAATTGTTATGGTGTAGCGGCAGCGGCACATCGGTATTTCGGTAAGCCGGTGTCTGAGCTTAACCTTGTGGAGTGTGCTACTCTGGCCGGGCTCGTGAGAGCTCCGTCTCTTTGCAATCCGGTAACAAGCATGGAGAACGCCATGGGGGTGAAGAAGGAAACCCTCGGTCGCATGCTCGAAATGGAATTTATTACCCAGGAGGAGTACGACCGCGCTGTGAACGAACCCATTGTGTTGGTTAAGTCCGATGTGGATGAAACACCTGTTGTCTCCTATGCCACCATGTGGGCTCGCCGCGAGTTGGATAACCTGCGAGGTGAGCTCGGGGAACATGTGGGAGGTATTTCAGTTGTGACCAATCTGGATATCGAGCTGCAGAAACTGGTGGAGATTTCCATGGAGAAGGCACTTGTTGCGGTGGAGAAACCTGGTAATATACCCGATGAGTGGCTGCCCTATCTGAATGATAACGAGGACGAGGCAAAACGCCTGCGCAAGTTCTACGATGAGTCTGTGCGTCGCCCGGCAGAAATGAAGGTTCGAGGAACAGGGAATGACATGCAGCATGTGCTGCAATGCTGCGTGATGGTCGTTGATTCCCGCCGCAACAATAAGGGTCGTGTGCTTGCCATGGTTTCCGGTCGCAGTGCAGTGGATGGCCGGGATCGCTGGGGAGAAATGTGTATGCCCGGCAATGCGATGGCTCCGTTCCTGTACTCGTGTGCCTGTCTGCCCGGTGGAGATGATACGCATATTGTTGCCCGTAAACCTGATGTTACCGGTCGCAGTCTGGGATATGATGTAGTACGTGCTGCATATGATAAGCTCGGTCTTGATATAGAACTGCCCGGTCGAGATGACGAACTGGCTCTGTACCGGGGTATGTTTAAGATGCGCCGCGTAGACCTTGCCCGCATACTCTTCGATATTCAGAACGAAGGACGCAATTACAGATTCAGTGTACTGAACCGGGTCTGGAGTCGCGGCGGCAGGGTGCTGTATGCTTTTGAACCGGTAGAAAACGGCGAGTATATTCGCCGCGAAGGCGCCGGAACCGTGGCTGGAATACCGCCGTTTATCGTGGAGGACGGGAAACCTGTTGTGCTCAATGAGACACTGCCTGAGAACCATGGTATCATGTGCATGGTATTCAATAACCGAGGCATTGCGGTTTTTGTGTGGATGGGATTTGATGACCCGGCCGACATGCCCTCCGGCAGTCGAATGACCGGATTGATGAAGAAAGCAGCATACTGTTTGGCAAGTGAGCTGCATACAGCGGCACGTGCTCGCTTAAAGGCTCGTGCAGAACAGCAGAAAAAGTCATGACGGAGGATTATAGCGCAGAACTTAAAGTTGCTGTAGAGGCCGCTCGTTTTGCCGGCGAGTTTCTGCGACGTAGCTTTGACGCCCCCAAGACTGTGAATGCTGAGTTGGCTCACGACTTGAAGCTGCAGTTGGATAAGGATACCCAGCTGCTCATTACGGAACGACTCAGAGCCGCTTTCCCTTCATACTCCGTACTGGGAGAAGAGGGAGAGACCGGGCAGATGACTGCTGACGCTGTGTGGATTGTTGACCCGATAGATGGGACTGTGAATTATTTTTACGGCATCCCCCTGTTCTGCGTAAGCATAGCTCTGCAGGTTAAGGGAAAACTCGTTCTTGGTTGCGTCTATGACCCGATGAGAGATGAGTGCTATACGGCTATAGCCGGTTCTGTAGCGCGATTAAATGGGCTCGAGCTGAAGGTATCCTCCCGCCGGCGTATGGCCGAGGCCGTGGTGTTCATAGGGCATGGCCGACATGATGGTTCCGGAGAGGACGGTATTCGCCGTTTTGCTCACATCTCTGCTCAGGTGCGTAAAATACGGATATTGGGCACGGCCGCATTGACGATTTGTTATATAGCAGCCGGGCGATTCGATGCTTATATCGAAAATCGTATTAACTTGTGGGATTTTGCTGCGGCTCGTGTTATTCTGGAGTGTGCCGGAGGGCGGTTGGAATTTTTGCCTGATGGCGAGAGCTCACATACCGGCTCAGTTATCGCCTGGAACGGTGCGCTGCCCATACATGCAGCTCTTCAATTACCGGAGTAAACACAATGTCAGACCAACAGAAACGAACAGAGAATATTAAGGCGTCAGATAACAATCCTCGCCGTATTGCCTGGAATTGTCTGCAGCGCTGGGGGCGTGGCGGTGTGTTTGCCGAGACCCTCATTAACCGTGAATGCGATGGACTCACCTCACTCAATCGCTCACTGGTGCAGGCACTGGTGCTGGGAGTTTTACGAAACTTGAGGTGGCTTGAACATCTTTGTGGCTGTTTGCGCAAGGGGAATCTTGAGGATTCTGCCCGATGGCTCATCTTGCTGGGACTGGCTCAGCTGTTTGTTCTGCACAAACCTGACCACGCTGCTGTTGGCGAGACTGTGGCCATGGCGCCGAAACGCCTGCGGGGACTTATCAATGGGATATTGCGCAATGCCGTAAGGCGCAGAGCTGAGTTTATGGCAGAGTTGCCGCAGCTCCCGCCCGGTGTGCGATATTCTGTACCGGATTGGTTAGCTGAGCGTTGGTGTAGCGAGTTCGGGCAGGAGGAGGCTGAGGCCATGCTTGCGTGGAATATCCAGACTCCGCCGGTTTATGCCCGAATCAATCCGCTGAATCCACCCGATGTGCCTGAGGATTGGCAAGCTCTTACCCATGCACCGGGGTGGTTCAGGTTGTCCGGGGGGCTGCCCATGGCTGATTTGAAGGATGGTAAGGTCTATGTGGCAGATCCATCCACTCGCTACTGTGTGCAGTTGATTGCACCTCAGCCCGGTGAGTGTATACTTGATGCCTGCGCAGCACCCGGTGGTAAGTCTGCTGCAATGATTGCAGCAACACTCGGGAAAATTGAATTGCTGGCAACAGATGCAGAAGAACATCGCTTGCCACAGTTGCGCGAAAACTTGCTCAGAGCAGGGGGGGAGAAAGTGGAAGTTATGCGCCACGACTGGACCCGGCCCTGCCCGCAGAAGTGGCAGGCTAAATTTGACGCTGTACTTCTTGATGTGCCTTGCAGTAATAGCGGTGTGTTGCAGAGACGAGTTGATGCTCGCTGGCGCTTGCAACCTACCGAGTTCGAACGCTTGTCGCTCCTTCAGCTTCGCATCCTTTCCTGCGCTGCGGCTGCTGTACGTCCCGGAGGTAGACTGGTATACTCGACCTGTTCTATCGACAGATGTGAAGATAGGGCTGTGGTGGATGCATTCCTTGCTCAGAACCCGGATTTTACCTTTGTGCGCGACTATCTGGCACTTCCGCATATCGAACAGGCCGATGGCGCATACGCAGCATTGCTACGAAGAAGATAATCTTCACTCTTTTCTGAAAAAAAAGCTGGAAATTAGTAGCGCGTTGGCGTATACTACTGCGTGAACCGTAATTAATTTTATAAGATATGATAACAAAAAAGCTCACCATTCTCAATAAACTTGGTATTCATGCACGACCTGCCGCTCAGTTTGTTCGTGTTGCCAGTCGCTTTGCGGCAGATGTTACAGTGGAGAAGGATGATGAATCCGTTGATGGTAAGAGCATCATGGGATTGATGATGCTTGCTGTTGGCTGCGGTGCCGATATTTCCGTGACGACCGACGGAGCCGATGAGGCTGAAGCCATGGCTGCACTTGAGGAACTGGTCAGCAAGAAGTTCGGTGAGGAATAAATCGGACTAATGTAGAAGCACTTTTCTTATATTCAGACGGTTGGAGATGTTGAAGTATCAGGAAGGATTTGAGCGCAGATTGAAGGGCATGCCTGTATCTCCGGGTATTGCCATGGGGATATTGAGAGTTGAGGCTCGAGGCTGCGCATCGCCTGTTATCAGGAACATTCTGCCGACCGAGCTGGAAAGTGAGTGGGCTCGGTTTGAAAGTGCTCTTGCCAGAACAGAGGAGGAGCTGCAATCGCTGCGTGCCAGAGTAGAACACCTCAGTGGTGCTCAGGAGGCGGCTATCTTCGATGCCCACTTACTGTTTTTGCGTGATCGCACGATTCTGAACAGGCTCAGGAAGGAAGTACCGGCTCGTTTGCAGAATATAGATGCCGTTTACTATGCTGTTGTTCAGAACTTCATGGAGGTGATGCGTCATGTCGATGACGCATACCTGCGCTCGCGTGTGGCTGATATTGAGGATGTGCTGCAGCGGGTGCTCAAAAATATGGCACCGTCGGAGCGAACTCCGATTTGTGGTGATTGTGATGAACCCTGTGTATTAGCTGCTTATGATTTAGCCCCCAGCGATACGGCTGATTTAGACCCGAAAAAGGTGCTTGGTTTTGTTACCGAGGCCGGTTCTGCCGTGTCGCACACAGCCATTCTTGCCCGCTCTTTGGGCATGCCTGCAGTGGTGGGGGTTGCACATCTGGTCATCGAGTCCAGAGTTGGAAGTCAGGCAATATTGGATGGTTACAATGGTTTGCTGATTCTTAATCCCACAGAGGAGACCCTTCAGCATTACAGGGAACTTCAGGCAGAAAAGGAGTGTGCATACAAGGCCCTCATCGAGATGAAGGACTTGCCGGCGGTAACAACTGATGGCCGTAGAATTCGACTTGCTGCCAATGTGGAGTTTGCGCACGAGTATGGTGCCATACAACGAGCCGGCGCCGAGGGCGTAGGTTTGTACAGGACAGAGTTTTTCCTGCTGGGGGGTGGTAGTCTGCCCGATGAAGAAGCTCAGTACCGCCATTATCGCGACTTGGTTGAGTGTTGCTCTCCCGAGGAGGTGATTTTCCGAACGCTCGATTCCGGTGGTGATAAGTTGCCCTTTGAGGTACTGGAAGAGAAGGAGGATAATCCTTTCCTCGGTTGGCGAGGAATTCGTGTATCCCTCAGTCGGGTGGAAATCTTCAAGGAGCAGCTTCGGGCTATTCTGCGAGCATCGGCTCATGGTAAAGTCGGTATTATGTTCCCCATGGTTTCAGGTATTACCGAGGTGAAGGATGTACAATCCCTGCTAGATGAATGCAGAGCAGAGCTGCGTGCCAAGGGACAGCAATATGATGAGAATATGCGTGTTGGAATCATGATTGAGGTGCCCAGTGCAGCTATGATGGCAGATGTTCTTGCGCGCCATGTTGATTTCTTCTCGATTGGTACAAATGATTTGACTCAGTATACCATAGCGGTGGATAGGGTGAACTTCCGTGTGGCCAATATGTTCCGTCCCACGCATCCCGGTGTGGTCAGGCTGATGCGGCACACTATTTCTGCAGGCATACCCACAGCAGTGTGCGGTGAAATGGGTGGTGACATCAATCTGGTTCCCTTGCTGGTAGGGCTTGGTGTGTCTGAGCTCTCTGTGGGGGCGCACCTGTTACCGCTGGTGCGGTATGCAATCCGCCATCTGAACTATGAAGAATGTCGCCGGATGGCCGAGCTTGCGTTGCAGGCAGAAGATAGTTTCACTATTCGTAATTACTCGGTTGAGATGGCTCATGCAGCTTACCCTGACCTCTTTACCTGATGGTTTGGTGTTAGAGTTTTGTCGAAATCTGAGAGATAAGCTGAAGAACCATCAGTCCTGTTTCCTCCAGTGATTGTGGGCAAATGCGTGACATGTCGTCCTTCTCGGTGTGCCACCAGCCACCTTTAGTAAAATCACATATCAGGTTGATGGATTTTACACCGGCTTGCTCAAACGGGGTGTGGTCATCCATGTAGGAGCCGGGGTGAACATTCCATCGCCTGGAAGAAAAACCGAGGGATTCGATAGCTTTTTCGTACTCGGCTAACCATTCCTCGCTTGTATCGATTAAGGGGACTGCTATGGTTTTGTTGCGCCCGCCAACCATATCGAGGTTAATCTGGTAACGTGGCATCGCGTTACATCGGCGCATAACCTCATATCGGGAGCCATACAGCCCATCTGTCGGAGTCATGCGTGGGGCAAACGATTCCTCCCCGTCAAAGAAGATAAGTTCAATCTTTTCTGCGCAATCTGATTTTGCTGGCAGCACGCGTGCAAGCTCAAGCATAGCAGCAGCAGCACTTGCTCCGTCATCTGCACCCACAAAGTTCGGGCCGATGCCGATTTTGGTATCTATATGGCAGGTGATAATCAGGCTGCGCTCTGCAGTCGGTGATCCGAACGTGGCATGAAGATTGGTCATCATTGCCCCATTGGAAAGAGAAAATACTCGTGGCGTAACAACCCAGCCGGATTTTTGTAATTGCTCTGTCAGATACGCTAGCTGATTAGCGTAGGCTTGAGAGCCTGTGGGGCGGGGACCCAGTTTGCACAATTCATCGCAATGAAGATATGCATTCGCTCCGCAGTAGTTCTTTGTATCCTGCCACGTCAGTTGTGGAACTGTGCTGGTTGTGGCAGACGTCGGAGCTGCAGCGTCTTCTTTGCAGGCGCTCATTAATACGGCAATCAGCGGCAGCAGTATGGCTTTACAGCGGAGCATTGACGCCGAAGAGTTGAAGTATGCGCACTAATTCGTCTCGCCCGGTGTAGGAAATCTCAATAGTGCCGTTACTTTTGCCTTTCAGAGATATATTGACTCTGGTACCGAAATCGTGCGAAAGTTGCTGGCATACGGATTCGTATGCTGCCGGCAGTGTTTTGCCGACAATCGGGGCTCTGCCCGGGTCGGGATTGAGAATATCTTTTACCAGTTGCTCTGTCTGCCGAACGGTAAGTCCCTGCTTGACTACGCGAGTTGCTGCAGTTGATTGCTGGGCATCATCCTTGAGTTGGAGCAATACCTTGGCGTGACCGACGCTGAGCTCTCCGCTCTCGAGGAGTGCGCGGGAGGTCGGGGCTAAATCCAGCAATCGAACCATGTTAGCCACTACTGCGCGGGATTTTCCTACGTGCTGAGCTATGACCTCCTGCTTCATGCCGAAGCGGGTCTGCAGCAGTTTGTATTGTTCTGCTTCTTCCAGCGGGGTGAGATCTTCGCGTTGCAGGTTTTCAATCAATGCAAGCTCAGCTACTTCGCGATCAGTGGCTTCCATCATGACCACTTTCACTTCGGGCTTGCCCAGCTTTTTCATGGCTCGCAGGCGACGCTCTCCCGCAATAAGCTCAAATTTGCCGTTGACTTTACGGACAACCAACGGCTGAACAAGACCTCGCTCACGAATGGAGTCTGCCAGTTCGGAAATCTGCTCATCATTGAAGGTACGGCGCGGCTGGAATGGGGATGGCTCAATATCCTCTACCTTTACCAGCAGTACCTTGCTCTCATCAATGGCGTTTTCTGAAGCAGCAGCTGCGCGTGCTTCGTTTTTTCTGATAAGTGCGCCTAAACCTTTGCCTAATGCTTGCCGTGACATAATGCGTGGCGTCATTCTACCGTATTCCGTGATGAAATGCAATCTCTTTTTGTGACTTTTCCATAAAGAACGGAGCGACACGGACTGTACCGCGTCGCTCTGTTCTTCTTGTTTGAAAATAAAGAAGTTACTTGTTTTTCTGAGAAAGGCTGATTCTGAAGGCCTTCTCGGGGTTATTTTTCCAGGATACGCAGGTCATGGTACCGCTGAGATTCCCCTTGGCGTCGAGCGTAAGCTGCATGATGCCGTCGCTTGCATCGTACACCTCGGCTGTGGGCTTATCTTCTTCATAGATACCGTCATAGATGGTAATGTCTACGCGGGAAGTGCCGTCTTCATTTTTGGTGAAATCGCAGCGTCCGTATATGTCCATACGAGCCTCCTGCAACTGTGTGTCGTACAGGTGCCCTAGGAATTGTATGCTGTTTTCATATTTGCGAGCCTTTGAGATTTCGAGTGTTACCTCACCAAAGTCGTTGCCGCGTACCCACTCGCCGGAGAATAATTTACCGGCTGCAATGGTTGTTGTGCAATAGTTAATCCACTGTTCTTTTTCTGCAGCTGCGGCTGTTGCTTCCTCTGCCGCTTTGCGATTTTTCTCTTCTGTGGCGGCTTTGTATTCCATCCATGCGGCTCTGGCCTCGTCCTCACGGGATTTTATGTAGGGAGCGGCGGCTGCTTCGAACGCAGCAATTTTTGTTTTGATTTCCTGTTTGCGAGCTTCAGTAAACTCTGGGGTCAGGATTGCGCTCCCTTCAGGAATGGCTGCAGCAGGCACTGCGCAATCCGGGGCAGGTAAATTGGCCGTCTGTAGGCTAACGTCAGTGATATCCCAGCCATTTTCCCCTTTTGTGGCTCGCATAGTAGCAGTTATAGTGTACTGCGTACCTGCCTTCGTTTCGAGGGTGTAGACCTCTGACTCAGCTAAATCACGAAGTTCGTTGGTAAGCTGTTTGAGGTTATCGGGCAGGGGGCGTGATTTCCTATCTTCCTCGGTTATGCTCTCTGTGGGTGCACCTATCTGCAGGAGGTAAAGAGAATTGGGCTGAACTGCTGCGTTAGCACTGGCGTTGATAGCTTTACGCTCTTCATTAAATGCGGAAGGGGGGCTTTCTCTGCGATACATGTCCTCCTTTACCGACAATTGAATTTGGGCTGACAGGCTTTGTATGCCACTTTCCGTTGTTGTGAGTTCAGAACTAACATGAGATATCTCCAACCATGTGTAGGGAGCAAGCATGGGCGCAATGGCTTTGGAAATATCCTCTGCGCCGGGCGCTATATTATCCTCGGTAGTTACTTGCGCTGTCTGAGCTGATTCCTCGGTACCGGGCTCAGTCGTTGTAGGAGTTGCCGGCTGATCATCGCAAGCCGAAATCATAAGGACTGCTGCGGTAGCCAGAGCTTTATGGATGAGTCTCGTTTTCATAGCAATTCTGAAGGTAATGCTCACCTGCCTATGGTCAGGCAGGAGTTATTGTGCACTATGATTGTTACTTTGTCAAGCTTTCTCGCCGGCACAGTGGCATTTTCTCAGTTAGGTATAAGGATTTATGAGTCTTCTTTTTTTGATTCGGTGGAATTGTTCTTAAAGAACCCCCAGTCTGCCACGCTGGGCATGGTGGGCATGGATACCGTACCGAGTCTTGCACGAAGCAGGAACCACAATTTTCGGAAATTGTTTACGCTGTAGCGGCGTTCGAATACTCTGTATTCATCGTCCTGCATTTTTGTGAGGATAGTGTGGTAAATCAGGCTCATGGCCTGCGCCGGAATAAGGGCATTCCGATCCTCCACGGAGAGTTGCTGATAATATGCTTCGGCATCTCCGAAAAACTTTTCGGCAAGCGCAGCCTCATAGGCAAGTAATTGGCGCATACGGTAATTGTAGCGCTGATTGCGTATGTCATCCTGGGTTACACCGAAGAGTTGCATATCATCGGCAGGCAGATAGAATCGCCCATATTTTCGGCAATCTTCTGCAACATCTCGCAGGATATTGACAAGCTGTAGGGCGTAACCCAGGGAAATGGCGTATTCTCTGGCCGCATCCGAGGCGCCCATGACGGTGGCACTCGTTATACCAACGCAGGCTGCAACCTTGTAAGCGTAGGCCAGTAGCTCTTCTCTGCTCTGCGGTTGTACTGGGCAAATATCACCACGGCACCCGGCAATCAGCTCAAGCATGGGGGTGATATCGAGCTGTAAATCTTTGACGAGCTTTTGAACTTCTTCTTCAATTCCGGGGGCTGCAGTCACCTTCATTGAGATGATATCAGTCCAGCGGTCCAGAGCAAGGTGGCGTTCTTCTTCCGTCATGCCGGGTTCGTCAACGATATCATCGACAATACGGCAGAAAGCATAGAATTGGGCCATGTGCATGCGCTTTTCCGTAGGCAGATCCATGAGGGTAAATGCCAGATTTGATTTCGCATTTTTAGTGATAGAGTCAGATTCAGACATAGCAGATAGAGAGGTGAGAGTTTGTCTGTACAAAAATTATTCTACATATCCCCAGTGTTCGGTGAAGGGCCAGAGTGCAAGAAAAGCCGGTCCGAGTATATTGAATTGGCGCACAGGCCCCCAATAACGGGAGTCCTTGGAGTTTACCGTATTGTCGCCTAAAGCAAGGTATTCGTTGAGATTGGGATTGTCGGCGTTTTGTTTAAGAGAGACCGAGGAGCCCTCTGTCATGTACGCCTGATAATACACCGAGGCATCCCTTGTACGGTTAATGGCATTGTAACCGGTGCTATTGTATGGCGGCTTGCAGGCGGATACATCGCGCACTTTTGCTTGTGTTGCTGTTTTTCCGTTGACAACAAGGTTAGGCTCGTCGATGCTGACCGTATCTCCGGGAAGACCACAAAGTCGCTTGATGTAATTGCTGGCGCTGCTCTGGTCGGGCATGGCGGCCGGTACGTTCGTGTTGATGCCGCGCGTGTCGAACACAAAGGTTTCTCCCAATTCCGGGCGGCGGAAATGGTAGGCCATGCGATTGACGACAACCATATCGCCGGCATCCATGCGTGCTCGTACAATGACTTCACCGGGCATGAGCATTCTGCCTAATTTGCCCTGTTGCATGAGGTATTCAGCCACAGCTCCGCTGGCACAGGGCACGGTTTCCTGACTTCCGTCACTGAAGTATATGCGAGTACGAGTAAAGAGGAAGAGATATCGCTCGGTTCTCAGGTCAACAATTTTCTTGGCATTGTTGGCAATGATTTCACTGTAACTGCTGCCGAGCGTTATAGCATTCCACAGGCGCTCGGGGGCAGAGGGCATTTCTTCATTGTCAGCCAGTGGTTTAATAGTGATGCCGTTGAGTGACGGCTGCATGGAACCGGTGGGGATGCGGAACGGCTGGGCATAGTAGGTGCGTATACCCAGAAAAATCACAATGATGACGAAAAGCGATTCAACAGTTTCGATGACGGCTCCTCGCTTAAAGCCCCTCAGGCTTTCGCTGAGTCCTTCCACATCTTTCGTCGCTGCGATTGTGTCCTCCTTCTTCCAGAAGAGCAGAGCATTCTCCAATCGTTCCTGCACAGCAGAGAGCTGCTCCTTGCGTTCGTCTGAAATGTGGGGTCTGTGGTAATTGCAGTAGCGTATCAATGCACTGCGTGCCTCGCAGCCCTTTCTTCGCCAGGATGGGGTGAACCAGGCAAACAGGTTATCTGCAAGCAGATTTGCAATTCTGAGGATGTGTCGATTCATGCTTTCTGCCATTCTACCCACATCGGGGCAGAATGAAAAGCATAAAGTCCGCCATCGTTATTTTTATTGCTTTTCGCTAAGCTGAGTCAGCTGAGGCTCGGGGGCAGTTTCTTCTTCGTAATCGAACTGAAGTCCGGTATAGATTAGCCCGAGCATGACACAGGCGGCTGCTATGCGGTACCATCCGAAAATGGCCAGACTATGGCGGTTCAGGTAGCCGACCATCCATTTCACGGCAATAACGGCACTAATCCAGGCGGTGAAAGTACCAACAAGCAGCGGCACCCAACCAAGAGTTGTAATCATTTCGCCACCGTGCTTCCATGCGTCGTGTACAGTGGCGGCTCCCAGAGTGATGAGTCCCAGCAGGAAACTGAACTCGACTGCGGCAGCAACGCTCAGACCCGCGAAAAGTCCACCAAGCATGGTCATCAGGCTGCGGCTCACACCCGGGCACATGGCAATGCACTGCATAAAACCAACCTTGAGTGCGCCGACCCAGCTGAGTTCATCGAGCGACTTGCCCTCAAAGCCTTTGCCGCTTTTCTTGCGTGAACGCACGTAAAGAAGGATAACCAGACCACCGAGAGCCCAGGTGGTTGTAACGGTTGGAGCGTTGAAGAGTACGCTCTTAATGAAATCATTGAAAATCAATCCCAATACAAGGGCCGGAATGAAAGCAACAATCATATTGACCAGCAAGCGGGCTCCCGCCGGGTAACGCTCCTCAGCGGTGGCGTCTGCGTTACGGAGATTCCTGAGGGCTGATAAGGTGCCAGTGAACATGGCGCGCACGCGGGCGTAATATAGTCCCAGTACGGCGATAATGGCTCCGCTCTGTATGCAGATGTGGAATGCTTTCATGGCATCAGAATCCGGTAATCCAAGCAGGTACTGCGTGATGATCAGGTGCCCGGTAGAACTGACAGGAAGGTACTCAGTGAGCCCTTCCACGATGCCGAGGATTATCGAGTCTATTATCGTCATGACGCGCCTTCTGTACTCTATTTTCCTGAAAAGGTCAATCAAAAAACTAAAAATGACCGTCTTTTGTGAAGAAAAATAAAAAAATGGTTGAAGCGAGGGGCAAAATCTGCTATGAATAGTGAAGGCGTATTTTTGAATACGGTAAATTTTCGCAGTTTATGAAAACGTTCTTCAGTAAGCAGAATAAGGGGTTTACCCTGATTGAGCTATTGGTTGTGATGGCAATCATTGGTTTGTTAATGACCATGTCTGCCAATGTGTTACGTGATGCCGGCAAAGGTCGTGGTCTTGATTCCGGTGTCGATATGCTCGAGACGATGGTGCGCGAGGCTCGCGCTACAGCTCAGGGAAATGACTGCTACACCAGACTTATCATCGCAAAGGATGAGAAGGATAAGTCCATGAATACGCGTCACTTGCGCTATATGACCGTACAGATGAAGCGCAAGAACGAGAATACCCGCGGTACCTATGACGGTACGGATGTGGAGGGCGATGGTGTGTGGGTTTCCACCTCGGCCGGTGTCACTCTGCCGACCGGTGTGTTCTTCAGCCCGACCTACAGCACCACGCTCAAGTGGATGGACCACGCCGGTGGTGATATGCTTGGACAGGAGGTGACCCGTCTGGCCGGTAAGGGACAGACCGCGGTCTACTACATCGAGTTCGACGAGAAGGGGCGTTATGTCACCCCTCAGTCAGACCCGCTTAACTCTCCTCCCGCTCAGCGTCTGGTGGTTATCAGTGGGCGCCCCGGTACCGGTAATCGTGCCAAGGACGGCATTATTCCCACAGATTTTGACTCTCAGCGTCGCCCGGCAGCAGCCAAGGGTATTGTAATCTGGCCCTCCGGTGACATCGGTCAGCTGCGCACCACCCGACAGGTATACGAGGATAATTGATGCCTGTCCTTTCCAATCTTACACTTACACTTGAAACATGAAGAATAAAATCACGCGCCGCTGCGGCGGTTTCACGTTGATGGAGACATTGCTGGCTGTTGCTCTGGTCGGCGTGCTGGTGTCAATATTCCTGACTGTCTTTGTGCCGGCTCGTGGCCTGGTGCAGGAGGCTCTCACCAAGCAGGAAGCTGAGCGTATTACCGGAATTCTGCGTGCAGAGATGGGTACGATTCGCCCGAATGAGCGGGCTGGGGCCCGTGATAAGGTGTCGTCCGATGGTAAGTACCTTACCCCCTTCGATAAAGGCTTCTATTGGATTATGAAGAGCAAGCGTCCTTCGACATCCATTGTCATCTTTTCTTACAGAGCAGACACTAGCAAGCAACCGCGAGCTGATGGTACTTATCCGCCCGTAAAGGCCTCCAAAGCAGTTCCCGGGCAGAACTCCCAGTTGGTTGCCATTGCCTGCCCGATGAACGACAGTCTGCATAAGAACGATATCAAGGATGCTGTAGGCCCCGTGTTTGTTGTGAAGATGAGCCAGCTTGTTGACCAGCACAATGGTGAGTTCAAGCTTTCCCCCAATCCCGGTGTGATTGCCGAGGCGAGCAAGCCCGAGGATTATTTCTCGACATCAGACAATGGAAAACAGTACGGCGGAGCTGTTTTCTACCGAGCTGACTTCTACAAGATGTCGCCGCCTAACCCGGCTCGTTATGGCGATAGAAACTGGAAGCGTATGGGCCGCCCGCTTTTCTCTGCTAATATGTCTTTCCACCGCTAATCTTTTCTCTCCCGTACATGAAGACGAATACTTACAAGAAATATCGCGGTTTCACGCTTATTGAACTTATTGTGGCTATGGCCATTACGGCCGGTCTGGTTCTGATTATCATGCAGTTGACAAATCAGGGCGTCACGCTGTGGCAGAAGGTGCGTGAGGACGTTAGCACCAGTACCAGCGGCCGAGTTGCCATGCAGATTATGGCTCGTGATCTGGAGTCTTTCCAGATGAAGGGTAATAACCGCTACGAGTGGATGTTTGCCAAGACAGAGCAGGAGCGCCAGGGCGGTAAGCTGCCTAAGGGATTGAAGATTCCCCGTTCCGTGCAGATGGTGTTCTTTGCCTGTGCTCCCGACCGTAACCCGGCTGTCAGCAGCAGCACTTCTCTCCGTAATAATTATCGCGACGCTCGTGCTCACAACATGGAGACACAGGGCGATGTGAATGCCATCGGCTACCGTCTGATGTATCGTGATCAGGTGCTCAATGTGGATGCCAGTGATAAGGAAAAGGGCATTTTCCCCATTTTCTCTCTGTATCGTCAGATTATTCCTCCGCGCGAGAGCTACGATAACCTGATGTGTCAGAATAGTCTGGAACAGGCCTATGTTCCCTACGAAAAGGATGAGAAGGAGAACTTCCTGTGTGAGAATATCCTGGAGCTGAGCCTGATTTTCAACATCGAGTACGTCAATGATTCAGCCGATGCCGAGAGTGGACGTGTGGGGTACGAGACAATCAGCGTTCCTGTTATCTCCTCCTCCTCTGCCAGTATGAGCAAGTCCATTTCGGTATATGGTGACCGTATTGTGGCCGGTTCTTCCACTTATCGCAATGCTCGTGTGGTTTCTGCTACCATGTCCATTACCGTTCTGACAGCTGAGGGCGTGAATCTGGTGGAGCAGGTGCGACAGGGGCGCCGCCGAGCACCCAGGCCCGAGGAGTTCTTCCGTTCCTACACTCGTTGCTTTACCAGCAGCGTGCTCATGCCACAGCCTATGTAAGTTGAACCGTATTGTAAATACAGGCATGAGTTTTGACATGCAACAGTCTCAGCCTGATGCTCTGCTTCCGCAGGTCATCAGGCTTTGGTGTGACCCGATACCACGTACGGGATATGAAAATATGGCGGCCGATGAGCTGCTCAGCCGTCGCCCGGAAGCCTGGCTGCGCATATACGGCTGGGCGAAACCGGCGGTCAGTTTCGGTTATTTCGATTCGACCCCGGTAGCGGCTTCCATTTTCCCCGGTGAGGGAATCGAGTACATTCGCCGCTGGACAGGAGGTGGTATCGTTGATCACCGGAAAGGCTATACCTACACGGTAACTTTGCCTGCGATTGAGGGGAATATCTACCCGCCGGCTGATAAGCTTTATAAGTGGATTCACGGTGCACTTGCCGTAGCTCTGCAGGCCAGTGGTGTAGAATGTGAACTGCTGATTGAGGACGCTCCCGATGGTGGCCGCGCCTGCTGGGCCAGCCCTGTTGCCAGTGATATCGTGGACAGCGCAGGCAACAAATTAGCCGGTGCCGGTCAGCGCCGTTACCGTGGTGCTGTGTTGCACCAGGGGTTGATTCAGGAATGTGAGCCCTCTGACGGTTGGCCGCAGTTACTGGCTGCTGCACTAGCAGCGCAGGTTGTAGAGGTGCAGGGGGATGAACCCTGGCCCGGTTTTGCCGATGAGGTAGCCGAGCTTTGTCGCACAAAATATTGCACCGAGGCGTGGAATGACGAGAGCCACGGACGCAGAAAGCCGACAGTTTCATGAGTGATGATGCCTACAGATGGCGGCTCAATGTGGCTGCCGTTATCATGGATTCTGCCGGTAACTTATTGTTGGCCCGCAAAAGCCCGGAGAGTAAGCACCTGCATTTCCCTCAGGGCGGCGTACATAGCGGCGAAACCTATGAGCACGCTATTGTGCGTGAAGTCGAGGAGGAGGTCGGCTTGCCCCGTACTGCTTACACAATTGCAGCCCGCTGGGGTGGTCTGAGGTACTTTTACCGCGAAAAAAATCGCAAAAGCGACGACTGGGATGGTCAGCAGCAGACCTGGTTCCTCTTGATTTGCAACAAGGAGAAGCCCGAAACTGATTGCACATACAGCTCAGAGTTTGAGGAGGTGGTGTGGCTCCCCTACATTCAGGTGAAGCCGGAGATGTTTGTCTCCTTTAAGCGTGAGGTTGTCATGCGTGTGCTCGGGCATTTCCTGCCCAAAGGGAATACGCCGCTGCACAAGCACCTGCCTATGCTGGACATGGCGGTCGCCTACCGCTATCGACCCGACCGCCCCCACCCTCCGTCGGAGGACCGTAGTTTCTTTGCCGGCGGCAAGGATGAAATGGTGGCGACCATGGAGGAGCTTAACATGCGCATGATGCATGCTCAGCGGCGCTTGGATTATCTGTACCGCAAGGAAAAGACCCCGCCGCTTCGCATGCTGGTGCTGATATGTGGCTCTCCCGGCAGTAATCGAAAGAGTTGCCTGCGGCGGATTGCATCCTGCTGCGACCCGCTGCTCACGCGAGCCTTCCGCCCCGAGTGGCAGCCCGAGGAATACGATATGGTGGCTTTGCAGCAGTACCCTGCTGACAGCGAAATCCGCCTGATGTGCCGTCGTATGCAGGACCGAAACTTCGACCCTGAGCTCATCGACAAGCATGAGATGGAACTGGCCGGCAGCGGTGTGCGCCTGCTGCATTTCCACCTGCACCCGCCTGGTGGTACCTTCCAGGAGCCGGATACCATGTTGCCTTGTTATTACGTGCCATGCGAGAAAAAGTGGTACCGTGACTTTGTCATCACCAACATATTGGTCGAAACTCTTGAAAAATTGCTGGCTGAGTCAGAAAAAATACTCGCCATGCGGGGGTGATGGTGATATAGTGATGCCATGAACAGAACTCTGGTCAAACACGCTCTGGCAAGCGATGCCGAGCAGGATTCAATTCTGGTAGAGGGGTGGGTGCGTACCCGCCGCGACTCTAAGGCCTTTTCTTTTCTTGAGGTTAATGACGGCACAAGTCTGGCCTCCATTCAGGTGATTGCAGATGCCGGTATTCCCGGTTACGAGGATATCGGTAAGATGACAACCGGTTCCTCTGTTTCTGTCGAGGGGCGCCTGGTATCCAGCCCCGGTAAGCAGAAATGGGAAATTCAGGCAACAGCCATTAAGCTGGTCGGTACTTCGCCCGAGAGCTATCCTCTGCAGAAGAAGGGGCACTCACCTGAGTTCCTGAGAACGATTGCCCACCTGCGCCCCCGCACCAATCTGTTTGGCGCAATCTTCCGTACACGCTCTCGCATTGCCCGCGCGGTGCATCGCTTCTTCATGGAGCGCGATTTTATCTGGGTTCACACCCCCATCATCACGGCCTCCGATTGTGAAGGTGCAGGGGAGATGTTCCATGTCACGACCCTCGACCCGCTGGCGGAGAATAAGAGCTACGAGAAGGACTTCTTCGGCAAGCCTGCCAGTCTGACCGTCTCCGGTCAGCTCGAGGGTGAAACCTTTGCCTGTGCCCTGAGCAATATCTACACATTCGGCCCCACTTTCCGTGCTGAGAACAGCAATACCACGCGCCATGCGGCCGAGTTCTGGATGATTGAGCCCGAAGTCGCTTTCTGCGATATTTACGGTGACATGGACTTGGCCGAGGCTTTCATCCGCCACATTGCCGATACGATGCTGGCCGATGAGAGCGGCGATTTTGATTTCTTCTGCAAGTTTGTGGACAAGGGATTGCGTGCCCGCCTGGAGGAGGTGAGCAACAAGCCCTTTGTGCGCTGCTCGTATACCGAGGCAATCGATATCATGCTTGCCAGTGGCGAGAAGTTTGAATACCCGCCGTACTGGGGTATGGACCTGCAGAGTGAGCACGAGCGATTCCTGACCGAGCGTCACTTCAAGTGCCCGGTTATCGTGTACAATTATCCCAAGGAAATCAAGCCTTTCTACATGCGCCTGAATGATGATGGGAAGACTGTGACGGCTATGGATGTGCTGGTCCCCGGTATTGGCGAGATTATCGGCGGCAGCCAGCGCGAGGAGCGATTGGATGTGCTGGAGGGCAATATCGCACGTCTGGGTATGGATGCCGAGGCCTACTACTGGTACAACGACCTGCGCCGCTACGGCACGGTTCCTCATGCCGGGTTCGGTGTTGGTTTTGAGCGCCTTATTATGTTCGTGACCGGCGTGCAGAATATCCGCGATGTTCTGCCTTATCCCCGTACACCCCGTAACTGCGAATTCTGATTTTAACCCCAATCTTTATCACCACCGCTTTTTTAGCTTGTCATCTGACAGATGGCATGGTAATATACACTCAGTAACGTTATGAATATCCAACCGAAATTCACACCCGTGCTCGACCCGGACTTCGTTGCTCCGGTTCTCTGGAACAAGGCTTTTGAGGACAAGGTCGCTGCCGACCCCGCCTCTCAGGCTATCGATATCGCTCTCACCCGTATGGATGGTACCTGTTTCCGCTGGAGCGGTAAGGTTCTTCCTTCCTCCGAGGAGAACGATGCTCTCAACAACCAGTACATCGAGCGAATCGTTAAGTTCCTGCTCTGGATGAAGGGCGGCTGCACCATCATGGTAGCCGGTGCCGACAAGATTGCCGACATGCTCGCTGCTACCTACTGCGCAGGCGGTGCCCGTGAGTTCGACTGGGATTTCATCGGTAAGAAGATTTATGACCAGCCCATTCAGGTGGTGAAGGTGGCTTGCCCCTGCGAGCTCCCCGCCGAGAACTCCACATCCGTATCCCTGGGTCGTAATCTGGACGGCTATCGCATCGGTTTCGACCTTGGTGGTTCCGACCGCAAGTGTGCTGCCGTTGTGAACGGTGAGGTTGTGTACTCCGAGGAGGTTGTGTGGGATCCCTACCACCAGACCGACCCCATGTACCAGCTTGAGGGTGTGGATGACTCCCTGCTGCGTGCAGCCAAGCACCTGCCGCAGGTGGACGCTATCGGTGGTTCCGCCGCCGGCGTATACGTGAACAGCGAGCCCCGCGTAGGTTCTCTTTTCCGTGGCATCTCCGCAGAGGACTTCACCAACGTCATTCGTCCTATGTTCAGCACGCTCAAGGAGCGCTGGAGCGAGCGCATGGGTAAGGAAGTTCCTTTCGAGGTAGTGAACGACGGTGAGGTTACCGCTCTTGCCGGTGCCATGGGTATGAATGATGATGCCGTGCTCGGCATTGCCATGGGTACCTCTCTGGCTGCCGGTTATGTGGACCCCGAGGGGCACATTATGCCCTGGCTCAATGAGCTTGCCTTCGTACCTGTTGACTATCAGGAAGACGGCGGCGTAGACGAGTGGTCCAAGGATAAAGGTGTGGGCGCCATGTACTTCTCTCAGCAGGCTGTTGCCCGTCTGGCTCCCCGTGCCGGTTTCGACTTCGGTTCCATGCCTTACCCCGAGCAGCTTAAGAAAGTGCAGGCCGCTATGGCTGAGGGTGATGACCGTGCCCGCAAGATTTACGAGACTATCGGCGTGGAGTTCGGTTACACCATCGCCTACTTCTCCAAGTTCTATGCACTGCGCAATCTGCTCTTCCTCGGTCGCGTAGCTACCGGCGATGGCGGTCAGCTCATCATCGACAAGGCCAATGAGGTGCTGAAGGGCGAGTTCCCCGAGCTTGCCATCACCCTTTGCGTGCCCGACGAGAAGACCAAGCGTCACGGCCAGGCTGTTGCCGCGGCTTCTCTGCCCCAGCTGGCCTGAACTAAGAGTTAACACAAGCCGGGTAGTGTGCGTAACGTGCCTGCCCGGCTTTATTTTTTACGTAAGCACATGAACAATGTTGAAATCTGGCAGTGCCCGGTCTGTGGTGCTCAGCTTGATATTTCAGCACTCGGCTTTTATTCTCAGGTATCTTGCCCGGAATGCAGCGCGAGTGAGTATGTGCATACGGTGATTTCCGGCTGTCGGGTAGAGGGCATTCTGGGAATTGGCGGCATGAGCGTTGTGCTGCGGGCACGTGATTTAGTGCTCAATCGCAGTGTGGCCATAAAGCTGCTCAACGACGCCTACCGTGACCAGCCGGAACGCATAGCCCGTTTTGAGAATGAGTCGGCCATGATGGCCAAGGTGCGCCATGATAACGTGGTGGCCGTTTATTCTGCCGGGCATGCCCGCAATCAGTTCTATATTGCAATGGAGCTGATAAACGGTCGTGACCTCGAGACCTATGTTCAGGAATCCGGTCCGCTGAGTGCTGCACAGGCTGTTGATTATACCATACAGGCGGTCAAGGGCTTGCAGGCCGCACATCAGGCCGGGGTGTTGCACCGCGATATGAAGCCCGGAAATATCATCATCACCGATGAGGGGAAGGCCAAAGTGTTGGATTTTGGGCTTGCTCTCGGAAAGGCAGAGGAGGATACCGAGGAGATTATATGGGCCACACCCTACTATGTGCCGCCCGAAACTCTCGAAAGGCGTGATGAAGATGCGCGCACAGACATGTACGCCCTGGGTATGACCCTGCGCTATCTGCTGACCGGTGTGGGTGATTTCAGCGAGCCGATAACTTCTACTCAACAGTTATTGCAGTTCAAGCGTAATCTGCCGAGCGCGGCGGATATATTGCCCTTCGGTACAAATGCAGCACTCTGCGACCTTCTGGACCACATGACGGCCTATGAACCGCAGGACAGACCGGCCAATTACGCAGAATTGCTGGCTGAGCTGGGCTGTGTTCAGACGGCTCTCAAAGCTGAGGATGAAGTAAGTACCCCCTCGGGACGCCGCAGCCTGCTTATTAAGGCGTTGAAATATGGGGCCGCTACTTTGGGGCTGGGGTCAGTGGCGGCCGGGATTACCGCCTATCTGTGTGTGCCGGAGCCTCAGCGGGAATATGTACAGGCTTACGAGTTTGTAATTTCCGCACCCTTGCAGGAAGTGGAAACGGCCTTGGCTCAGGGCGATTATGAGAAAGCTCTGACCTTGTTAAAGTCGCTTATTCTTGAAAATCAGGAGCCTACTCTGGCAGTCTGGGCGGCCTGGCATGTCCGCGCGCTTTCCGAACTTCTGAACCGGGAACTTGAGCCTGACTTCCGCACCCGTGTAGAGCAAATTGCCGCCGTCACCGGTTCGCCTGCCGGGCGCCATCTGCTTGAGCAGCTCAGAAAGAGCAATGAGCAGCCGGAGCATCCCTATCTGTTGCTGTTGCAGAGTGTTCATTTTAGCCGCAGCGGGGCCCCGGAAGCGGAACAATTGCTGGCAACTGCTCGCAAGCAGCTCGATTCTGTTCCTGCTCAATATGCTGCTTTTGCTCAGCATCTGCTCGAAGCGTCCTGTCATAACACGCCAGATACAGCTCAGAACAGTATTCAGCAGGCGCGAGAGGCTTTCCGCTCACATAATATAGCCGCTGTGCGTACTTCTCTTAAGCGAGTACAGGGGATGAATGATGCCACCCCGGAGCAGAAAGAAGAAGCCGTAGTCCTGCTCGAAGTCTGCGATGTGGCCGAAGCTGCCTTTGCCATGCTTTCGCGCAGGTGTTCCCATATCTATTCTCCCGGGTGCTCCGATTCCGGCGTGCGTCAGGCCGCCGCGACCCTTGGCGAAAAGCATCTTGCCGATGAGTTGGCCACGCTGTGCCTGTTGCTTTCCGGTGATTACGCTGCCGCCGTCGTAACCGACCCGTACAGGAACGATGAAGAATCGAAAGCCCCCTTTGCTGTGATGATGCGTGACTGGAAAGCGAGATTGAAGTTATGATGGAGTTTCTGTTCGGGAGCGATTGTAAGTTTTCTGCAACTTTTGCCGGTGGTTACACATGTCGCAAGGGAACTCATGCTTTCGATTTTAAAATGTATGACCCCGATGGCCAACTGCTGTACTGCTGTCACTGTCCCGGTAATTTTTTCAAACGCCTGTTTGCCCCCGAACCGGTTATCACGTCTGCCGATGGTACGGTTGTCTGCTATCTGGACTTGACTGTTTTTAATCAGCCCTATTTTACTCTGCGCATGCCGGATGGGCGTACTGAGCGCGTATCGACCCAGGCTCGTGGGTTCCTGGGATTAACCAAGAACTATGGCAGAACCGATTATCGTGTGGAAATGCTCGATATTGGGTATAGCGTCAATAGAAAGGGAATTGATTCCCTTAGCCCCGGGTTGCCTGACCAATTACCACTTGCAGGTGCTTTGGCCTTTTTTACCTGTCTTTTCCTCCGGAAAATGAATGACGGTATTTTGTGGTTTGAATAATTGACAGGCTCTCCGTTTTTTTTTTGACACGGAAAATGATTGTTTTACGCGGTGATTTGTGCTATGCTCCGTCCACATTAAGCATAGCTTGCCGCCATGACGTCTGAACAGGAAGAAAAATCACTTGTGCCTGCCGAGGAGGAAACTGCAAAACCTATTGAATTGCAGGAGCCTAAGGGAATATCCGCTTTTGGCCGGGCCCTCTATCGTAAATTGAAAAGCTCGCTCGACACCGGGCGCGATGAGGAGTGCTTCAACATGGTGCAGCAGCTCCTGAAAGAGAGCCCCTATGATGAAGCTCTCAATGCGCTTTCCCACAAGCTCGGCAAGCAGCTGTACAAGACTGCCGCTGCCCAATTGCCCGCAGTTCTTGCAGCCGGGCGTTTGGCACACGTCACTCAGCTGGTCACACGCTTGCGCAGCATGGCCGAGGAAAGTGAGCTGGAAAATCTTGTCGGCTATCGGGATGCCGCCGCCATGGTGGATGCCGCCGAGCGCAAGCGCTGGCAGTCCTCCCTGATGGCTGCACTCTGCAAGATGCGCGAGACAACCGACCTGAAAGCCAGGGAGGAACTTGCCCTGAGTATTGAGATGTTTGCTCAGGAGAAACGCCTGACCCTCACCCCCGAGCAGACCGCGCTCATTGCTCGCGTGCACGAGGACTGGTGCCGCTATTGTCGGCTCCAGAAACTCCGTGCCGAGTACAATAAGCAGCTGGACGCCTACCATGCAACTGAGAAAAAAGTGACTCTGCGCCAGGAGTTGTCCCGATGTGAGCATGACTTGCATGAACATCACAAGCGCACAGAGGAACTCAAGGAACTTCCCGAGGCTGTGGACTTACTTGCGCTGATTGAGAAGTTGCAGAAAAAGGTGCGCGCCATTCTCGTGGCTCAGCACAGGCGAAAGGTGATTATTCGCTCGTCCATCTGCGTAGTCGTTACGACGATTCTTCTTATCTTGGCCGTTCTTGCCTTTGCCTACATGAGAGGCAGCTCACTGAAGAGTGATATCGAGCAGGGGATGGCCGAAAAACGTGTGCATGACGTAGCCCAGCTCGTGGGGGGCATTGACCCCATGCGTACTTTCTGCAAAGCTGTGCACTCCGGTTATGAGGATGCTCTCGCAACTGCCGATGCCTGGATTAAGGTGCACAATGGCTATCAGAACGATATTAAGGAGCTCACTCCCCAGCTGTTCGAGGCTACAGAAAAGCTCATCAGCCCGACTGTTACCGCCGCTGAGCTGACTTCCGGTCTGGTATTGGTTGACAAAGTGCGCAGGATTGAGGATAAGCTCAAGGCTGAGTTCAACTCCTCGGCTGCCAAAGAGCCGACCGCTCTCATGGCTAAGTTCAACGAGCGATTGGCTGAAATCCGTCCCCGGGTGCTCGACCGTTTCCTTCATCCCACTGTTGGTGAGGATTTGGAGGCCCTCAAAGCCCTTCATGAGGAGTTCCTTTCCTGTACCTCCCTGCTAAGTATTACGGAACAGGAGTCCGCTGAGGTCCGCAGTGCCATGCAGGATGTAGCTGCTGCCGCGCTGCGCCGCATGAGCCGCCGCTCGCTGGAGCCTGAAATCGCCCAGGAAGCCGTCGACACCTACGACCGTTACACCGAGGTCCTGCCGCTTCGCCCCGAACTGCGCGATGAGCTGCTGGGTTATGCCGACAGGACTCGCGCATTCGCTGAACTGCCGAACACGCTCAAAACGGTCACCGATATGCAGGGCTATGCCGCCGCCATCGAGGCTTGCTCCGATTGCTATGCCTCTGTTCCCCAGGCCTTCACTCCGCAGGAAGCCCGCGACCTCATGGGCAAGGAGAATGACGCCATGCATGCCTACCAGCTCAAGGAGTTCCGCTCCGCCGATAGCCATCCGCTCGCCCCTGAGCAGATTCTGCCGCACCTTCAGGCAGTGAAGGGGATATATGCAGATGGGCAGAGTGTTTATCTGCTCGGTAAGCCTGCCGGTGTAGATAAGTTTGTGTCACGCGTTTTTGCCAATCGGTACAATGTGTGGGGCGATGGTCTGCACAGCGTGAAAATGGGCCCCACCATTGTGACCGGCACACTTAACAAGGGCGCTCGTACCATTCGAATTGTCAACGACCAGAGAAAACCTTACGGGAAGGCTCGCAAGATTTCCAAGGCAGAAGTCGATACGGGTATCGTTCTCAAACTGTCCGGTGCTCGCAAGGCCATGGGCTTCGACCAGAAGGCCCTCAGAGAAGGCGCTGTCACACCGGCTCGATTGATGCGCAACATTGCTGCTCATAACGACCCGGGATGTCCTGCATACGCCCGTGCTTATCTGTTTGATATTGTTGTCGGTTTTGTGCAGGGGATGGATCCCTATTCATCCGGCCTGGCATTCTCTCAGAGTATGCGGGAAGATATAGCCGAATTCGATGCGCTGACTTCTAAGTATAAACTTTATCCCGGCTGCTGGCTCAATATGCACGATGCAAAGCACGATGCAGCATTCAAGGAATTCTTTGATAAAGTAGCTTCACATGACTACTATGCCGAAATCCTTAATTCCGTGATGGCTATTACCGACTCTCGTTGTACGTATGCCGGGTATGTCAATGCGGAGGGTAAACCCGTGCGTTGCCGTGAGGGCGAGGAGAAGCTCTACCTCATTAAGGATGGTACCATCGCTCCCTATGCCGGTACCCCTGAGCGCCCCTACACACCGCTCTTTATTGTGACTTTGCCACAGAAGTAAGCCCCCTTGCATATTGTAACATTGCAGGTCTGCCGATTAGTCGGTTGACCTGCTTTTTTTACCCTGCAATTGTGATAGCCGCAGTAACCATTCCGTCGGTCCTGACCAATGTCGTAGTCTGTAGCCTGACCGAAAGAAAGCCTCTGCAGCATGGCAGCGGCTTTCAAAAACATATATGTCAGACGCGTTGGCAGAATTAGGAAAATTGAGGAAGGTCTAGTCCTTCGTAACTCATAATTAGTCCTTACCTACAAGCTCCAATTTTATATATGTGTGTTTTATTTGCGACGGCGGCGAGCTGCCAATGCAGCCAATGCCAGCAGGCTCAGCGTAGCTGTCGTGGGCTCGGGTATACTCAGGCTCACATTGCTGCCATCGTAGCTCATGTAGTAGGTATACTCACTGTTCAAACCGGTGAATATATCTGTAGCGTTCATGAAAGTCCCGGCTGCAATGGAATTGTTGTCTACAGACAGATCATCGACCCCGGTAAACAGAGTTATGATTTCTCCGTTGTATAAGCCGTCAAGCATGCTATCAGCCAAATCAAGCGTCATGCCTGTTGTCAGGGTGATACTGCTCCCCATGGTTAACATCCCCTCCATACGTAACAGGGCTTCTTGCGTAAAGAGTAAATTGGCATTAAGGGTAACCCCGCTTCCTACAATCAGCTCTGTTACGGTAATAGTGGCTTCATCCTCTATGGTGCTATTGTCTGTATCTGTCGTATTCAGCACGCTTAAGGTGGTAGTATCGCCTAAATGAAGTGAGTTGAGCTCAATTTCATTTTGCACTGCAATAGCCGTGTTGGTATTGCCGGCGGTGGTAATATCTTTCGCGGATTTTACACTTGCGGCCATATTATTCCGGACATTATAGAGGGTAAGGGAGTCTGCCTCTATATTACCGATTATGTTTGCAGTACTACCCTGTATGATAACATCTGCATTCCGGGCATTGCCCCTGGTGATATCTCCGGTTACCATACCCCCGGTGATAGTAATTTGGGCGTGGGTTACAGAGCCGTCGGTTCCGCCGGCATTGATTCCGTTTATGACAATACCACCGTTGATGACGATATGGGCATTGTCAACACTGCCGCTAGTTTTGGAGCCACCGTATATTCCACCCTGTATCGTGCCATTGTTGACCACTATTTTGACGCTGTCAATGTGGCCGCTACCAAGTACGGCCCCGCCCACGATATCACCCTCCACAGTGCCGCCCTCTACATATACGTTGAAGGCCTCTGCCTGCCCGCCATTATAAGAGCCGGCAATGGCGGCAGTTTTATTGCTGTAGGAACCATCGCCAATGGAGGCACCCTCAGCAATCTCCAGCGTGAGCTGCCCGGCTTTAGCCGTGTCATTCGCCCCGAAAATGGTGTGAACCGTTTTTCCTGTGACTTGTACGTTAATATCTTCGCTGTAGGTGACGCTGGTCAGGGCGGTCCACCCTGCGGCGGATTTCATTTTAAAGGTGTTGCTTTCCGGCGTTGCTGTACTGACCAACACTTGCCCCTCTGTGGCATTGGTTACAGTGGCAGATGTGAAATCCACCCCGGATGTAGTATATGCCTTATTGGGTATTAATGTGCTAATCGCAGCGTCTTGCGTGGTTATATATGCGTGCTCCGTTGAGACAGTACCGGTGGTAGACGGTGCATAAGCTGTGTTGCTCCAGCTCAGGGTGTTAAGAGCAGCGTCCGCCCCGTAGGCTGAGAGCAGAATGCCGTTCAATCCTGTGTCGGTAGTAGCCTCCAGACCTTGCCCGATGAGCATATCCCCCAGCCATACGTAATAGCCTTGCAATACGTTGTCAGCAGAGTTGCCGTTGTGCCAGGCTACGCGCAGGTTCCCTTCATTGGCCAGAGTGGAGTTATCCCAACAGAAGAGCACATCGCTCCCCCAGGAGATGTACCCCTCGCTCACATTCAGCGTGCCACTGTAGGTACCGTCTCCCAGAGAGATGGCAAGCCGCGTATCTGTGGTGGCCCATCCATTTTGCTCACCGTCCCCAAAGTTTGCATTTAAGTCTATACTATAGCCGTTTTCCATAGTAAAGGCATTTGCTGCCCAAAGTTGGCTACTACCGGCGCTGAGCGAGCTGACGGGGGCAGCGCTCCACCCGGTGGTATCTTGTCTTTGCAACCCTGCCGTGCGCCCGCCGATTCCCATGGCGCGTGCCAGGTTACCCGCTATAATGATAGAGCCCTGGTCGTTGGGGTGGAGCCCGTCACTGCCGGGAGCATTGAAGAAAGCGCCCGGGCTGTAAAAGGAAACATCGGACGTTTTGTCAATCATACCACGAGTGACATCGACGTATACCACATTTTTACCGGCGTGGGCTTTATTGTAGGCGTCGGTCCACAACTCCAGATTACGGTTAAACTCCTGTGCGCCGTAGTGATAACTCTCTGTATTGCTGTTGGCATGTTGGGTCCACGGGGTAATGGAGAGCATGTAGAAGGTATCTCCCTCGCCGTGAACATCATCTACGATGGTGCCCATGGTGCCCCAGTTGGTGCTGTCCGCAGTCCAGGTATAGCCTGTCCCCTCTGCATAGCTCACCGTGCCACCCAGCATCTTGGCCATCTTGTTGCAATAGTCTGTTGTCGACGCACCGCCGTCGGAGAGCATATCATTGGTGCCCATCATGCAGAACCACGTGTTGCTGTCGTAGTTTTTTGCAGTAGAGGCGGTGGAGTGCCCGCCATAGTTCACACCGGTCATGCCGGAATTGGAGCCGCTGATGATGTTGTGCGTACGGCCACTTGCCTGTGCCAGATGTACATTGGCAAACTTTGCACCGCCGTAGCTATTGCCGGCATCTTCTGTATGCTCGGGACTACTGTTATAATAGCCTTCCCTCGGCCCGGCTATTTCATTTTCAATGCCGTTATCCGTCAATGTTTTGAATAACTGCCAGCGGTAGCTTTGGTCATTAACACCATGGGTGATAGAGTCGCCAAGGAAGGTGACTCTGCCTACCGTGGTGCCATCCGTACGTTGGCTGACAAAGGGGGCACTATAGTCTACCGGTGGCACATAGGTTGCCGTATCCAAAGTGGATGGCGTATGGAGAGTTACCCCTGTCACATAGTTCAGGTTGACATAGTAGCCGCTGACGCCGCTCATGCTGCCGTATTTGAGCGCGGATGCTGAGTACAGCGTATCTGTTACTCCCTCGCTATTGGTGGCTTTTACCGCTACACCATTGCTTGTGTGGTTGGTTATGCTCAGGGTTACGTAGTCTCCCACGGCATAGTTGCTCAGCGTATCGTAGGATATGTTGTTGGTGTTGGCATTCCAGGCACCGGTTGTATAACCGCTCAGGTATGGCGTGCGGGAGCCGGTATCAGTGCTTTTGTCTGCATTGTCGCCTAATCCGTAGTTCTGTATACTATTCTCCCACAGCAACATGTAGCTACTCCCCGTATAGTCGTTGGAATTCACATAGCTCACCAATGAAGCCAGGTTGATGGTGATGTCTACAGCCGTGTTGGCGACGGACTCCACCGCAAAGTAGCCCTTGCCGTCATAAATGACATTATTTGTTTTATCACACCAGGAACCGGTCAAGTCGGTGTAGGTGGCGGCCTTGGCTCTGCTTGCCAAACAGATGAGTGCTGCGGTCAGAAAAAGAGTCCTTTTCATGATGATACTTTTTAGGGAACTTCTAATTAGTGGTTGATTTTGTTGGTTCGGGGGCAGAATAGCATTTTTTCGAAATCAGAGCAACGTATTTTTGCTATTTTTTTCATTTTTCGTATCCCTGAGGCTAAAGTTACCTATTTTTGTCTCTATTT
>JAFURE010000030.1 GCA_017471985.1 Akkermansia sp. | reverse complement strand
CCGAGGTATTTTTCGGGTAGTTTCATGGCAATGTGTCGCAATACATTGAAACTGTCGAGGCTGAGGAGCGTCGCCTGAAGGAGGCCGCAGTGGCAGCTACTTCGACATCAACCGCTGCGGACCCTGCCGTCGGCATTGTTAACAAGAAAGATGCCCGCCGAGCTCGAGCTCAGGAACGCGAACGCCGTGCTCGCATTCTGAAGCCCCTTCAAACTGAGTTGGAGCAGGTGGAAATGGCAATCGCAGAAAAAGATGAGGCCAAAGATGCCATTTCTGCTGAGCTTGGAGAATCCTGCCAACATGAGCGATAACCAGATGCTCATGGAACTCACTCTGCAATACCAGACCTTGGAGCGCGAATCCGAGGCACTCTATACTCGCTGGGAGGAGCTCACGATTGCTATTGAACAGGCGGAAGCGGAGCTTGCTGCTGAATGATAGCCGCCATTTTGGGCTTGCTGCTCGCCCATTCCCTCGGCGTTAATCCGTACAGACGAGCTCCGTCGGGGTTGGCACCGGCTGCAAGCAGTGCTCGGACGATGGTGTCGTAATCCTGCATGATGGCTTGGTGCAGGGGAGTTGTGCCTTTGGAATCGGCAAGGTTGACATCGGCACCGGCTCGGATAAGGCGCGAAACATGTTGCAATTTGCCCAACAAAATGGCTTCGCTCAATGCGGTCTTGCCTTGGTAATCGATTGCATTGACATTGGCTCCGGCATCGATAAGCATTTGCACGATATCGGTGTTGTTTCGCCACGCTGCGGCAGTAAGCGGAGTGCCACTCATAGAGGCCAAATTAACATCCGCACCGGCAGAAAGTAAGAGCGCTACCTTTTCTGCATCCTGCTCATCAATGGCACTCAGTAGCGGTGTGCTGAAATTGAGTGTTTGCTCATTGACCTTGGCGCCGCTCTTCAGCAGGACCTTCACATCATTGACATCTCCCAGACTGATCATTTCACCGAGAGTCAGTCGCGCTCCCGCCTCTATCAACATGTCCACGGCGTCCCGCTCTTCAAAATCGAGAGCTTCGGCAAGTGCACAGTTGCCGGACAAGTCACGAGCGTTCAAATCTGTACCTTCTGCCAGCAGATTGCGCAATTTGTCGACATTCCCCTCTCGTGCCGCCTGTCGCAGTGCGGGATTTTCGCGTCGCATCAGCTCTTCAATCTCAGTATCACCCATTTCGCGGGCCAGAGAAAGCGGGGTTCTCTTCTGAAAATCTTTCGCGTGAATGTCGGCATATGCTGCCAGCAGCAGGTGAATCATATCCGCGCCGGCTCTGTGTTCTACTGCCAAGTGCAGGGCCGTGCGACCCAAGGCATTCTGATTGTTTATGTCAACGTCTCCCACGCTGAGCATCAGACGGACAATTTCCGTATGCCCATTCTGCACGGCCAGCGTGAAGGGTGTTTCATCTGCCAGATTACACACATTGATGGCCGAGGCACCTTCGCGCTTCAGGAGTTCATACACCGCTGCCGTGTGACCTCCCTTCGCAGCGTGGTGTAGCGGTGTATTATCGTCATCGTCGTACCAGGTAACCTGAAGCGCCTTTTTCCGAAGCTTTGCGATTTTCTCTGCATCGCCTTGCTTCGCTGCTTTGAACAAAGCATCTATTTTATCGTGTGTTGACATCCTCTCAATTCTATTCCATTGCGAGCAGTCTTATGATTTCGGTGTGACCTTCCTCAACTGCTATGGAGCATGGGGTTTCGTCCCAATCGTTAGCGATGTTGACATCAGCCCCGGCTGCCAGCAGTTGCTCGGAGATATCAGTATTACCCCAGCGTACCGCGTAGTGCAGGGCGGTATTGCCGGCAATATCCTGAGCATTGACATTGGCTCCGGCTGTAATCAGCGCGCGAACGATATCGCTATGCTCATTCAGGGCGGCTCCGACGATAGGAGCCCCTTCATTCACGTCCGCCCCATTCTCCAGCAGGTGGCGCACCGGTTCAGCCTGACCGCATTCCGCAGCTTCCGGCAGGTTGAAGGTCGCTCCGTCTGCAAGAAGCAACTCCACCATATCTTCGTTCTCGTTAAGATAGGCATAACAGAGCGCGCCCCTGCCGTCGATATCCCGATGGTGAACGGAGGCACCTGCTCGCAACAGCATGTCAACAATATCGGTGTGGTTGCCTATCGCAGCGTTGATAAGTGCCGTTGTGCCATAGGCAGAGGATGCATTGATTTCTGCTCCTGCGTTAAGCAGAAGCTGTACGGTGCTGCTGAAACCTTTTTTCGCGGCAATCATGAGCGGCGTGTAATCAAATCGGGCATCTTTCCTACGGCAATTAACATCCGCACCGGCTTTAATGATGGCGTCGGCGGTTTCCCGGTGAGCGAAAGGAAGGACTGACAAGGCGGATAAAAGAGGGGTGTCTCCCGTCACATCGAGCTGATTGATGTCTGCCCCCTTGGCAACTAAGCGAAGCAACCTGGCAGTTTTTCCTTTTTCTGCCAGGTTGTTGAGTTGATTGTTGCTGTCGAAGAAGCCGAACATCGTGAGCCGTTGTTATGCCAGGCGCACGGTCTTGCCCGGGCGGGGGCACAGAATGCGGCTGTCGGGCAGCGCATCGGTCAGCGTAGCCTGCATGCTGGCCATGGCGTCCTCATCGCCGTGCACTAGCACGACTGTGTGGGGGCGCAGGCGGCAGGCGTAGTCCACCAGAGCCGAGCGCGTGGCGTGACCGGAGAAATCGAAGCACTCGGTGCGGCAAAGCAGGGGGTAAGCCTGACCCTTGCCGTTGAGTTTTACATTCTCGCCCGGTTTTGTTGCCTTGATGCGCCCGGCGGGGGATTCGGGGTCACTGTAGCCGACAAAGAGGATGGCGTCGTTCTTGTGCGGCAAGACCTGAGCTGCCATTTTATAGGAGACTGTGTGCTCGCTCATCATGCCGCTGGAAACGAGATAAATGTTACCGGGTGTTGCGACAAGCGGGCCTTTGTCCTGCTTGGGCAGACCGTGTGTTTCCACATCCTCCTTAATGCGGTAGCCGGGTTTCAGTCGGGGCGTGCTGTCGCACAGGCGGTCGTAGACCTGAGTGATTTTGGAGCTCAGGCCGCCAAAGTACACGGGAGCATCGGGTATGAGTCCTTCGCGCTTGAATCGCCCCAGTTCGCAGAGGAGTTCCTGACTTTTGCCGAGGGCGAACACGGGGATGAGAACCGCGCCTCCGGCCTCGAGTACTTCGCGAATCGCGCGGGCAAAGCGCAGCATTTCTTTCTCACGAGTATAGTCGGGGTCGCGGTCTGCCAGGCCGTGTGTGCACTCCATGATGAGAACATCCACCCCGCTTTGCGGGAAGTCTGCGCCACCGATAATGGTTTGATTTTCAAACTGAACATCGCCGGTGTAGAATACCGTGGTGCCACTCATGCCCTCCAGCATCACGCCGCAGGAACCGAGAATATGGCCGGCGTCGTGCAGGGTCGCCAGTACGGTGCCGTTGTTGCCGGTGCGGAAAGGCTCGTTGTAGGGGCGAGTCACCCAGGCATTTACATGGCGTTGCAGTTCGCCATGTGTGAAAAAGGGGTACTCGATAATACCCTCGCCCATACGCTTGGCGGTCATCACGTTTACCGAGTTGTGCAGCATGGCATCGCCGACTTCAGCCGTTCCGACAGTCATGATGACTTCGGCACGCGGGTATTCATCCTGAAACACGGGCAGGGTGCCGATGTGGTCCAGGTGGGAGTGGGTGATGAAGATGGCATCCGGATCGGCGGCGCCAATGAGGGAGAAGTTCGGCTTGGCGGCATTGCCGTCCTGCTTGGGGTGCATGCCGCAATCGAGCACGATGCGCGAGCCCTCCATGTCGAGCAGGTAACAGTTGGCGCCGATTTCGGGGCCCGCTGTCAGATTGGTAAGTGTAATCATGGCGTTGTCGTTACTCGGGCAGGCACTCGTCCTCCACAATCTGCTCCAGCGTCTGTCGACGGCGGATAATGTGCCACTTGTCGCCGTCTACCAGTACCTCTGCGGCCAGCGGGCGGGAGTTGTAGGTACTGGCCATGCTGAATCCATAGGCTCCGGCGCTCATCTCAGCCAGAACTTCACCGGGTTTAACGTCGGCAATCTCACGGTTCTGTGCCTGGAAGTCGCCGCTCTCGCAGATGGGCCCTACGATGTCGGCCACGATGGTGTCACCACTGTGCTCTCTGACGGGCCAGATTTCATGATAACCCTCGTAAAGAGCGGGGCGGATGATGTCGTTCATGCCGGCATCAATCATCTTGAATGTCTTGGCCTCGCCTTTCTTCTCGTACAGGCAGGTGGTCAGCATGCAGGCAGCATTGCCCACCAGACGGCGACCGGGCTCAAGCAGTATCCTGAGGCCCAGCGGTTGCAGCAGGGGAATGAGTGCCTGTGCATAGCTCTTGAGGGTAATTTGCTCGGGGTGGGCTGCCCACCATTCTTCCTTGCCGGAGGCCAGGCAGCCATCGTACACAATACCGATACCGCCGCCGATACTCCAGAACTCGATGTTGTAGAGTTCCTTGAACCGGGCGACTACAGGGGCTACTTTGGTGACGGCCTTGACGAAGGGCTCTACCTCGGTGAGCTGGGAGCCGATGTGCATCTGCAGACCGCGGATATACAGGTTGGGCATCTCGGCGGCGATGGTGGCGTAGAGCTCCTCAATGCGGCTCAGATCCACACCGAACTTGTTTTCGTTGGTGCCGGTGGTGATGTATTTGTGCGTGTGGGCATCCACATTGGGATTCACGCGAACAGCCACGGGAGCTTTCACGCCCATTTCACCGGCAATGCGGTTGATTTCGCGCAGTTCGTTCTCGCTCTCGCAGTTGAAGCAGTAGATATTCAGCGAGAGGGCGTAGCGGATTTCCGCCTCAGTCTTGCCTACACCGGCGTAGGTGCAGAGGGTGGGGTCGCCACCGGCATTGACCACGCGCCACAGCTCACCGCCGGACACGATGTCGAAGCCAAGCCCCTGACGGGCCATGAGGTTAAGAATAGCCTTGTTGGAGCAGGCTTTTACAGCGTAGGCTATATGAGCATCGAGCGGGGCGAGCTCACGCTGCAGCTCCGAGAGGTCATCCATGATAGTCTTGCGACTGTAGACGAATGTGGGGGTGCCGACGGCGGCGGCGATGTCTGCAAGGTTAACATCCTCACAGTACAGAGAGCCGTTCTTGTATGCGAATGCGTGCATGTTGTGTGTTATTTATTTTTTTGAATCTTCGGATGACGGGGTTGAGTTGTCATCAATAATGGCGGCCACCCAGTAGAGGTCGCGGGAGTTCTCGAGGGCCAGCTTGAGCATGACGGTAATGGGTACGGCAAGCAGCATGCCGCAGGGACCCCAGACCCAGCCCCACAGTAGAACAGAGAGTAGCACCACGGAGGTGGCAATACCGAACTGCTTGCCGAGGAAGAGCGGCTCAATACCGTTGCCGATGGCAAAGTTAATGATAACGTAGCCCAGTGCCACCACGACTCCATCTCCCAAATCCCCCAGAATGAGCCCCAGTAGAATGGGAGGAATGGCTGCTACGATGGAACCGATGGTGGGAATGTAGTTGAGAAGGAAGGCAACGAGTCCCCACAGGAAGGCAAAGGGTACGTTCATGGAGTGGCAGAGCCACCAGGCGAGCAGGCCGGTTGTGGCACTGGCGATGGTTTTGATGAAGAGGTAGCGCTGTATGCTCTTCAGGGCATCAATCACTTTGCTCTTACCCTGCACACTGTTGGGCAGAGAGCGGAAATTGCGCATGAACAGGGGTGCCTCGCCCAGCAGGAAAGTCATGAGTACCAGCACAAGGGTGGTGACTGAGGTCATGGAAATGACCTGACTGCCCAGCGACTGGGAGAGCGAAAGGATGATTTTGGGATTGATGTATTCCTGTGGATTGTGAATGAACTGCTGAGCCTCGGCTCCGTAGCCCCACTCATTCAGGAAAGCCATGATGCTCTGGTACTTCTCCTGCATTTGAGTCATGAAGACGCCCTCGAAGGTGTTCTTCATGTCGGCGGCCAGAAATTTTATGAGGGAACCGGCGGCATAGATGAGCCCGGCATCTGCCACGACGGTGAAGAAAACAGCCAGCCAGTGCGGGAAACGCAGCCATCGACGCAGTATGTCGGTCATGGAGTAGCTGATGACTGCCAGAAAGATAGCCATGACAATCGGCAGCAGCAAATCTCTTGCTTCGCGAAGGCCGAACAGGATGATAAGGGCGCAGGCGGCTGTCAGCAGAAAGCGCGCACCTTCTCCCCATCCTTCCGTCTGTGTGTTCTTTGCTCTGTTCTCTTCACCAGTGGTCTGCATAGCGGCGATATTTTACACTTTTTAAGTAAACAATTCAAGCGCCATTACCGATATAGCACGCGTATGGCACAAATTCAGGAAAACGGAGGGGATGAACGGAATCATTTTCCTCTGTCCTCGGGAAAATTGCGGTAGCCGATGGGCAGGGGGGAATGGCGGTCAAGCAGGCCGCGGTCGTAGCGGCGGGAGGGCGCGGGCATGTTGCCGATGGTAGGTACCCCGGTGAAGAAGTACTGCAGGTAATACGTGCCGTTGTAACCGAGGGCGTGAGCCTCGCGAATCATTTGCAGGATGTCGGCTTCGTCCAGCAAATCGGGGTGTACGGTAGTACGGATTTCGTAGGGGATGCCGGAGTCTTTCAGCAACCCCAGTGTTTTGGCAAAGCGCTCGTAGAGCACGTGCCCCCCGGGCAGTTGCCAGCTGCGGGTGGAGGGCATTTTGTTATCCATTGCGACGTAGTCAATGAGCTTGCGCGACAACAAATCTTCCACCACATGAGGATTACTGCCGTTGGTATCAATTTTGATGAGATAACCGAGCTGTTTGATTTCTTGGCACAGCTCTGCCAGTCCGGGTTGCAGGGTAATTTCGCCGCCGGAGAGCACAACAGCATCGAGGAATCCCTGTCGCTCGCGCAGGAACTCCATTTCATCCACCTGCGTGGTGCTTTTCTCTGTTACCAGCTCGGGGTTGTAACAGTAGGGGCATCGCAGGTTGCAGCCGTTGAACCACATGATACACGCAGCCTTTTTCGGGTAATCGAGAAAGGTGAGGGTGGTAATGTCAACGGGGTGGCGGTGGCTCATACCGGATTTATCGGTGCAGACAGAGCCCCGCAACGGCTCAGAATCGAGCTGGCGCTGTTTTCTGCGGCCGTTGCAGGGCTGAAGCTCTGCAATAGCAGGGAACTTTACTTGAGGATGACGTCGCAACCGCAGCCGCAACCGGGCTCCTGGAAGTGGGCGCGCTCTTCGAACTCGCCCTGCTTGCCGGCGTTGAATGTCTCAACGGGGCGGTGGTAGCCCATCACGCGGGTGTAGACGGTGCACTTGGTGCGCTCGGATTCGTGCTCGGCAAGAATCTGCTCATCGGTCTTTACAACCGGCTTTACTTCGGGTTCCATGATGTGTGAGTGTGAGGTTAGGAGTTAATGTTTTATAGTGTTCTATAAGAATCAGAAGAGAGGGAGCTCGGGCTGCTCTTCTGCGCGGGCCTTGGCGATAAGTTCCTCGTCGCAGAGCGGGCAGTAGTCGTGGCGGCCCTTCAGGTAGCCGTGCTTGTCGCAGACGGAGAAGAGCGGGGTCACGGTGATGTAAGGCATCTTGAAGTTGGTAAGCACCTTGCGTACGATGTCACGGCAGGCTTCGGGGGAGGAGATAGCCTCGTTCATGTACATGTGGAATACCGTGCCGCCGGTGTAGCAGCACTGCAGCTTGTCCTGCATCTTGAGTGCCTTGAAAAGGTCGTGGGTGTAACCGGCCGGCAGCTGGGAGCTGTTGGTGTAGTAACGGTGGCCGGGGGTGCCGGACTGGATGATGTCCGGGTAGCGCTTGAGGTCTTCGCGGGCGAAGCGATGGGTGGTACCTTCGGCGGGGGTAGCCTCGAGGTTGTAGAGGTTGCCGGTCTGCTCCTGGTAACCGCGAATACGCTCACGCATGAAGTGCAGCACTTCCTCGGCGAAGGCGATGCCCTCGGGGTTGGCGGTGTTGAGAGTGTCGCCGGAGAAGTTGCGCAGCATTTCGTTGATGCCGTTGAGGCCGATGGTAGAGAAGTGGTTGCGCAGGTGCGGCAGGTAGCGCTTGGTGTAGGGGTACAGGCCGCGCTGGTAGAGGGTGTTGATGAACACGCGCTTCTTCTCGAGGGTGTCCTTGGCCAGATCCATGAGCTCACCGAGCTTGCTGTACATGAGGTTCTT
>JAFURE010000005.1 GCA_017471985.1 Akkermansia sp. | reverse complement strand
TCAACCTCCGGGCTATTGAGCTGTCGCCCGCTCGGCGGGCTCTGGTTTAGGCTCGCCTGTGGCTCGCTTTGGAATAAAAGCTTTTCAACGGCCTTCGGCCGGGTGAAAAGCGGGCTAAAGCCCGCGGTGAAGAACCGTGCTGCGCATGGTGAAGACCAAGGCTGACGCCTTGGGGATAGGTGGCCAAGCTCCAATTTTGCTGTCAAAATAGGTTTAGACCTCTCATTGTTCCAACGCGTCTTCCTAATTCTTTTTCACGGTAATTTCTCCCCAGGTGCTGCGCTTGTCGGGGGCATTGCCGTAAGTGATTTCGAGGGCGGGATTTTTGAGGGCTTTTTTCACGACGAGTATGTAGCTCTGCCGGGTTGCAGACCAGGTGATATCGCGGGGCGTGTTGTCCTCGACAATGCAACGCGAGCCGTCCATCAGGCGCAGTTTTTTGACTTGCACGGCATCTCGCCCGGTCACGATTTTGAAGGTCACAGTATAGATACCGGGCTTATTGATGGGGACATCGAGCATGAGCAAGGGGGTATCGTTGCCGGGTAGCACTTCGGGGCTCCAGCCCTGACCGTAGCGGTACTCCTGCACCCAGTCGCGCATGACAACCGGGGCCGACAGCCCCAGGGGGGAGTCGGGATCGAGTTTGTGCATGATGGTAGCGTACTTCGTAATCAGCGAACCACCGGCACGTGTGCCCAGGCTGCGGCGTATGTGGCCGATGGCGGCGGCGCAGGCACGTTGTTTCTGCCCTTCGGTATAGCGTGGGTTATCGAGCACGGCCTCCAGCCGTTTAAGGAAGTCCTCCATTGCCTCATTCTCCTGTGGGGCGAAGCCGAAGTTGAGCACGGCCAGGTACCCGCTCTTATCGCCGGGGTCGGCCTGCTGCATGGCTTGTTTCAGACCATTGGGCCACTCCGGTCCGCTCACTCGGGTAGACTCGAGCAGGTAACGGGCTTTCTCGGCGGGGTCGGTGGCAGCATTGGCACGGCTGAGCAGGGAATCCTGCTCCTTTTTGGCGGACAGCCGCTGCCGTATAAGCTCTGCCACCTGAGCGGCATCGGCGCTCATGAGTTCCCTGCCATGTATGGTGGAGTATTGGCGGCCACCCTGTTCGTAGAACACGATAGCAGGGTAAGAGATGTCGGACATATCGCCCGGGTACGCGAGTGCTCCCATTGCCTTTTGGGCTTCAGCGTTGTTGGCGTCGTTGCGGTTCTGGTAAATGGGGGCCAGCAGCAGGGCGGCATCTCCCGCGGCCTGTCGTACTCCGGCATCGGCTATCAGTTCGCGGCAGATTTTCTCGCTGTATCGATCCCAGCGCGCCGGGTAAATGAAGACAATGTACCCTGTGGAGGTCGCCTGGGCTTTCGCAGATTCGTAATCGGTAAATTGCTGTGCGGCCTGCACAGGCAGACTCAGGGAACTCAGCGAGGCCAGCAGCAGGGTAACGGTAAGCTGTTTCAACATAATGTTCGGTTAAGGTCAGGGGTTCATCAGGCGGCGGGTTCACCAAATACATAAAGACCGTTGGCGTGGAACACCTCGGGGCCACCGGGGCGCAGCACGCGCACATAAAGAGCCTTGGGGCGTTCGTTCTGCAGGTCGAAGGTGTTGATATAGTTGCCGGTGCTTGGTATGGGGGCACCGACATCGTGCCAGTCGTCATCGCGCCCGGTGTCGGAAACCTGAATCTTCATCGGGCGGAACCGGTGAATCAGGCTCCACTCATTCGTGCCGGCAAAGACCACGCCGGTGATATAGGCATGCCTGGGCAGCTTGACGGCAATCCACGGGTCGTTCTCACGAGCTGTGTGCACTCGCCCGCCCTGTTTGGTGAGCAGGCCGGAGTGGGTGTGCGGCCAATCCCACTCGCTGGTGGAACTGGCAAAGGGCAGACCGCCCTCCGACACGAGCTTGCCCGGGAAGGAGCGGAACTCAGGAATGGCGGCGGTTCCGTGAATCTCGCCGGGGTCTATCATCTGAGTGATGGCGTAGAAGGTCTCGGTATCGCGTGCGCGCTCGGCTGCGAGCAGCAGACCGCCCAGCAGTTTAGCGCGTTGGGCGGCAGTGGTGGATTTCCCGTTACCGAGTACGCTCAGCATCGATTCGGTGAGCTGCTTGCGGGCGCTCTCGCTGAGGGATTCCGATATTCTGTTCCCCCAGGCCATCATAGTGCCCGAGTAGTCATCGTGCGGGGCGGCAACGGCCAGCACACGGGTGTAGAGTTTAATGGCGGCCTGTTCGCTGTTGCCATCGGCCTTCCTGCACATGTTGAGCTGGTTGTCGGTGAAGTCCTCTATCCGCCAGCGATCCGGACCCATTTTGTCGGCATATTGCCAGAACAGGGCGCAGGCCTCAATCAGTTCATCGGTCGACAGACCGCAGGTTGCCAATGGGCCGTACACGCACCGGCGCATGAGCTCGGCGGCCTGTTCGGGGTAGCGGCTTGCCATCCCCTTGCAGAGCAGACGGTTAAGTTCCTTCCAGGCTGCAGTGTCCCGGGGCATCTTATCTGCCAGAAAAGCAGCGTACTCTCTCCACATCGGGTAGTTGAGCGGCGCGGCCTTTGCTGAGTGCTCGTAGCAGGTACGGGCTTTCTCGGGCTGTTGGGTATCCTGATACACCTGCGCCAGCACACGGCAGGCCTGGGATATGCGGGTACGGGCTGTGTTCTGAGCGTCGTACAGGTCATCTGTCAGGTGCAGGGCACTGTAAGTCCAGTTGTTGCTCCAGGGAATCCAGTGCAGCCCACGCTCCCAGCTCATCGAGTAGGCCGGGGTCCACTTGCCATCCACCAGTACAATGTAGGAACAGTGCCCCGGCTCACCCGAGGTCAGTGCCGGCACCCCGTTCGCACAGGCCGAGGCCGCACCGAAGTGCGACAGTCCGCCGCACACGCCACCCACATTCTTGGTCAGCCACATGTGGTTGTCTGTCGCCACACCCGCCCACGGCGCAAAGTACCAGGAACCATGTATGCTGTCCCCATATACGTTGTTGAGTATGTAACCGCAGCGCCAGCAACTCGCCGGGTATTGCCAGTCGGGCACGTGTACGTTGTCCAGCGCCCATTCAAAGGCCTTGGTCGTGCCCGAGGAGTGGTCGTGTTTCCACCCGCAGACCACACGGCGGTGGTGCATGGGCAGCTTATCGTATACAGTATTGAGCCGTCCCTGACGCCAGTATTTCAGGAAATACTGTGCACGCTCCACGGCGGCTATGACCTGTGCACCCTTGCGGGCATATTCCAGTGCTACGGCGGTGGTGGTATCGCGCTCCACACCCTTTTTCAGCGCTGCGGGGTCGGCTTCGGCAATAGCGCTTATAATCTGCACCACGCGGGTGAAGTTGTGCATTTCTCCCGAGAAGGCAATCTGCTCCATCCACTCAGCATCGCTCATGATGGCACTGAGCACCTTGCCGCACTTACTGAGGTCGGCAGGGTAGGCGCTCTCGCGTGTAAGGGATTTCAAATCACGACGGGCATTGCTCAGCAGGAACTCCGTGTGCTTTTTCTCAGGCCCCTTCTTGTATTTGACCTCGTTTCCCAGACGCTCGATTTCCTGCTTTTTGTTCTGCACCTGCGATTTGAGGGATTCATTGTAGAGCTTGTAGCCCTCTCGGGAGTCGGATTCCGCCCGAGCTATGTGGTACATAATGAGGGCCCGCAGGTTCTCCGGTTTCTTCAGGAATGCGCTTATCTGTTTCGGGGTGGGGTTCGGTACAGCCCTTGCTATATCCGCAGCCAGTTGTTGGCACACCCTATCGGGGGATTTCAGAGCACCGGCGCCCGGTTGGCTTACCGTTGCTGTTTGTTGAGCCCCCGCCGGGAGCACTCCCCCGAACAGTAACACTCCCATGCTGATGCAATACAGGGAAATCTTCATGGCGAAAAAAATCTATTCAACCCCGCCAGTGTACACCAAGTCATGTTCGCCTGCAAGCTTTTCGTTTACAATTATTGGATAATCGGCAATTTTCTAACCAACGCTGTCCCGCCGGAGCTAGATAAATCGATGTTTATCTACAATTTACAAGGTGTAAAATTTGGCTGCCCCTTGCAGCGTAAGCCGCGGAACATGCCAACTTGTCTATCGAAACTTGTAACTTGTTCATTTCTTTGAGTACGCTCTAGCTTTTTCTCCCGATTTTTCTTGACGTAGTAGCGATGATGGGCTACCATGTGGGTAGCAGACAACCAGAATACCTGCAAACAGATAACGATGAAAGCAGTATTACTCTTCCCCGGACAAGGTGCCCAGAAAGTGGGCATGGGTAAAGACCTTTACGACACCTATCCTGCCGCGAAGGCCATGATGGACGCAGCAGATGCCGCACTGGGCTATTCGCTGACGGATGTGATGTTCAACGGGCCGGATGCTGAGCTGACCCGCACCTGCAACTGCCAGCCTGCGCTGTACCTGCACGGTCTTGCGCTCTACGAGATACTGCGCAGCGAGGTGGAAATTGAACCTGTGGCCGCTGCAGGTCTGAGTCTGGGTGAGTTCACGGCTCATGCAGCAGCCGGTACCTTCAGCATGGAGGACGGGCTCAGGATTGTGCAGAAGCGCGGTGCATTCATGGAGGAAGCCTGTCAGGCCGCTCCCAGCACGATGGCCGCTATGATTGGCGGTAACGATGAAGCCGTGCAGGCTCTGGCCGCTGAGTGCGATATCGATGTAGCCAACTTCAATTGCCCCGGTCAGACCGTGGTGAGTGGCTCTGTGGAAGGTGTGGATAAGGCCGTGGCCGGTGCCAAGGCTGCGGGTTTCAAACTGGCCAAGAAACTGAATGTGGCCGGTGCCTATCACAGCCGATTCATGAAGAGTGCGCAGGAAAAACTGCTGCCTGAACTGGCTGCCGCCACCATGCAGATGCCCGCCTGCCCCGTATACTGCAACTACGAGGCTCGCCCCGTGACGAGCACCGATGATGTTCGCGCCATGCTGGGTGCTCAGGTTTGCGGTTCCGTGCGCTGGGCTGCCAGCATGCAGGACCTGGTGGCCAAGGGTCACACCCTTTTCATCGAAATGGGCCCCGGCAAGACTCTCGCCGGCATGATGGGCCGCATTTGCAAGGATGTCACCGTCATCTCCATCGAGGACGTTCCCACCCTGCAGGCTGCCATCGAGACCCTCAAGGCTATGTAAATACACGTTGGAACAATTAGAGGTTTGGACCTGTTTTGACAGCAAAATTGGAGCTTGGCCACCTATCCCCAAGGCGTCAGCCTTGGTCTTCACCATGCGCGCAGCGCATTCTTCACCACCGTGCATAGCACGGTTCTTCACCGCGGGCTTTAGCCCGCTTTTCACCCGGCCGCAGGCCGTTAAAAAGCTTTTATTCCAAGGCGAGCCTAAACCAGAGCCCGCGACAGCGGGCGATAGCTCAATAGCCCGGCGGCTGAGCCGCGAAGCGGCGAAGCCCCGGGTAGGAGTATATAAAATAGATGAGCCCGAGGAACGAGGGCGGCAGATGAGAGGCAGGTT
>JAFURE010000029.1 GCA_017471985.1 Akkermansia sp. | reverse complement strand
GCCCCCTTCTGCAATATGTAATGAACAAGGGAGCTGTCATTTCCAACCAAAGCTGCATACAGGGGCGAGGCGTATAAACCGTCCTGTGTCCAGTATGTATCATTTATTTCATCAGGATACAGCTCGATTCGCTCAATCAGGCACCTGCGTGCTGCCTCTGTTTTTTCAACGTGTTCTTGTTCTGAGAGTCGCGATTTAGTATTTCTCGCTTCTTCAATTGCTTCTATGTACAGGCGACAAGCTTCTATGACGTGTCCTTGATATCGTTCCTTATCATTAGCTAAATACGAAGATTTATCCAAATTGCCTGGGTAGATGGCTCCATCAGCTTTAGCGGGCGATGCGTATGCCACCGCAAGGCACAGGGCTGTGGTGGTCAAGATTCTGTGGAAAATTGTCTTCATCATTCTCTATCTCCTTTACATAAGATAATACTTCCCGTCACCGAATCCGCAACAAAAAATTGCGAAAAGTGCAGATTTTCTACTATATAGACGTTTGTGGCGAGTCTGTTTATTGAGCGTTTCCTGCATTTTTGTTGCCGATGGCGCAAAAAACGGGCAGCAAGGGTAGGATGGAGCCCCGGCCTGACAAGCGAACAGCCTAGGAGGAATCCTAGGCTGCAAGGTGGTGTTTTGACTTATTTATTCAGCGCGTTCTCCAGCACGGGGATGAGCTCGGTGCGGTTGAGCTCGCGGGCTAGGTCGAGCGGGGTGCGCCCGGCATCATCCTTGGCGGTGGTATCGGCTCCGCATCGCAGCAGGTCCCAAATGTCGTTGCCGCTATTGACTAACACGGCATGGTGCAAGGGGGTGGCTCCTTTGTATGCTGCCCCTTGCGGCGGCGTGCAGCGCATGTCGATACGCGAACCCCATGTCAGAACTGTACGGAGAGCGTCAAGCTGCTGAGTCGGGAGGTCTTTGCCGATGAGGGCGTAATTCAGCGCGGTCATGCCGTTGACATCGCGCAGATTGGGGTCGGCTCCGGCGTTGAGCAGCAGGCGGCAGGCTACGCTGTCGTTGTGCAGGGCTGCCTGCATGAGCGGAGTCATGCCTTGAGCATTGCATCGGGCATTCACATCGGCCCCGGAAGCAATGAGTGCGTGCACCTCGGGGCTGAGCCTGTGGCCGGGCATACCTAATCTGCCATCAGTCCCCTGTCTCTTGGCGCATGCGTCAAAGAGCTGCTGTTCCGGGCTACCGGGGGCAGGCAGTCGGCCCAGCTCCGCCGCCGTAGGGATAGCGGGATTCCGCAGGGAATCCACCAGATGGTACAGCTGTTTCCATTCGGGCTTCAGTTCTTCGGGATTCATTTTCAGCAGCCATGCGGCACCAAAGCAAGTGAAGTCTTGCCCATCGATATAATAGGTGCTGCCGCTGGGATGCAGCGGGCGGGCGAGCGATTCATTCACCTGAGCGATGTACAGGCGGCGGCCATTGCGGTGCCTGACCGGTTCCTCATCCTTTCCCTGAATGGAGAGCAAAACCACCGAGCCCGGGGCAATATTTGTGCCGATGCTGCCCAGGGCCTTACCCACTACCAGGGTGGAGCCAACCTCGCCATCGTCATAGCTATAGGGGGTAGTATGGAACTCTGTCTCCTGCACCAGCACCACGGGGCTATCCCCGTTGAAGATGTGCGGCACGTGTACCCTGCTAGCGTTTTGGTCCCGGGCTTCACTCTCGCCCATGGCGTGCATGGGGAGAAGGAATGCGGAAGCAAGCACAGAACATACAAAAGGTCTCAGATTCATAGTATTTGGAAGATGGTTAATTGTTACGGTGTCATGTTACCAGAATCCGGGAGGCTCTGCAAGCTGTTAGTGCGGAAAGCGCAAAAACAGGCCCGCAAGCCTAGGATGCCCAGCCGCTAGAGCCCTTGGTCTGCCGGGTGCGGGTTATGTGGTGCAAAGTGGTGTTTTGGCCCGTTGTTGGGTCGCTTATGGTTGCGTTACTTCTTGCTGTGACGCTTCCGATACGCATCGGAGTACAGCAAACCGGTATAAACGGGGTATTTCTTCTGAGCTTCCAGAATAATAGAGAGAATCTCAGCATATTCCGGGTTGCCCTCAGCTCTGTTCTTCCAGAAGGAGCCACCGGGCGGCGGGAATGGAATTGCCCCGTTAGCGAGAAGCAGAGACACGATTTCCTTGTCTTTTCTCTGCATGGCTTCCGTCAGAGGCGTGCCACTCCAGCCATCATGATTCCACCAGTCATTCACTTCCTCGGGATGCTCATTGATACGAGTAATGACTGCCTGACGGGAAGCCTCGCTACCATCCATTTGCTGGATGAGACGAATCAGTACGCTGTCATATTCAAAGTAAATCATATTCCCGAAGCCCGGGTGGTCCGGATTGCCGGGGTAAACTATCTCCTCCGCTTTTGCAGAAAAAAGCGAGAGCATACAACAAGCCGTTGCGATAAAAGGTCTCAGATTCATAGTATTTGGAAGATGGTTATTTGTTACGGTGTCATCTTACCAGAATCCGGCACCTCTTGCAAGCTGTTAGTTCGGAAGGCGCAAAAACTGAGGCTGCAAGCCTAGGATTCACCTTCGCTGGGGCCCTTGGTCTGCCGGGGCTCATTCTTGCCTGAGACTTCGATGAATTACGTGTAAATTGCCGTAAATAGTCTTCATCAATGACACCATGACGATAGAAACAGCTTTTTCCTGAATGCCGGTGAAAAACGGTCGTTCTTGGGGCTATATATGCATGAGCGGGTTATTTCGCCCTCTCCTCATGCATTGAATGTGTGAGCATTCCAATATATAACCCAACAACGACCAAACGATGAGTACAAGATCGCACATCGGCATCTGGAACGAAGATGGAAGTCCGGATGTCATTTATTGTCATTGGGACGGCTACCCGTCATATAACGGAGCAGTCCTTCTCCATCATTACCAAGACCCGGAGAAGATTCGGGAATTGATTGCCCTGGGAGATATCGGTTTGCTGGCAGAATCTGTAAAGGCGGCGGAAGGTGAACATACCTTCGAATCACCCCAGGAAGGTGTTGTCGTAGCCTACGGACGAGACCGTCACGAGGATGGCGTTGACACCAAACACTTCGACACGCTGGAGGATTTCCTCAGAGAGAAGGGCGAGAGGTTCAACCTCTCAGCCGATGCAAGGATGGATGAAGCCATGTCCGCAGTCAATGACTCGGAGGATGCTTGTCTACACCCCATCTCGGATGAAAATTAACCCCGGAAAGGTATCGAACAGACAAGCACCAAGATAGACGGAAGTGATTGATTTTGAGACTATATATGCCCGGGATATGTAACCCATTGATAATGTGTTACCCAAAACGTCCAGCCGGGATTTCCCCTCGAACTTCCTCTTCCACGGTTTGTTACCTCCCCGCAGTTGCTTCGTGCCCGCCCCACGGGCACTCACCCTTGCAGGGCAAACACGCTGTGTTTGGCTAATCAGCCTTACAGCCGTCGGCTGCTTTGTTCTTCAGGTCTGGGATTCCGCATCATCGCGGCTCCGCGCGGACTTTCACCGCAGTGCGCATATCGCGTCGGTCGTACAGCAAAAAGCTCAGTTCCCGGGGGAACTGAGCTTTTGCCTATGAAAATGGATAACTCCTTGTGAGCTGCGAAGCTTAGCGGATGGTCTTCACGGTCACGGCCTCCTTACCCACGCGCTCGCGGAGGTAGTTGAGCTTGGCGCGGCGCACTTTACCGCGGGTCACAACCTCAATCTTGGCAATCTTGGGAGTGTGTACGGGGAAGGAGCGCTCCACGCCCTCGCCGTAGGAAATCTTACGAACGGTGAAAGCCTCGTTCACGCCGGCGCCACGCTTGCCGATCACAATGCCCTGGAAAATCTGCACGCGTTCCTTACCGCCTTCAATCACGCGGCAGTGAACCTTAACAGTGTCACCTACGTTGAAGGGAGTTACGTCGTCCTTCAGCTGCTCTTTTTCGATGGTATCGAGAATGTTCATCCTTGTCTCTCCTTGTGTGCTAATAAATGTTTCAGGAGCCTCTCGGCTCTGGCGGTTGCGGGAGTATACACTATTTTTGTGTTCTTGGCAATCCAAATTTGTGCAGATGGCACATTTTTTTTAATTTTCCTGATTATTCAGGTCAAATCTGAGGGGTGATAAGCAGGTCTGACAGGCGCTCTCGCTCGACCGGAGTGTAGGGGGCTGGGGCGCTCAGGTCGGCGGTGCGGCGTGCGCTCACGCTGCGCAGGACGGCGCAGACACCCTGCGGGCCGCTGATGGTGAACTGCCAGTGCAGGGTGGAGTTGCCGATTTTCTGCAGCGCGGCTTCCACGGTGTATTCGTCCCAGAATCGCAGCGGGGCTGCGTAGTCGGCCTCGATGTGCACGCGGGGGTAGGCGAAGTTGTCGGGCCTGAATCCGCGGGCGTTGAGGGCGTAGAGCTCGGTTTCCTCCATCAATCGGAAGTAGTTGGCGAAGTGGACGATGCCGGCGGCGTCCGTCGCGTGGAAAGGCACGCGGCCCTTGTGAACGAAAGAAGGCATGAAAAGTTGAAAGTTGAAAGTTGGAAGTTGAACGTTAGTAGTAGTAGGAGCGGGAGGAGGCGGAGCCGAAGCGGCGGCGGATGTCGTCGGCCTTGGCGTTCCAACCGGCATCCTGCACTTCGGAGATGTTGATGATGTCCCCCTCCTGATTGGTGCGGATGTAGAGCACGGCCACGCGTTTGCCGTCTGTAACGGTAAGGAAGCGGGTGCGGCTGTCAAAAATGCTGTCGACGGAGGCGACGTCGAGGTCGCTTTCGTCCCTCAGCTGTGTGCGGTAACTGACGGGAACATTCTGCAGGCCGAGCCATTGCTCTGCCTTGACTTTGGGTGTGTTGGCAAAGAGTTCGTTGTCGGAGATATGTTTCATGACCCGGTAGGCGGCATGCACCGCGGGGAAGGTGGCTCTGCGGGTGCCATCGGGCAGCTTGACGTATTGGTACATGGTGCGCATATCGCGCTGCAGAGCCTGCTCGGGGGTAGGCTGGGGGAAGAGGAAGAACCACCCGATGATGGCTGCGATGAGTGTGAGCCAGCCGGCGGTTTTCCAGTTACTCAGCATGCGTAGGCGGCGAAGAATGGCGCGGTAGAGGCTCAGTCGCTCTTCGTCGGCACCACCGAACAGGAAGTTCGGCTTGGCTTTCTTCGGGTTTGCCAGAATCTCTTTCACGGTCAGTCCTTTGGAAGGGTCGAGTACCTCAGCGTCCACGCTGTTGATATCGTCTGCAATTTCCACAGGCTCAGGCGGGTAGAGGAAACGCAGCACCACCAGACGTGTGAACATGGTGATACCCAGCACGCAGAACATGTAGAGCATGCCCTTGGCCAGTTTACCGTCCTCATACTCAAAGGTGGGGTGCACGAGTTCCGGGCAGGTGGCAGTCAGTACCGGCCAGGCAACCAGAGCCGCCCCCATGACCAGCAGCAGTGAACTGAACCACACCAGATTGCGCCGGGGACCCGCTACGCTCACCAGCTCCATGAAAAGGAAAGGGGCCAGCCACATCCAGGGCTTGAAATCATAGTAGGTGATACCCTGCACATAATCCAGCGCCGGGTTGGCGGGCATGATGCTGTCGGGGTAGGAAAGCACGTACAGCAGCGCCACGGCGCCGGCTGTGCACAGAATCATGCGCATTGCTATGGAAATAAACCTGAGCATGCTCACTATATTACGGAAGCTCCCCCTCGCTGTCAAGATTGTGTTCCGTCACAAATGAGTTACAGCCCTGCAAATGCGCTGCGGTTCTTACAGCTGCTATATTTGGTAAAAAAGCGAGCCCTCATTATAGGGCTCGCAGATGGAAAATCACTCGCTGTCGTGCCCCAGCAGCAGGTGCAGGTGGCGCAGCTCGCCGGTGCCGTGGGTGGTGGCAATCTGCAGCAGTCGCTCCTCGACATCGGGGGGCGGGGGCAGGCAGGTGGAGGGCAGGTCAGCGGTGAGCAGCTCGAGGGCGCAGGCATTGTGCAGGGCGAGGGTGGTCTCGATAAAGCACATGCGGGTGGGTTCATCGAGAATGAAATTGAGCGTTTTTTTGTTGTTGAGTACGCGGTGGTTCGGTATTTTGGTGCCGAACTCATCCTCAATCCCCATATTGGCGAGCAGTACGGGGGATGCAATTACATCTTTGACGTCCAGTCGGTTGTGCAGGGCATTGAATCGCCCTGTTGCTGTGACCACGCACCAGGCGTGCAGCACGGTGTCGTTGAGGTCCTCGAGGTCGTTGACGTTCACAAAGCCCACATCACCGGGGAGCACGCCGGCTTTGTCCTCGACATCGGCTACCATGATTTTCATGCCGTGCTTGCGGGCATAGTGCACAATGCCGCGGCCTACCTTGCCGTAGCCCACGACCAGCAGGCGACGCCCCTCCAAATCACTGTGTCCCAACTGAGCCAGTGCGCGGAAGAAACTCTCGCCCGTGCCGAGCATGGTCTCCACCCGCTTAATGCGGCCGTCATCTGCCACAATGACCGGGCGACGTGCCCGCTCATACACCGGCACCCCGGAGCGGGTGAGCTCGGCGTAACCCAGGGCAGGCGTATAGCGGGAGCACTGAGCGGCACAGTCCAGCACGATATCAAAGTCATCCTGTCCCTTTTCCGCTGTTCTGATGCCGAAGTCGGGCAGCATGGCCACAGTTGCCGGGTCTGCCGGCATGGTGGTGCGGCGGGGAACGTACACCTCGGCCCCGGCCGCGAGCAGGGGCATGAACTTGCCCAGCGTGTTGCGGTACAGGGGGCTGGCATCCAGCACACGCAGTCCGGCCAGTGGTTGAGTTTCAGCCCATTCTTCGGCCTGGTGAAGCAGGGTGGGCCACTCTTCGGGGGGATAGAAGTCCAGCAGGTAATCTTTGATGCGTTGTGCGTTTGCGTTCATTCCTGAGCCCGATTGTAAAGAAGTGGCGCAAAAATGCAAGCTTATAGTGTCGTTTTTTAATGTCAGATAGCGGAAAATGAGCGGGCCGCGGCAATTTCTTGTTGCATGCAGGCGCGGGCTGTGTTAAATATGGTGTGCGATGGAAAAAACACTGTTCCAGAAAATTGCTGACAAGGAGATACCCTCTGCCATGGTGTATGAGGATGAGCTCTGTGTGGCATTCCGAGATATTACGCCTGTGGCACCTGTGCATGTGCTGCTGGTACCGCGCAAGCCCATACCGAGTATCGAGGCCGCTACGGCTGAGGATGCCGCGCTGCTGGGTCACCTCATGCTCAAGGTCGGTGAGATAGCCCGTGCCGAGGGGCTGGCTGAGGGCGGGTTCCGCACTGTGCTCAATACCGGGGCCGATGCCGGTCAGACCGTGCCGCACCTGCACATTCACATCATTGGCGGTCGCTCGCTGCAGTGGCCCCCGGGCTAGTATAAGTTGCCGTAACTCACCACGCAGGGGCGTTCCCGGTGCATGAAAGAGTTTATCCGCCATTACGAGTGGGTGGATGCTCACACGCTCGAAATCGAGTTTCCCACCAATCGGCTCCGGCTCTATTTTCTGGAGCCGGGCGTGGTGCGTTGTCGCTATGTTTCGCACCCTGTCTTTGAGAACATACCCAGCTATGGCATAGCGCCGGACTATGTGCCGACCTGCCTGCAGCCTGATGAGTGTGAGCGTGAGGATTGCTACGAACTGAGCACCCCGCGCCTGATTGTGCGCGTGCGCAAGGCTGACGGCGGGCTGGAGTTTATAGAGCGCGCCGGCGGCCGCATGCTCTGTGCCGATGCTGAGGGGATGGGGCACCGCCTGCAGGAGCTCACGGGCGATGAGCTGGTCTGGGTGCTCAAGCACATGCCGGAGCAGGCGCATTTCTTTGCTCTGGGCGACAAGCCCTGCGAGCTCAACCTGCGCGGCAAACGCTTTGAGATGTGGGGCTCCGACCACTATAAGTTCCATCCCGGCAGCGACCCGCTCTACAAGAGCATTCCTTTCTTCCTTTGCCTGAATTGTGGCTTGCAGTATGGCATATTCTTCGACAACACCATGCGCTCGTACTTCGATTTCGGTAAGGAGCGCGAGGACCGCCTGTTGTTCGGGGCCGACGGCGGGGTGATGGATTACTATTTCATATGCGGAGAGTCGGCGCTGGATACCGTGCAGATTTACACCCGCATGACCGGTCTGCCCCCCATGCCGCCCCTCTGGTCGCTGGGTTACCACCAGAGCAAGTGGAGCTACTATCCCGAGAAGGTGGTGAATGATTTGGCCGCCGAACTTCGGGAACGCCGCATGCCCTGCGATGCCATTCACCTGGATATTCACCACATGAAGGAATACCAGGCCCTGACCTGGGATCGCACGCGTTTTCCTGACCCGCCCGGCATGATTTCACGTCTGGGTGAGCAGGGGTTCAAGGTGGTGACCATCATTGACCCCGGTATTAAGGTAAACCCCGACAACTACGTGTGGCGCAGCGGTTTTGAGCGCAATGTGTTCTGCCGGCGGCACGACGGAGCTCTGCTCTCCGGCGAGGTCTGGCCCGGCACCTGTACCTTCCCCGACTTTACTTCCCCGGTCACGCGGCAATGGTGGGCCGACCTCTTCCGCCGTCAGATTGCCGAGTACGGCGTGCGCGGCGTATGGACGGACATGAATGAGCCGTCTATTTTCCCGGACCGCACTTTCCCATCGGACACACGCCACAATTACGATGGTTTTTACTGCTCGCACCTGAAGGCTCACAACATCTATGGCCAGTGCATGGCGCGTGCCACCCGGCAGGGAATGGAGAAGTTCGCGCCGGAGCGCCGCCCCTTTGTGCTATCCCGTGCCGGTTTTGCAGGGCTGCAACGCTGGGCGGCCACCTGGACGGGGGATAACGATGCCGATTGGGAAAACCTGAAGATGGCCAATCTCATGGTGCAGCGCCTGTCTGCCAGTGGCGTATCATTCTGCGGGGCAGATACGGGCGGATTCCTGGGGCACCCCACGCCCGAGTTGTTCTGCAGGTGGATGCAGATGGCCGCCTTCCACGTTTTCTTCCGCAACCATAACAACGGCGAATATGGCGGACAGGAGCCCTGGTGCTTTGGGAAAACGGTCGAGGAACTCGTGCGCCGCGCCATCGAGAACCGCTACCGCCTGCTGCCCTACTTCTACACGCAGTTCTATCGCTATAGTCGGCAGGGTACGCCCATTATCCGCTCGTTGGCGCTCATGTACCCCGAAAACCCCGATACCTATTGGCGCAGTAGTGAGTTCTTCGTGGGCGACGCCCTGTATGTTGTTCCCGTGCACCGTCCCGGCGAGAGCGGGCGTTTCATGTACCTGCCGCCGGGGCGTTGGTACTCGTACTGGACCGATGCTCAGACCCCCGATACCTCGACCGAGGCCTGGGTGCCCACTCCGTTGGCGCACATTCCCGTATTTGTGAAGGGCGGCTGTGTGGTGCCCCGCTGGCCGGTGCAGCAATATGTGGGTGAGTTGCAGAACCCGCAGGTTACGCTAGACCTGTGGTGGGCTCCCGAGGTGGAGCAGCAGAGCGAACTCTATGAGGATGAGGGGGATGGATATGGCTACCGCCACGGCCGCTATATGTTGCACCGCTTTGAGTACCGGGCTCAGTTGCGTTCCTTTGTACTTACGCACCAGGTGAACCTGCATGCTGAGCAGAGTGAGCGCTGTTTTGAGTTTGCGCTGCACTCCCTGCCTCCCTCTGCGGCCCCGGTTGCCATGGTGGATGGCGCTGCCATTGATGGTGAGTTCGATGAAAATCACGTTTTCCGAGCTACGCTACCGCTTGATTTTGTTGAGCTGAATATTCAATTCTGATACGACGCAAGGCCATGAAACGCGACACGATGGACAAGATTGTGAGCCGCCTGGAGCACCTGGGCACAGAGGAACTGCGGCAGTTATTCCTGCGTCTGGCCTCTGAGAAAGGGCTGTTGCAGGATGTTTTTGACGCGTTGCGAGACGGGCTTATTCTATTCGACTGTGACGGAGTGCCGCGCTTTGCCAACAAGTCGGCCTGTGCTATTTACAATCGCAATATCAAGGAGTTGCTGCATGTTCCCTTTGAGCGACTGGTGGGCGGCACCTGTACATGGCAAGAGGTTAGCAACAGCGGTATAGCCATTTCCCGTGACCTGCATGTCAATTACCCCGAGGAACGACATTATAATTTCCTGATGAGCCCGGTGGCAGACGGCTCTGAGTATCTGCTGCTGATTCGGGATGATACCGAGAGCATGGCCCGTGGTGAGGAGGATGCCGAGGCTGAGCAGTTTAACCTGGTTACATACATGGCCGGTGCAGTGGCTCATGAAATCGGCAATCCGCTCAACTCGCTGGGGCTCAATCTGCAACTTATGCAGCGCAAGCTTGCCAAGTTGGGCGGCGAGGCTCAGGAAAAACTGGCTCCGCTGCTGGAAAGCGCGCTGGGAGAAACCCGCCGACTCGATACACTGCTGCGGCAGTTCCTGCAATCTGTGCGTCCCGGGCGCCTGCAACGCGAGACGGTGCGGCTCAATGAGCTCATTGCTCGTGTGCTGGAGGTGCTGGAGCCCGAAATGGCGCCGCGTGGTATTGGTATTCAGCAGGCTCTCAGCAAAGACCTGCCTGAGCTCAGTGCCGATGGCGGGCAGCTCTTTCAGGTGCTTTACAACCTCATACGCAACGCATTCCAATCCATCCCCGGCGATGGTGGCGGTATTTACATTCAGACCGATTACAACGATACGGACGTGCGCATCATCATTGGCGACAACGGTACGGGCATTTCGCACGAGGTGATGGGCAACATGTACGAACCCTTCCGCACGACCCGCAAGAAGGGAAATGGGCTGGGGCTGCTCATTGTGCGCCATATTATCAAGGAGCACGGTGGTACGCTCTCTCTGGCCTCGAAGGAGGGAATAGGCACAACGGTGTCCATCACCATTCCCCGCGCCGATAGAGTGGTGCGTCTGTTACCGTCGTGATGCGTGCCGAAATCGAGATTGCAATTGCTGCGAGTTTCTGTTATAATAGACCTGCATGGGTATGAGTGAGATTAAACGCGCTGCTTTCTGGTCGGGGGTATTATTGATTGTGCTGTTTGCCTGCACGGCAACGCTATTCGCCGGTTTTGAGTGGGTGAAAGCCCTGCGGCTCAGCCCCTTGATTGTGGGTATTCTGCTGGGCATGCTGTATGCCAATACCCTGCGCAGTCAGGTGCCGTCAGGTTGGGCACCGGGTATCAATTTCTGTACCAAGCAGGTCTTGCGCACCGGTATTGTGCTCTATGGTTTTCAGATTACCCTCAGCGATGTGATGGCAGTGGGGCTGCCGGCATTGGTGGTGGATGTGGTGGTGGTGTCGTTCACCATCATATTCGGTGTACTGCTGGGTAAACTGCTGAAGATGGATTCGCAGACGACCCTGCTGACCTCGGTGGGCAGTTCCATCTGTGGTGCTGCCGCTGTGCTGGGTGCCGAGCCGGTGGTGAAGGGTGAGCCATACAAGACGGCTGTGGCTGTGAGTACGGTGGTGATTTTCGGTACTCTTTCCATGTTCCTGTACCCATCCTTATACAGAGCAGGGGTATTCGATATGAACGCGGAGCAAATGGGGCTCTACACCGGCGGTACGTTACACGAGGTGGCTCATGTCTATGGTGCAGGTGAAGCGATGGATGCCGCCGCAGCAGCCGGTGAGATGTCGATTAAGCGCCCGGCTGTCATCGTGAAAATGATACGTGTGATTCTGCTGGCTCCTGTTCTCATTGTGCTGGCTTGCCTGCTCAGCCGCCGTGCAAGTTCTGAAACGGAGACAAAACGCGGGCGTATCAGCATGCCGATTTTCCCCTTCCTGTTCCTTGCCGCCATTGGCTTGAATTCCCTCAATCTGTTGCCACAATGGGGAGTGGAGGGTATACGGGCCACATCGACTTTCATGCTCACCATGGCAATGACGGCACTCGGGGTAGAAACGAGTTTCGATAAGTTCCGCAAGGCCGGAGCCAAGCCCTTTGTGCTGGCTCTGCTGTTGTTCCTGTGGCTGCTGTTTGGCGGCTATTGGCTGGTGAAAGGTGTTACCTACATATTATCCTGATTATGATGAATATACGATTTTGGAGCGGTGTTGCTGTTGCGATTGGCCTGTTGTGTGCTGTTTTCATACCCGACTGGTTTGAGGACCCGGTGAAACTCGCTATTGGTGAGTGGCAGGGGTTCCCGAATAAAGTCCGCGCCGAGGTGGATGAACAGCAGGTGCGCTGGTATGCCGGTGGTCACCGGGGCAAGTTTACTTACACGTGGTTGCAGACGGATACTGAGCCTTACCGAGTGCAATTCACGAGGGGTGAGGAAAGTTTTGAGGCTGATGTCATTTTTGAGGGCGATGAGGAAGCCATTCTGCTGCCCTTGGTGATGGACCGCATGCCCGAGCTTGCGCGTGATTACATACGCAGGCAGAACAAAGCCCGCAACCGTCCGGAAGACGAGCTACGCTTTCTCTTTCGCCGTGTGAAAGAGAAAGCTGAAAAATAACAACCTTTGTAACGTCATTGCTGCTTGACGGTGGGAGCGGGGTCTGGTAGGATATGGGGTCATGAAGAAATGCCTCACATGCCTGCTGATGGCGGCGACCGTACTGTTGATGCTGTGCGGGTGCAGTCGCGAGGAGGAAAACTCGACTGTCATCCGGATGGGCGGTTTTCCGAATGTCACCCATGTGCAGGCACTGGTGGCTCGCAATATGACCCGCAATGGCAATGGCTGGTTCGAGCGCTACCTGCCGGGCTATAAGGTCGAGTGGTATACCTACAATGCCGGACCGACGGCGATGGAAGCCATTTTCGGCCGCACTGTTGATTTGACCTATGTCGGCCCCAGTCCGGCGCTGAATGCATACGCCGTGTCTGCCGGGCGCGAGGTGCGCCTGCTGGCCGGTGCTGTAAACGGCGGGGCTGCTCTGATGGTGGCCCCTGAGAGCGGTATTACGCAGGCAGCTGATTTCAAAGGACGCAGCGTCGCTACACCTCAGTTGGGCAATACTCAGGATGTCTCTTGCCGAGCCTGGCTGACACGTAATGGTTTGCGCTGTTCATTGGAGGGTGCCGGTGATTGCCGGGTGAGCCCCACGCCGAATGCCATGCAGCTGCAGCTCATGAAACAGGGCGATATTGCCGCCTGCTGGACTGTGGAACCCTGGGTATCACGGCTTGAGAAAATGGCCGGAGCCCGTCTGTTGGTGGAAGAACCGGATGTCGTGACCACTGTGCTGGTCGGGCGTGTGGGCTGGCTGCGCCGTCACCCGAAAGAGGCCGCTGCTATTATGCAGGCCCATAAGGAGCTGACGCAGTGGATTATCGACCACCCGCAGGAGGCTCAGCAGCATGTGGTGGCCGAACTGACTGAACTGACGCAGGCGCCGTTTGACCCTGAGCTGGTGCGCTCGGCGTGGAAGCGCCTCAAGCTGACGAACGATATCGATTTGCCGGGATTGCAGCAGTTTGTGACCGATGCTCAGAGTTGCGGGTTGCTGGATAGAGTACCCGCACTTAATGGTATGCTTTATAAGCCGGAACAGCCGTGAGATTTTATGAAGAAATTAGAACAGGAAATACACGAGTACCCGACCGCTAAACTGTCGGTTGAGCACGTGTGCAAGGATTTCAAAACCAAGGCGGGAACCGTGCGCGCTCTTGACGATGTGTCCCTTACCATCAATGAGGGTGAGTTTGTGTGCTTTGTGGGGCCCAGTGGCTGTGGTAAGTCAACACTGCTCAATATCATAGCCGGTCTCGAGAAGCCGGACAGCGGATTGGCACTCATTGATGGCGTGCCGATTACCGGCCCGGGGCGAGACCGCATGATGATGTTCCAGGAGCACGCTCTCTTCCCCTGGCTGGATGTCATCGGTAACGTGATGTTCGGCCTTAAGCAGAAGCCGAATCTGAATGACAAGGAGCGTCTGGAGGTCGCCAAGTACTATCTTTTTCTGGTGAAGATGGACAAGTTTGCCCATTCGAGCATTCACGAGCTGTCCGGCGGCATGCGTCAGCGTGTGGCGCTGGCCCGCTCTCTGGCGCCGAACCCTAAAATCCTGCTTATGGATGAGCCATTCTCCGCGCTCGATGCCATGACCCGTGAACAGCTCTACGGCGATATTCAGGATATCTGGGAAAAACGCAGAAAGACTATCGTATTCGTAACCCACAACGTGCGCGAAGCCGTGTGTCTGGGGAGCCGTGTGGTGCTTTTCTCGCCGCACCCCGGTCGCGTGAGAGAGAAGTTCGAGGTGGAACTGCCTCGCCCGAGAAATATCAACAACCATGACCTTGCCGACCTTTCTCAGCAGATTACCTCTGCACTGAAAGGGTATCAGAATGCCGCCGAATCTGACTGATAAAACATTACTTCTGCTATGAAACGCGCACTTCATACCTTTATTTTCTTTGCCTTGCTTATCGGCATCTGGGCGGCGCTCACCGGTGACCTGCTGTGGCTGGGAATCGGACCGCAGGAACCGCTGTGGTCCCCCTATGTGCTGCCGCCGCCTTCGACTGTGGGGCAATACCTGTGGGACAACACTGTGAACGGCAAAATCCCGCTTTCCATGCTCATTACGCTGCGTCGTCTGCTTATCGGCTATGTTATCGGTCTGGTGCTGGGGGTGCCGCTGGGCATGCTCTCGGCTCGGTTCCGCTGGGCGAGCGATACGCTGGGAGTTCTTGCTCTGGGACTTCAGGCTCTGCCGAGCGTGTGCTGGGTGCCGCTGGCCTGCATCTGGTTCGGCCAGACAGAGGCTGCCCTGTTGTTTGTGGTCATCATGGGTACGCTGTGGAGCGTGCTGCTCTCGACTCAGAACGGCATGAAGAGCGTGCCGCCCATCTATGCCCGGGCTGCTCGTACCATGGGCTCAGGCCCGCTGCATACGCTGGTATTTGTGACCCTGCCGGCCTCCGCCCCCTTTGTGGTGAGCGGCATGAAACAGGGCTGGGCCTTTGCCTGGCGTTCCCTCATGGCGGCCGAGATTTATGTGGCCGTGGTTTCCGGCTTCGGTATCGGTCAGTATCTGCACTATGGCCGCGAGTTGCAGCGCATGTACCAGGTTATCGGTATCATGTTCATTATCATTCTGGTAGGTCTGTTGGCAGACAAGATTCTGTTCTCGCCCGCTGAGCGCTGGCTGCACCGCCGCTGGGGTACCGATAAGGAGTAATTTCAGATTCAGGATTTAGAGGATATGAAAAAGTGGACCGATGAACTCAAAGCCCTGCTGGGTGACTGTGTAAGCACGGACCCGGAGGTGCTGGCTGCTCATGCCGGGGATAAGTGGCATGCGGCATCCTTACCCGAGGCTGTGGTACAGGCAACGGAAACGGAGCAGGTTGCAGCGGCTATGAAGTTCGCAGCCGAGCGCGGTATACCGGTGACTCCCCGTGGGGCCGGTGTAGGCTATGTGGGTGGTTGTGTGCCGGTGCAGGGGGGGCTTGTCATCTCGGTGGCACCCATGAGGCGGATTATTGAGGTGAACCCGGCCGATGGCGTGGCTGTGGTGCAAGCCGGTGTGCTGACGGCTGAGCTTCAGCAGGCTTGTGCAGAACTCGGCTGGTTTTACCCACCAGACCCCGCCTCTCGCAAGGAATCGAGCATAGGCGGCAATATAGCGACGAATGCCGGTGGTCCCCGCTGTCTGAAATACGGTGTGACTCGCGCTTATGTGCTGGGGCTTGAGGTTGTGCTGCCCGATGGTCGTGTGCTCACCTGCGGCGGGCGCACGCACAAGAACAAGCAAGGCTTCGATTTGGTTGGCCTGTTCTGCGGGAGTGAGGGTATGCTGGGTATTGTGACTCAGGCGACTCTGCGTATTATTCCCGCGCCGCCCTCGCGTGCAGCCCTGCATGCTGGTTTCCCCAGATTTGCTCTGGCTGCAGCTGCAGTGCAGAATGTTCTGCAAGGTGGGCACTTGCCTGCCGCTATGGAGATTACGGATGCCTTCACCCTGAGGGCTGCGCGCAATTACCTGGGGCCGGGTGTGCTGCCGGAGGATGCTCAGGGGCACATCATCATTGAGATTGATGGTCAGTCCGATGCCGTGGCGACAGAGTTGCAGGCGATTGCCGATATTCTGCGGGAAACCGGTGCCACCGAGGTAGTGACGGCTACGACCGAGGCCGAAGTAGAGGGCATCTGGCAGTTGCGGCGTGAGTTCTCCTACAGTCTGAAGGCTACCGGCCTGACCAAACTGAACGAGGACGTGGTGATTCCCCGCTCGCAGCTGGTGAATCTTGTGGAGTTCTGCGCCGGTATGGAACAGGAAACCGGCATACCGGTGGCCTGTTTCGGGCACTCCGGTGACGGCAATATTCACACCAATATCATGGTGCTGAAAGATGCTGATGGTAAGGATATCCGCGAGCCTGCAGACGCGCTGGTAAACCGCCTTTTCGACTGGGTTATGGCTCACGGTGGCAGCATAACCGGTGAGCACGGAATCGGCATTGCCAAGAGCCCCTGGTTCCCGCAGGCTATCGGCTCAGTAGCCTTCGACCTGCACCGTACCATTAAAGCGGCACTTGACCCGCAGCGTATCCTGAACCCCGGTAAGATGGGATTGTAAAGAACTAAGTGCGAGTTGCGAAGCCTCAGATAAAAAATCTGCGGCTTTCGCCCGCGGGACGTAAGCCCGCCTAATATCTCACTTAGTCCTTTGTAACTCGTAACTAGGCCTTCCCTTGCGTAAGGGCTGAGCCTCCTCAGTAGCAGCAGTGGTGACAGTCTTGGTCATGCCCGCAGTAGGGGCATTCATCGTCATCAGCCTCAGCCAGAAGGTAGACAACACTGACCACACAGGCGGCTATGGCTGCATTTTCCACGGCGGTGACAGGCAGGTCAACCAAGAGCCAGTTGAAGGGTACAGCTACGTACATCAACCCGGCATTGGGGGAGGTGTAGGTGTAGTTCACGGTTCGGTTACCGGGGGATTTTACGACAGGAAGGGTGGAACAGCGGGATTTGATGACGGCGGCATCGGGCACCTCCTCCAGAAAGGACACATTGTCGACTTTTTTCCCTTTACCTGTGAGCCACAGGGCGTAGTCGGCAGGTATACGGTACAGGCCCATACCGCGTTTTTCGGGCGCGGGGGAATCCTGCTGCTGCTCGAACGCAGAGTAATGAAGTTGGGGGGCGACCCCACTGCGATATCTGGGAAGTTCAATGTAATATTCTGTGCCGTCCGTATATACCTGAGGTGTGGGCTGGGTGGATAAATCGGCCGTCGTGGCAGTGGCCTCGTACTTGGCTTTATCCAGAAGTACACCGGTGGAGTTGAAGTAACAACTGTCTAACAGGCAGACTGCTATACAGCAGATGATGGCGGATAGGGTGGGCTTGAACATTGCTCTCAGTGGGTAAGATGGGATGGAAGACGGAAGAACCGGCAGGCATTCGCTGTGGTGCAGGCGGCAATCTCTTCGGGCGACACACCGCGCAGTTCGGCAATTTTGTCTACTACAAATTTAGTGCGACCGGGGATATTCACCTTACCACGGTGAGGTGCCGGGGAAAGGAAAGGAGAGTCTGTTTCCACCATGAACCTGTCAGCCGGGCACCATGTGGCAACCGCCTGCACATGCTCCGACTTGTTGAAGGTCAATATGCCGGTGAAGGAAATAAGCCCATCCAGCTCGCTGAAAATTCGCTCAGCCTGAGCGCCGTCGCCGATAAAGCAATGGAAGACCGGGCGCACTTTGGGGAAGTTTCGGGCGATGGCAAAGGCATCCTCAAAGCTGGCGAGACCTACCTTATCGCGGGTATGCAGGGAAATGTTGAGCCCGAGTTCCTGAGCCAGATTGAAGTGCTGCTCCAGAAAATCGCGCTGACGGGCGCGATAGGCATCTTCGCTCCACCCTTCGGGGGCCTCCCAGAAGTAATCGAGCCCGGTCTCGCCGATGGCAGCCTGAGGGTGCTTACGGCAGAGTTCCATCATGTAGGAAAGCTGCTCATCACTCACGGCATGAACTTCTGACGGGTGGACGGCCAGGCTGGAGGAAACGAAGTCGGGCATGCGGGCTGCGAGAGCAAGCTGGGGCTCCCAGTCATAAGTCGATGTGCCCTGGGTCACACAGTGCCCCACACCCAGCGCAAGGGATTCTTCACGCAGTACATCCAGGTCGCCGTACTTATCTGAAATGAGGTGGCAGTGTGTGTCGATAATCATAGCGGCGCGAGTTGTAGCACACTATGCCGAAAAATGCAAGACAAATGGATTGACGATTTAGGCTCTTTACGGCAAGATAGGGGCGTATGCGTGAACAGCAGCTACAGGAAATACTGAGCACTTTCGGCGTGCCGCAGTTGCGAGAGGGGCAGAGCGCTCTTATTGATTGCGCGCTCAACGGGCAGAATGCGCTGGGCGTATTGCCGACCGGCCATGGCAAGAGCCTGTGTTATCAGGCAGCTGCGTTGTTGCTTGGCGGTACTTCAGTAGTGGTCAGTCCCCTGATTGCACTCATGCGTGATCAGGTGCAGTCCCTGCAGAACAGGGGGATTGCTGCCGCGCGTTTTGACTCTACTCTCGAGCCTGAGGTGCGGGAGTCTCTGCTGGCAGATGTGGCAGCCGGGCGACTGAGGCTGTTGTTTGTTGCACCGGAATCCATGGAGAGTCCCGCTCTGTTGCAGGCTCTGAATTCAGCAGAGCTGAAGCTGTTTGTGGTGGATGAAGCACACTGTGTTTCGGAATGGGGGCACAGTTTCAGGCCGGATTATCTTAAACTCCCCGCCTGGTGTCGCGCACGCGGATTTCGCAGCGTAATGGCTCTTACCGCCACAGCCACTCCGCTTGTTCAGTCTGATTTGTGTCGAGCTTTCGATATTGAGCCGCAGTGTGTTGTGGCGCATTCTCCCTATCGTGGTAATATTTCTCGTTTGGTCGCGGCTCCTGCTGACAGGGGGGCCTTTCTCCTTTCTTTCCTGCAGGGGCCACAGCACCGACCGGCAATTGTGTACACCCGTACCCGCAAGGGCGCGGAAGAACTGGCCGCTTACCTGCAGACAGCCGGGCTGCGAGCTGCCTGTTATCATGCCGGGCAAGGGGCTGAACTGCGGGAGCAACTTCAGGACTCCTTCCTGACAAATGAGCGCGATGTGCTGGTGGCCACCATTGCATTCGGCATGGGTATCGATAAGCCGGATGTTCGTTCCGTGGTGCATTACAATGTTCCGGGCTCGCCGGAGGCATACCTGCAGGAAAGCGGACGTGCCGGGCGTGATGGCAAACCGTCGGTGGCGATGGTTATGCTGCATGGTGCCGATATCATTGACGCCCGAAACAGGGTGTATGCCGCTGAGCCGGATGCCGAGGGGGTGCTGAGAGCGGTTCGCATGCTCCTGCCGCCGGGTGGAAGAGCGGTCTCGCTCTGGGAACTCGGTACTACCTGCGATGTTCCCGATGATGTGGCCATGCGCGCGCTGGAGCTGCTGCAGAAAGCGCATGCCGTTGATGTGGAAGAGCGTGGCTACAAATATTACAAAGTGAAGCCGCTGTACCCCATCAGCACTATAACAGATGGTCGCGAGTCAAACGAAATCGCCCGCTTGCGATGGCTTGATAAGAATCGAGAAGGGGAGGTGGAGGAAGCCGCCGCTGCCTGGAATTGCTCCTATGCCGAAGCAATGGCTCAGCTGCGCGAGTGCGAGGCTGCCGGTGAATGGAAACTCACCCTGCGCCAGCAGGCCATTTACCTGCGCAGCCATGGTACGGCCGAGGCTCGCGAGGTGGCGGCCGAGCTCAGTGCTGCCTATGCCCGCCGCACGGCTGCCGGTCTGGAGCGTCTGGAGCAGTTGCTGGGTATGCTCAGGGGGGAGCAGGGGTGCCTGAACTCTGCTCTGGAGCAATACTTTACCGGGCAATCCCGCTCAGCCTGCGTGCATTGCTCCGCCTGTTTGCAGGACTTGCCGGGTGATATCCCCCCGTCGGTCGAGTGCCCGTTGCCGCCGCCGGAGGCCGAGTTGCCTGAGTTTGCCCGCCCTGCACAGCGCCGTCGCTTCCTGCTGGGGCTATCCACCCCGGGCAGCATGGCGCGCCGACTCTGGGCGCACGAGCACTATGGCTGCTGTTCAGTTGGTGAGTGGGCTGAATTGTGAGTGTTTTTTAGGCTTCCGGAGAGCTTCCTGCTTGACTTGACGCGCTCCGGCTGATAACATGAATCATCATGAGAGTTGTCGAAGCCAGAATCGAAATCCCCATGGGGAGCCGCAATAAGTACGAGGTGGATGAAAAGACCGGTCGTATTAAGCTGGATCGAGTGCTGTACTCATCCGTTTATTATCCGGCAGAATATGGTTTTGTGGAGAACACTGTCTATCTGGATGGTGACCCCCTCGATATCCTTGTGTTCACATCGGCGCCTACATTCCCCGGTTGCTATGTGGATTGTCGCATCATCGGCGGTATGGACATGATTGATTGCGGCGAGCCTGATGTCAAAATTCTGGCGGTAAATGTGGGGGATCCCCGCTACGACCACATCTATAAGCTGGAGGACTTGCCGCCCCATTACCTGCAGGAGATTCAGAACTTCTTCCGCACATACAAAACGTTGCAGAACAAGGTAACGGAAGTGGGCGAGTTCTTCGGGGTGGAGAGGGCTTGCTCCATCCTCGATGAATCCTTCATTCGCTTTGCCGAGGGGCTGCGGCCCTGATGCGGGCATCTCTAAAAACGCACCAAAGAGCAATTTGTAGGGGTGTATGGCGAACCGAAGGTGAGCGGAATTCAAAAGCCCGCACTCGTGCGGGCGGCGGAGCATTAGCCCAAGGTGGAGCCGAAGGCGAAACCCTGGGAAAAGGCGAAAAAATAATCAAAGCCCCGCAGAAGTGAGGGGCGACGGAAAAGCGAGTTACAACCGCATGAGGTTATTTATGACCGGCTCCTGCTCTTTTGGTTCAAGATCCGAGCATTTCTAAGCAAAACTCCTCCGTCACCCCGCAAGTCTGCGGGGTTCATATTTCTTTTTTTATCCCTACCACAGGTTCCGTTCGCGTTGCTCACTACACCTGTGGCTACTTCTCTGTCGCCCGCTCCGCGGGCTTAAATCCCTACGCTCGCAGCTCGACAAGCTC
>JAFURE010000028.1 GCA_017471985.1 Akkermansia sp. | reverse complement strand
TCGTATTTATGCTCTACAACATGAAGCGGTTCTGTTTTTTGAGTAGAACGGGACAACTGTGCCCTGATGACATTAAATAAGGGAAAAATAGAGACAAAAATAGGTAACTTTAGCCTCAGGGATACGAAAAATGAAAAAAATAGCAAAAATACGTTGCTCTGATTTCGAAAAAATGCTATTCTGCCCCCGAACCAACAAAATCAACCACTAATTAGAAGTTCCCATCTGTTAATTTTCGATACTGAGCAGATTGCAGGCATGAGCATAGGCAGTATCTCCGCCGGTGCCGAGCATGCGCATGAGCTCCTGAATACGCTCTTCGCCCTTCACTTTATTCAGGCGAGAAACAGTACGTTCGCCGCTTTGGTGCTTGGATATGAGGTAGTGATGATTGGCCAGAGCTGCCACTTGGGGGAAATGGGTAATGGAAATCACCTGATGGTTTGCACCGAGCTCACGCATCTTCATGCCAACGGCTCGGGCAATCTCACCGCCTACATTGGCATCAATTTCGTCAAAGACGAGCAGGGGGGTGTCATCTCTACTGGCAAGAGCACTCTTCAGCGCCAACATGACTCGCGCCAACTCACCGCTGGAGGCGATGAGTCGCAGAGCTTTGAGCGGCTCGCCGGGGTTCGGCCCGAACAGGAAATCTGTCTCTTCGGCACCGTGGGGGCCCGGCTCGGGCAGGGATTGAAGGCTGACTTCGAAAAGTGACTGGCGGAACCCCAGCTGTCGGGCATGGTGCAGGAATAGTTCTGCGAGCTTGGGGGCAGCTTTTTTGCGTGTGTTGCTCAGAGCAACGGCTGCTTTTTTAAGCTCAGCGTAGCGCTCTCGTTCTCTGTCAGCTAGTTGACGGAGCATTTCCTCTCGGTTATCGATGGCATCCAGTCGCTGACGGCATTCGTTGAGATGCTGCACGATACTCTCAAAATCTGCACCGTACTTGCGCTTGAGTGTATCGAGAGTGCTGATTCGTTCTTCCAGCCGAGCTAATTCAGCCGGGTCGCCGCAGAGTGTGTCGGCATAATCCTTCAGACTGGCTGCTACGTCTTCCAGTTCTTCAACAATTGCGGGAAGGGGTGCCAGCCATTCAGCACAAGCGGCATCCAGCCGCTCCAGTTCACGGGCACTTCGAACCAATTGTCTAAGCCGGGAAAGGATGGAGTCATCTGCCCCGTCAATCATGTTGGCCATGGGCAGGGCCGTGTCACGCAGGCGCCCGGCATTGCGAGCTCTCTGCCAGTTGGCTTCCAGTTCAGCAGCTTCATCGGCAGTAAAGGCGGCGTTTTCAATTTCCTGAACCTGGTGTCTCAGGAAATCCAGCTCGCGCTCATTGGCCATTTCGCTCTCCATGAGCTCGCGGTATTCCGTTTTTGCTCGCAACCACTCTCTGTAAGCCTGCTCATAGGTCTGAAGATTTGATTCATTTTCCGCAAAGGCATCAAGCAATTCGAGCTGTCGCTCCTGTGAGGTGAGCGAGCGGTGAGCCTCGGGGTGGTGCATGTCGACCAGCCCCGCTCCTACCTTGCGCAGTAGGTTGAGTGTGGCCGGGGTACTGTTGATAAACTGTTTGTTACCTGTTGCTGTAATGACGCGTCGAATCACCAGCATACCGTCTTCGCAGGCCGGTACTCCTGATTCCTCGAGGAGCGCATTGACATACTGCGGGCGACTGAGGTGGAAAACGGCTTCGATACTACACTGAGTTTCACCACTGCGAATTCGGCCCTTGTCTGCACGTTCTCCCATGACCAGAGAGATGCCACCCATAATGACAGACTTGCCGGCACCGGTTTCACCGGTGATAGCCAGAAAGCCTGATTCGGGTTCCCAGACCAGTTCGTCGACAAGTGCCAGATTGCGTATCTTTAACAGTGAGAGCATATTTTGCTTTGCGTTGCGGGCATATTATGGCATAATGTCGCAGCGAATAAAATAAAAATCTGACGATGAAAGTACTTTTTCTTGGCAGCGGAACCTCAACAGGAGTGCCTGTTATCGGCTGTCACTGTGATGTATGCAGTTCCGATAACCCTCGCAATAAACGCTTGCGGGCATCTGTGCTCGTTCGTTCTGAGAGCACCACAATTCTGGTAGATTCCTGCCCGGATTTGCGGCAGCAAGCTTTGCGCCACAACCTCACTGCTATCGATGCAGTCATTTACACACACGAACACCTCGACCATACGACCGGCTTTGATGACATGCGAGCATTCTGTTGGCGGCGTGATGACAAACTGCCGCTCTATGCCGGCAGCAGTTGTCTGGCGCACCTCAAGCGGATGTTTGCCTGGGCCTTTTCAGAACAGAATACGTACAAGGGCTATATTCGCCCCGCAGCCCATGACCATGAAGGTCACCCCTTTACAGTGGGCGATATAGAAGTGACGCCGGTGCGCGTAGAGCATGCAACGGTGGAGACCTACGGCTATGTTTTCCGTTGCAAGGGGCGGTCGTTCGGCTATGTGCCGGATATTAAGGTGCTGCCGGCGGAATCCCGCTCGCTGTTGCAGCGGCTTGATGTGCTCGCAATGGATGGCCTGACAACCAAAGAACACCACACCCACCTGAGTGTGGCGGATAATGTGGAGCTGATGCTCCAACTCGCCCCCGGACGAGGGCTGCTGACCCATTGCGGACATGCCGTTGACTATGACTCAATCTGTCGTATGTTACCGGATTTCATGGCTCCGGCGTACGATGGTCTGGAACTCGATATCTGACAGATTCTCAAAAAGAAGAACCCGCAGTGATTGACCGCGGGTTCTTCTTTTTTTGCAAAAGTTACTAAAAACGCTTTAGTACACGTCCTTCTGGTAACGCTTGGCTTTCTTCATGTCAGCGAGATAGGCAGCGGCCTCTTCCTCACTGCGCCCACCCTTGGTGGCAATGATGTTGAGCAGAGCCTTCTCGACATCCTTGGCCATGCGATTGGCATCGCCGCACATGTAAACAGCGGCTCCATTCTCGAGCCACTGCCAGATTTCGTCGGCAGCCTGCTCCATGAGGTTCTGCACGTAAATCTTGTAGGCCTGATCGCGGCTCCAGGCTACGGAGAACTTGAGCTTGCCGCTCTCGATAAGGGGAGCCAGTTCATCTTCGTAGCAGCTGTCGGTTGCCTTGTAGGGGTTGCCGAAGAAGAGCCACATGGGGCCGGTGGCGCCGTCGGCCACGCGCTGCTGCCAGAATGCTCGGAAGGGAGCGATACCAGTGCCGGGGCCGACCATGATGATGGGTGTGTTACCATCCTCGGGCAGGCGGAAGTTCTTGTTGCTGTGTACAAAAACGCGTACCTTGTCGCCGGCAGAGATTCGGTCAGCCATGTAGGTGGAGCACACGCCACCGCGCTTGCGCTCGCCTGTCGTGTAACGAACAGCGCCTACGCAGAGGGACACCTGACCGGGCACGGCATCGGGGCTGCTGGCAATGGAGTAGAGACGGGGGGCCATCTTGCCGAGTATGGCTACAAATGCAGCAGCATCAGCAAACTCAGCCTTCATTTCGGGGTCAGTGGCGACATCCAGAAGGTCGCGCCCCCAGCAATAATCCTTCAGCGCATCCTTATCCTCGAGAATAGCGGCCAGCTTGGCGCTGTTGGCCACGGCGTTCCACTTGTTGAGAACGGCCTTCTTCAGGTTGGTGATGTCGTATGAGGTAGTAAGTGCTTCTTTCAGTGTAGCTGTGCCGCAAGGTGTGGGCACCTCGGCAGCTGCGTCGAGCCCAAGGGCTGCAATCAGGGCATCGACAAGAGCAGGGTCGTTGCAGGGAATGACGCCCAGAGCGTCGCCTGTAACATAGCTCATGCCGGAGCCCTCCAGAGAGTAATCCACATGAATGGTCTCTTTGGCACTGCCGGGTTTGGTAACGGAGCGAACCCCCACCACAGTGGCGGGGAACGGGTTCTTCATGCTGTATGGTTCCATAGTTCGAGTGATATGGTTATATGAAATGGTGTTATTGAATAGCTTTCAGACGGCGAGCTTCGAGCAGGGTGGGGGCGAGCATCTTGCGCGCGCTGTGGCACAGCTCAATATCCTGCTCGGCTGTTGCTATGGAGCGGCCGGTCTGTTCGGACTGCTCGTAGGCGGCGAGCTCAGCCGCTAAGCAGGATTCCAGCGCGTTAACGCGAGCCGAGATAAACATATCCAGGGCTTCGCCCACCTTGCGTTTCCAGGTTTCCATGCGCGTGGCGATAACCTCGCGTCCTGCCCGGCGCCACTGGGGGACTGTTTCATTATAGCTGCAGCGGCGGTTAATCATGCCCATGAAGGTGGTCTCCTTCAACTCGCCGAGCGATACGGGAGTGCAATCCAGCGGCACATCTTTCCAGGCATTAAGGATGGCCTTAATGTAATCTTTGCGAATTTCATCCACGGTCCTGCGCTGCAATGTATCGGCACAGGCCTGCAGTTTTTCCTCCTCAAGCTCGGTAAGCTCGCAGATTTTAGCGGGTGCCAGAATGTGGGTTTCCTGCTCAGCCAGTAAGTCGCCCAGATCGTTTTCAACCTTCAGGCGGGTGAGGTTTAGCTCCTGCGCCGGCAGGTCGTTACCCATCCAGTCCTCATGGAAATAGCCGTCAACGGAAAGGTCGAGAATGGCGTCCAGTCGGGTGTAGAGTGTCTGTCGTGCCTGATCAGCCAGATATCCGCAGCGAATCCGGCCTTCATGCAGGTTGTTACTCTCAACAGCTTCGCGCAGACGTGCAGAATCCATCAGTTTACGAATGGTTGCCTGAATGGAGTGGATGTGAGAAATGTGGCTCTGGCTCTTCTGGATGAAGTCTTTCAGTCTGGTATCTATTCCTTCGAGGGTCTTGAGCAGATAGTCAGAGGAGTTGCGGCGCAGTGTAGCCTCGGGGTTGCGCAGGTCGGCCAGTATCTCATCCTCCAGCGGGGTGAGATGCGAATCGCGCTTCATGGATTCGGAGTTTTCGTCTTCCGGTGCAGCAGGGCGGAACTTTCTTTCCTGCTGCCACCAGGCGAGACCGGCATTCACCCAGCTGCCGGGAATGACCTTGCGAATGAAGTCACTGAGTTGCCGCTGGGTATTGTATTGCTGTTTTTCCTGCTGCTGTTGCTGTTCCTCCGGGGTAAGCCAATGTTGGGCTTCAATACGGTTCTGAACCACGCGAATGGGGCGCTGAGAGCGTTCCATGGCCGTGCGCAGATAATCCCGTGTGTCGGGGGTGAGAGCAGCAAATGAACTCTGTACAAGCAGGAAGTAGTCAGCGTTCTCGTTCATCCACTCGTGCAGCTTCTCGTCGTGCCAGTTGGACGTCAGACCATCCATGCCGGGCATATCGACAATACCGATACCGGCCTGCAGCAGGCGAGCTTCGGGCTCAACCAGAAAGATTGCGGCACAACCGGCGCTGGTGTGCCCCTGAGCCCAGGCATCGAGATTGGCCTGATTGATATTGCGGCGTTCAATGGATACCTTTTCATCGAAATCGTCGGGTGCAACCTTGCGCAGGTAATCAATCACGAGTTCAAAGAGTTCCTGATCTCCCAGCGAACCTGCCGCAAGAGGTGAGAAGAGTTCCATGCGTTCTGTGCCGTCATCGCTGGCGAGGATAACCATGGGCAGGCGTGTCGTCTCGATGCCGAGTTTTGTGGCACAGAGGTTGCGGTGCGCAAGACAGTTGGTAAGGGTTGATTTGCCACTCTTTACGGAACCAATGGTTGCCATGAGCAGCAGATTGGAGCGAAACCTTGCCAGGCTGCGCTGAATTTCGCGCTCACTGCGGGTCGTGAGCTGACGCAGCTCGGGGGAGGCTTTTACCAGCTCAGCGAGTTTTTTGCCATATTGCTGAGCTTCCTGACAGATTTTGTCCAGTTGTGCATCCATTGGCGGTATTATACGCGGTCTGCGCTATGTCCGCAAGCAAAAAGCACGTTATGAAGGCAGAAAATACCGCTCACTATCAGTGGGCATTGAGCATGCGGTGCAGCTCGATAGCCTCCATACTGAGTTTTGCTACTTCATCACCACTGAGGGTGCCGCTGTTGATTCGGGCTTTGATGATATCTATTCGGGCCACCACGGCCTCCCGGGCTGCATGCGAGCAGGCTTGCTCCACAGTGGCATAAGCATTGGTAAGTTCCTGTTCCGCATTGCTGATTTTGCGAAGCGCGGCAGCCTGCTCAGGCGGGAGTGAGGCGATGAAGTTCAGCCAATCCTCATCATTTCCGGGCGTCGGCAACTTCTCAAGCAAGCGTTGCAATACGGGACCACCGGCCAGCAGGGAAATGGGCTCCTGCAATTCCTCAATTCGTTCTACCAGAGCACGCTGTACCTCAGCATTCCCGGCGGCTAGCGAAATGAGGTCTCGCATGGTGGGGTGCAGACGGATGGGGCGTACGTTACTCACTCCTGCCGTGACCTGCTGTTCTTCTGCCGGAGCTTCTTCATCCTCCGGGTAATCGGGTTCTTCGGCGCGGGGGTCGCGGGGCGTGTCCTTTCGTGAACGGATGATTTCATCCACCGTTTGCCTCAAATCGTCCAATCCGGTGTTGAGGCGGCTCGATAAATCGGTAACGGCCACACCACGGCGGATGGGGTCTGTTATTTCAGCAGCTAAATCCGCCATGCGGGGAATGAGTGCCGCTCGTGCGTTGGCATCTCCCTTTACGGCCTGCATTTCAATACCGGCCCGAACCTCCAGATAGGGACGGGCATCTGCTATGGCCTGCTGAAGAGCCTCCGCTCCGCTTGCTTTGATGAGCGAGTCGGGGTCTTCTCCCGGTGGCAGCGAGGCCATGTACACCTCCAGCCCGGCCGCAGCCAGTTTTCGGAAAGTCTTCTCACTGGCTTTAATACCGGCGTTGTCGCCATCGTAGCAGAGAACGGCTCGCTTAGCATACTTACGCAGCATACTCGCATGTTCATCGGTGAAAGCGGTACCCAGACCGGCTACGGCATTGCGAATATCAGCTTTCTCATGGCAGGCTATGACATCGAGCTGACCTTCGCACACGACAACCGTCATGCCGGCTTTGGCAATGGCTCCGGTGGCCTTGTACAAGCCGAAAAGTAACTCACCTTTGCGGAATGCTACTGTCTCTGCAGTATTAACGTATTTACGCGGGTCCTGCCCCTCTGCCATAATTCGGCCGGAGAACCCTACCACTTCGCCGCGCACATTGTGAATGGGGAACATCAGGCGGTCGCGGAATACCGGGTAACTGCCACGTGAACCGTTGCCGAGCAAGTTAGCCTCGAGCAACAAACGCTGATCCATATTGGCCGCAGCGGCTTGCTGCTGAAGAGGTCGGAAATCGGGCGGGGCCCAACCGAGTTGCCAGGCTTTGGCTATATCGATATTGAACTCACGTTCCTTCAGGTAAGCGCGCACATGGTCTGCCTCTCGACTGCGACAGAGCTGGCGGTGGTAGTAGTCTGCGGCCAGTGTATTGGCCTCGACCACTCGGCTGCGCAGCCAGCGGCGGCGAGCAGCTTCGGGATTCTCTTCTTCCTCGATAACGGGTATACCATTCATATCAGCCACACGGCGCAAGGCAGTGGGGTAATCGAGGTTCTCGAACATCATGATGAACTTGACGGCATCGCCGCCGACACCACAACCGAAACACTTGAATGTCTGTCTGGCCGGATTGACACTGAATGACGGCGTTTTCTCATTATGGAAGGGGCAGCAGGCTTTCCACGCGTTCCCTGCGCGTCTGAGCTGAATATAGCGCCCCACTATCTCCACCACATCGGCAGAGTCTTTAATGCGCGCCACGCATTCCTCTGTAATTCTGGCCATGAAGTAGAAAAATCAGGCTCCCGTCAGGGTGTGCAGATGCTCCTCGAAACCGGGGTACGAGGTATTGATGTTAGCGCAGTTCTGTAGAGTTGTTTCGCCGTCTGCATGCAGCCCGGCCATCAGGAATCCCATGGCAATACGGTGGTCATGATAGCTATCCATGACGGCACCATGCAGCGGGGAGCCGCCGGTGATTGCCATACCATCCTCGAACTCCTCCACAATGCCGCCCATAGCGCGCAGGTTGTTGACGGTGGTGGAAATGCGGTCGCTTTCCTTGACTCTCAGTTCAGCCGCGTTACGAATGATGGTTGTTCCCTCGGCGAATGCTGCAGCTACTGCAAGAACGGGAATCTCATCGATGAGATTGGGGATTTCATGCTTGCGAATGACCGTGCCCATCAGGCGGTTGGCGGTTCGGACCGTAATATCACCGTAGGGTTCACCCTCGTGTTGCTCGTTGGCTATGGTGATATCTGCGCCCATGCGGCGCAATACGGTGATGATGGCATCTCGCGTGGGGTTAAGCCCGACATGGCGCAGGGTAATTTCGCTGTTTGGTACCACGGTGGCTGCAACCAGCCAGAATGCCGCCGAGGAAATATCCCCCGGCACGATGATGTCCTTTGCCTGAGGCACAGAGGGGCCATCCACCTCAATATCCAGCCCATACTCAGACACACGGCAGGGAACGCCGAAGTGGTTGAAAAGTCTCTCGGTGTGATCGCGAGTGATAGCAGGCTGATGCACGGAAGTCGTACCCTCGGTCAGCATACCGGCCAGAAGAACGGCACTTTTTACCTGGGCACTGGCCATGGGAAGTTCATAGTGAATGGGAGTCAGAGAGGTTCCTTCGATACGGAGCGGGGCACACCCCGGCTTCCGGCCGCAGGCGGTTATGTGAGCCCCCATCTGCCCCAGCGGGTCGATGATGCGCCTCATGGGGCGGCTGCTGAGAGAGGGGTCGCCGAACATGCAGCTATTGAAAGGGAGTGCCGCCATTACGCCTGCCATCAGGCGCATGCCGGTGCCGGAGTTGCCGCAGTCGATGTCTCGCGTCGGAGCAGTCGGCTGCATGGCTGTGCCGGTGAGAGTAAAGTTCTGAGGTGAATCGCCGGGGGTGACTTTTGCACCGAGTTGCTGCATGGCGCGCAGGGTATTCATGCAATCCTCGCTGCAAAGGTAATTACGCACCTGCATGCTGCCGCAGGAGAGCGCTCCCAGAATGGCTACACGGTGAGAAATGCTTTTATCGCCGGGTACGGTAATGGTGCCACGAAGTCCGTTTGCGGCACGTTTTACTGTAATGGTATCACTTGACATGAGTTCTGATGCGTTTCTTTATAAATCCTTCTCTGACAGCGCCCTTGAACCAGGCATTGACAGCCTGCTCGCGGCGCGAACTGATGATAGCGGTGCGTATGCTCTCTCGGCATTCCTCGAATGTTCGCTTGCCGGTAGGGGTAATATCGCCGGCTAACAGGATGTGCCATCCCCACTTACTCTGAATGGCTACAGGTGTTCCTGCTGGTATGGCGTTCTCTCCGAATAGAGGTAATTCCGGCAGAGGGCGAGTAGATGAATCCTCGAGGATACCCAAATCTCCGCCATGGGGAGCGCTATGGACATCCTGACTCACTTCGCGGGCCAGTGTGGCAAAATCTGCACCTGCCTGTAAGGAAGCCAATAAATCCAGCGCCCTCTTCTCAACCTGAGCCGGGTCCTTATGCAGGGTTTCCAGGAAGATGTGGCTGACTCGCCTGCGTGCAGGAGCAGGCAGTTCGTTCTTGAGCTGTTCGTAAACACGCGCCACTTCTTCATCACTGACCGAGCAGTGGGGAGCAATGGCATTTTCCAAAAGAGCGGCAGATTCCATCCAGACCTCCATTTTATCAGCATATTGTGCTATGCTTCCGTACCCCTGAGATTGCAGACTTCGCTCAAATTCAGAGGTAGTTGCTGTTCTGGAGCCTAATTTAGCAACTTCAGCTGCAGCCTCTGCATGGAAATCCGGCAGGCGGGTGTCGTTATATCGGGTGCGAATGAGCAGCAATTTCCCTCGCACCAAATCCATGAGCATGGATGCCCGGCGTGCGGCTTCCGGGGTGGAGCGACCGGCCAGAGTATCCTGTTCAGCTTCGTGACGATTCAGCTGGTCGATGGTAATGGGTTCGCCGTAGACCTCTGCCACAACATCAGCCGGGTCAACAGCCGGAGCTTTTCCCCCATACATAAAGTTCCAGATCGGACCGTGCCATACCAGCAAATCGATGGCCAGATAGAGCAGCACACAGCCAAATACGGTCAGTTTGACAACGTGGTACTTGAGGGAAACGAGCTTCACGCCCGCCATTCTACAGATTTCAATTCGTTTTTGCAAACAAAAAGCGCGTTCACAGCCGGGTAGGTTACTCGGCACTTCTGTCGTGAACCGGTATCATGAGCAGTCGCAACAATGCCCAAACCGGCAATTGTGCCCAGAGGTAGTACCATGGGGCCGGACCCAGATAGTCAAGCAATGTGCCTGCAATGGGCGGCCCCAAGGTGTAGCCGTAGTTCGTATGCAGCCACAGGTTAATGGGGTGAATCAGCAGCACGTAGGCATCCATAATGAGCAGCGAGCGCAGGTCATCCCATCCGCGGGCTCTCCATCCCAGCAATACTGGGATAGCAAGAGCCACGACCAACAACAGACTGTGTGCTATAAAAAAGATAAAGAAGGCCAGGCTTGGGTAACCATTGGCCATTGCCGGGGTGATAAGCCCCTGAATACTACCGGCAAGAACGCCGAAATACACAATGGCGCAAGCCCAGCGTACTCGCCACCAGAGCGCGATGAATGCAAACACGCTCATGAATGAGCAGAAGTGCAACGGCAGGTTGTATTGCCAGGGGCCGTAGTCATCCGCAAAGGCTCGCCATATAAACTCGCTTACCAGCTGAAAGAGAACGACACCGCCCAATACCCTGCACAGAACAAAACGGCCGCGTTCCTGCATGCGACTGCCCAACCACAGGACTAGTACCGCTGCCAGTACAGTCAGAATGAGCGCTACAATATGCGGGGCTGACCAGCGAATGAATGGTATAGTTTCCATGTGGTAAAATTATGATTTTCTGCGTACAAAAAGGTACATGAAATAGAAGAGAATGACCAATGCCGGCTGGAGCCACAAATAGTACCATGGTGCCGGCCCCAGCTGAGCAAGGATAGTGCCGGCCGGCCCCTCTGTCGTATAACCATAGTTACTGCCCAGCCAAAGGTTAACCGGGTGTATGGCCAGTACGTAGGCATCCATCAGCAACAGGGCCATCAGTGGGTCTCTGCGACGAGCTCTCCATTTGAGAACTCCAATCTGGAGCAGGGCTGCCATGAGCAGCAGGCTGTGGGAGACAAAAAAGTTGATAAAGGCAACGCTGGGAAAATCTTCTTTCAGAACAGGCGTAAATATAGCCTGAATACTGGCACTCAGTACTCCAAAGTAAACCAGTGAACATGCCCACGATTTCTGCCACCACAGTGCGATAATACATATCAGACTCATGAATGCACAGAAATGCAGTGGTAGCATTTCCTGCTCAACGCATACCTCAAATCCGAATGCGCAGAATCTCCAGGTGTACTCGTAGATAAAGAACACCAGCATGAGCAATCCGAAGCGACGCCCCAGAAAAACTCGGTCATCCTGCTGCAAGCGGGTTCCGTACAGGATGAGCAAAACTGATAGAACGGCAATTACACCTATTGTAATAAGGTGCGTAGCAGACCACATCTCAAAGGTATCTGACGTCATGATGATTGTTTGTTGGCTCTGAGGTGCCAGAGTCGTGCCAGCTGCGCACATGCCATGAGCTGCACCTGATGGAATACCATAAGCGGCAGCAGTAGGTTGTTATCAAGCTCACCGAAAATGGCTAACATCATGGGTGCTCCCACAGCGAGACTCTTTTTTGAACCGCAGAATACGATGGTAATGCGGTCTTCTCTGTTAAATCCCAATCGGCAACTGCTGTAGTATGTGGCCGCGAAGGTCATACCGAGAATGATACAGCAGGCAAGGATGAGACCCAGCAGATAATTCCATTCCAGCTGCTGCCAATAGCCGTTGGCGGTAGCGTTGGAAAATGACGTGTAGATAACCAACCAGATTGTGCCCTGGTCGTTCCACTTAATGAGAGATTTGTGTTTGCTGACCCAATTGCGCAGCCATCGCTGGCTCAACTGCCCCAAAACAAAGGGCAACAGAATTTGATAGCAGATTTTCAGAACTGTATCAAGACCGACTTCTGCGCTGCCTGTGTTGCTTTGCGTGAAGAGAAAGCCGACGAGCAGGGGAGTCAGGAATACGCCCAGCAGGCTTGAGACGGAAGCAGAGCAGACTGCTGCCGGTACGTTACCGCCTGCTACTGCAGTGAAAGCTATGCTGCTCTGCACCGTTGACGGCAAGCAAGCAACATACACAAGGCCCATGAAGAGCGAGGCTCCGACCAGTGGTTCCAGCAATGGTTGCAACAGCGGTGTAATAAGCGGAAAGAATACAAAGGTAAAGAAAAACACCATGAGCTGCAGGCGCCAGTTGAGCAAACCGGCAATCACGCTCTCGCGTGATAACTTAACACCATACAGATAGAAAAGCAACACAATGGCGGCATTGGTCAATCCGTCAAAAACCTCAGCCACCTGACCGGCACAGGGTAACAGTAAACCCAGTATCACGCTGAATACAATACCCGTGGTAAATCGATCGGCGCGGGAGAAAATCTGTTGAAAGAGGTTCATTTGCTCGATTATTCTACCAGAAATATCAATTCGTTCAAGCCTGAACGTCGAGTTGAGCCGGGGCAAAATCTACGAACCGGGCCGCAATGTCGACGTTCGTCGGCACGACAGAAATACGGCTGCCGGGGAACAGGCCTCGGCCATCGGATGCGCTCCAGCGGCGTGCATGTGATTCAAAATACCAGCGAGCACCCAGTCGCTCGGGTAGTTCTGCGCCTGAAATAAAACCACGCATCTGTAGCTCCGGGATTTCTACGGCCAGACCCTGTGGGTAGGTGTCGGTCACCACCGCTTGCCAGTGGCGGGGAGAGTCGCTTTCGCACTCGGCGGCCAGATAGAGTGCGAGTTTTGTCTGGTGTGCTTCCTTTTCGGCGGCGGCAGAGTTGCGCTCAGTTTCAGAGATATGCTCAGCAATCTCGGCAAGACGACCGGGAGCGGGCAGGTGGGTGCGAGCCTGTCTTCCCTGCGAAAGCTTGGCGAATCCCCGATGTACAATAAGGTCAGCGTAACGGCGAATGGGGCTGGTAAAGTGGCAGTAATCCCCCTTGGCCAGCCCGAAATGACCGAGTGCTTTTGTGGCATATCTTGCCCGCATCATGGAGCGCAGCAGCGCAACCGTCAGAATTTTCTCATCGTCATGGCCTTTGATGGCCGCAGCAACACGGCTGAGTTCTTCGCGTGAATTGAGTGCCCCTGCGGCAATGCCGTAACTGCGGGCTGTGAGTGCAAAGGAGTGCAATTTAGATGGGTCGGGTTCCTCGTGCACGCGGTAAATGGTAGGAACAAGAGCAGCTTTCAGCGCGGCGGCCACTGCTTCATTGGCGGCCAGCATAAATTCCTCTATCATTTGGTGAGCGATGTCATGGCTCTCTGTCTCGACCCCGGTAGGCGTGCCGAAGTCATCCAGCACCACGCGAAGCTCAGGCATGTCGAGGTCGAGAGCCCCCTGTTGAATACGGCGTGCGCGCAGGGCTGCCGCAACGCTGTGCCCAAGGCGGAGCATGGAGTCTAGCTCCTCATTTCCTGTAGAGTTTCTATTTTCCAAAACGGCCAGAGCCTGTTCATAACTCAGGCGCGCTCGTGAACGAATGACAGCATCGGCAAAGCGAGCATGTTTCACCCTGCCGTCGGCTCCCACTCGCAGAACACACAGGCGAGTGAGACGGTCGCAGCCGGCTTTCAGTGAGCAGAGGTCATCACAAAGCCTGGGCGGTAGCATGGGTAACACACGGTCAGGCAGATAGGTGGAGTTACCGCGCAGTGCGGCCTCGACATCCAATGCACTGCCGGGTTTGACATAATAACTGACATCCGCTATGTGGACTGCTAATTCCACATCCTTACCATCAAGCGCCCTCAGCGAGATGGCGTCGTCATAATCTCGGGCAGTTGCCGGGTCAATCGTCAACACGCAGCGCTCGCGCCAATCCTCACGTCGAGTAAGTTCTTCAGTAGGAATCTCACCGGGAAGGGCTGCGGCTTCATCGAGTACAGACTGCGGAAAATCGGAGCGCAGCGTGTAGCGATGCATGATGGTGGTGATATCCACTCCATTGTCATCGGGCCAACCCAATACTTGTTCCACTGTACCTGTTGCCGGCATCTTGCCGCGGGGATAATTCTGAACCTGCACTGTAATAGCCATACCGACAAGCAGGTTAGGTGGCGGCGGTGCAGTAAGCATGACCTGCTCGGGGGATGTGCGGCCATCTCCCAGCATGGTGCCATAACGTCCACCGGGGCGGTATATGCCAACCCAGGTTCCGCGGCGGCGTTCTTCGATTTCGTCGACCCGAACCTCAAAGCGGACATTTTCAATCGATGGTCGGTGTTTGTGCCGACGGCGATAGCTGGTATCACCCGCCGTACGGCGCAGCGTTACGCGCACGCTATCTCCGTCCATGGCTCCGCCATCTCGGTGTGGCATGACAGGTAATTCTATTTCGCCGTTCTCATCGGTTGACATCAGGGAGCGCAGCATTTCCTGCCCCTTGCTATCAGGTATAAAGAGGAACTTACCGGCTTTAATCTGACGAATTCGCCCCCTTAACGGTTCCTCTGCCGGGGCTCTCAACACAAAGCGAGACTGTCGCAAGCGCAGCAGTTTTCCCTTACTCTCCCATTCCTTTATGAGAGCACGCAGAGCAGGGCGCTCGCGGGAGTCAATTCCGAGCCCTCTGGCGATGGCTGAAACGTCCTGAGCTTCATATCCCGGGGCTTTCATGTAAGCGAGCAGGCGCTCAGCCAATTCATCAGGAGAGGAAGTCATCTTTCAACAGGCGGGTTCTGTGCTCAATCACATCAAAGAGATTCATGTCCTCCACCCTCTGTTTCAAAGAGCGGCCCTTTCCCCTGTCAGCTGCGGCCTCTCTTATAACAAGCGCCAACTTCAGCGCCCAGATTCGCATGCCGGTAATACCGTTGCCGTAGCTTTTATAGGCAGCTGCTCGGAAATACCTGGGCTTGCCGGGATTGGCATCCTTAAGAGCCATGTGAAGTTCGTGATTTCTGGCGTCCCTTATGGTCATTTCGATACAGATATCTCCCTCCGACAAGGGGGCGGCCAGAGAGGATGTCATGGGAACCGGTGACCAATTAGAGGCCACTTCTGTGAATATCCGTAAAAATGGACGCTGGCGTTTAAAGTGAACAATCGCGATATCAACGCGTAAATCAGCCTCCGCTTCCGACTCGGTGATATCCCAGTCTGTATGGTTCGCATTTCGTATTTCGGCAAAACACTTGCTGAGATACTCCTTCACATAGGAACTCATCATCTGCTTCATTTCGTGAGCAGCTTCCGGGTCATCGTTGACAATGGCGTCAATATTCAGAGGCGCAACATAGACACGCCCTTTCTGTTGCCGGTTATAATGGACAGCCTTACCACTGAACCAAATTCCCTTAACCGGGAGTTTGTAACTGCTCTCAAGTTTCACATTGTACAGACCGCTTTCTGATTTCAATGTGTGCCCGCATGAGGACAGCAAGAGGCAGAGCAGTAACAGGGGCAATGTGAACAGGTATGGGAGTTTTTCTCTCATGTCGCGTGGTTACTGTAGCAGTTTTTTTTATAATTTCAATACTTTTTTCATCCGCATTATTAAATTTCTCTTGACTTTTCAACCTTTTAGTGGCATCCTGCGTGTCCGCTCCTGCCTCGTGGTAAGAGCGAGACAAGCCCGGCGGGTGACAACATACGCGCACCGACGTCGGAAGAACGACAAACAAAACTTCAATTTCAAAATCATTCTAAGACGATGACAAATCTTACTCTTAAGGTTAGCAAGCGCGAGGTTCGCGGTACCGGCAAGCTCAATGCTCTGCGCGCTCAGGGTTACATGCCCGGCGTTGTATACGGTCCCGCCGTTAAGGAGAACATCAACATTCAGGTGAAGACCTCCGACGTACGCGCCCTGCTCAACAGTGTTGACAGCGACAGCTTCCTCGTAAACCTCGACCTCGATGGCACCACCATTCTGGCCATGGTGAAGGACGTGCAGCGCAACTTCCTGACCGACTGCACCAATCACATGGATTTTGAGGCCGTAACTCCCGAGACTGTGGTGAAGACCAAGGTTGAGGTGAAGCTTACCGGTACTCCCGTGGGTGTGGGCATGGGTGGTGTTGTACACCAGATTGTGCACGAGATGCCCGTGAAGTGCGCTGTGAAGGACATCCCCTGCTGCATCAGCGGTGACATCACCTCCGTGAAGCTTGGTGAGTCCTTCCGTCTGGCTCAGGTTGAGCTGCCCGCCAACGTTGCTACTCCCTTCAATGGCACGGTGGTTCTTGCTTCCGTTGTGAAGCCCTAATCCTGTTTCTTATTGGTTATCACTGCAGCCCCGATCTTCGGATCGGGGCTCTTTATTCAAGGTCAGCAAAAAAATGGGCAACTCAAGTAAAATGAGTTGCCCGATATTTTGAGTTCGACGGTCTGACTCAACCTCTGTATTTAGCTTTGGCATGCTGCCAGATAGCATAGGCAGCGCAAAGAACATTGGGTATCCACAGCACGATGTAGGGGGTAATGCCACCGGACTTGCGGGAAAGCTCGCAGAACACGAGTGCCACGAAATACACGGCAGCGACGATAATACCCAAAGCAAAGCCGGTGGAGGTATCCTTTCGGCGAGCGGTAATGGCAAGGGGAACACCAATGAGCGAGAAAACAAGACAGGCGCAGGCAAAGGAAGCGCGCTGCACACCTTCTGTTCTGAAGGCTCTTTCCTCCTTCTTGCGCATAGAAGTTATATAAAAGCGGGAATCGCTGTAAGCCGCTGACCAGAGATTAGCAGCACAGGGAAAAGGATCTTTGCCGACCTTGTGAGCGGCTTCGGCGGCCTTGTTGTACTCTGCCATATCCTTAATTGTCACATCACGCACAATCTCCCAATGTGCCAGCTCGTCTGCAATTTCCGCATTAGTAAAGCGGTTTGGCTTCATTTTGCGGCGCGTACGTATGGGAATGTGCACCTGGAAGGGCAATTCTTCAATCATGGGCAGATTGATAGCATCTCCCTGCTTGTGCTCAATAGTGGCATAATGGAGCACCAGACTCAGCTGACGAGTTTTGATATCAAACTCACCGATATCCGCACTTTTGGCATGCATGGCAGCGAAGCCCGACATGCCGTTCTTAGCCGCACCATTCTCATCGATGGGGTAAATATGTACGCCCTGTAATTTATCACCGTTACGGCCCTCCACATACAGACGTACGCCATCAAGCTTTGTCTCTCCGCCACCGGCTGTAAGTAGGTTGCGGGGATTATCCATTGCTGCCTTCATGACTAAATCACTCATGGCATTCTTACCCCTCGGCGCTACTTCAATATTAATATAGTAGCAGAGCAGAGAAAGAGCCAGTCCCATGCCGATAGCCGGCATGCTCAGGCGCCACAGGCTCAGACCTGCCATTCGCATGGATGTCAGCTCGTTGTCAGCGGCTAAACGTCCGTACACCAGAAGAACAGCGGTCAGGAATCCCCAGGGGACAGAGAAGGTCAGAGAGAATGGGATAACCTGAATAATGAAATCAAAGACAATGGAGGGAGGTGCTCCACTTTCTACAAGTAGGGTATGAAGCTCTTTAAAGAGCTGTCCCAACAGCATGAGGAGAGTGAGCGACATCACACCGAGAAGGGTCACGGTAATGAGTTGCTTTAGTATGTAACGGTCGATGGTTTTCACGGTAATAAGTCAGAGAGTGAGAAAGTTCTGTAAGAGTCTGAGCCCGAGCACCTGACTCTTTTCAGGGTGAAACTGAGTAGCCAGCAAGCGCCCTTTTCGAATGGCTGCGGCGTAGGTGACGCCATAAGTGCTCGTAGCTGCTACCAGCGAGTTATCTTTCGGAACGGGAAAGTATGAATGGACGTAGTAGAAGTGAGGGGCCGCTCCCATGCCGCGCCAGGCGGGGTCATCGGAACTCAGCGGGTGAACAGTGTTCCAGCCCATGTGCGGTATTTTGAGCTCGCTATCGGGAAAACGCTGCACGTGACCGCGGAAAATACCTAAGCCCTCGGCACCCGGCGTTTCATCACTGCTATCAAAGAGAATCTGGTAGCCTATGCAGATACCGAGGAAAGGCTTATCTTTCTCTATCCATTCCCTGATGGGAGCAACTAATTCCTGTTCACGCAAGGCCCGGGAACAATCTCCGAAAGCGCCCACGCCGGGAAGGACCAGGTGAGTGATTTCCTGCAGGTCATCAGCGGTACGTACCAATCTGCCTTCCACACCAATGGCGCGGAAGCTGTTGCAGACGCTGGAGAGATTGCCTGCTCCGTAATCGATGATACCGAGGTTAAGCATGAAATCAGAGTGTGCCTTTTGTAGAGGGAATAATACCTGCTGCGCGTGGGTCAATTTCTACAGCCTGACGCAGTGCGTGAGCCAGACTCTTGAATACGGCCTCGGCTATGTGGTGGCCATCCATGCCGTAAAATACTTCTACATGCAGGTTGCAGCGAAGATTGTTGGTGAGCGCCCGGAGAAACTCCACGGTTAGAGAAAGCGGCATATTGGGAGCATCTGCCGCACCGGGGAATGCCCGGAACTCGAGGTAAGGGCGATTGGACAGGTCAATCACACAGCGGCAGAGGGTTTCATCCATGGGAACATAGGCGCATCCGTAACGGCGAATCCCTTTCTTGTCACCGAGGGCTTTCAGAATACTGTCGCCCAGAACAATACCGGTGTCTTCAATCGTGTGGTGAGCATCCACCTCCAGGTCACCCTTGACAGCGAGCTTAACATCCATGAGACTGTGCTTTGTCAGCAGGTTAAGCATGTGGTCAAAGAAAGCATGACCGGTGCGCACATCTGCGCACCCGGTTCCATCCAGATTCAGCTCCAGCGCTATATCGGTCTCTCCGGTGGTACGTTTACAAACTGCGGTTCTCATGTGACATCATTCTAGCACATTTATTTAAGCTTTGCCAACAGAAAATGCACCTTTATTGTTAAAAACTGCACGTGAGCCGTTTTTTTACTTGTCTTTTGACCTTAGCTATGGCAGATTCTGAAGCATGAAGACAGCCATTTACCGGATGCTGATATTGTTACTCTTGCTGAGTTGTTCTTTTGTGACCGCTCAGACTCTGACAGAATACAAACTTGAGCAACGCGAGTTAACCAAAGCAGGTAAAAGCAAAAAACGCAATGTAGGCAAGGCAGCGCAGCAGAAAAGAAAGGCCCTGCGTGAGCAGGGAGTGCGCAACGTGCGCGCCAAGTCTCCGTCGGGTTGGCCGACCAAAGTACCGGTGCCCGATGACACTGAGTTGAAGGAAGCTCCTAAGAAGGGACAATTTTTTATTTACGAGACAAACAATTACGAGTTCCATACTCCTGTGGCGCTTGATGAGAACGCCCGCACCACTATCGGTCGACTTTTCGAGTGTGCTTATGAGGCGAACAAAGCCGTGGGGGAAGTGTTGCCGGTTCCGAGAACAGAGGAAGACCGCAGCAATAAGAAATATCTGGTTCAACTCTGGCCCACTGTAGCAGAATACAGACAGAATGGAGGTCCCGCCGATTCTGCCGGTGTGTTTACTTTCGCCTTGCGCCGGCAACCCGGCAAGCCAACACCTGTAACGGCCGATAGCGTTGTTCAGGATAAGGTGATGGTACCGTTCCCCTCGCTCGGCCTTAACGCAACCGGTCACGTTGTGAGCAATGATATTGAGACTCATACTCTCGTGCATGAGCTGACTCACCAGAACTTCCTGTACAATAATCTGCCGATATGGTGCAATGAAGGATGGGCCGAATATATCGGCTGTGTGCCCTATGTGGGCGAAGATTTGGAGTTTACCCGTTGTTTCGCTTTCATCCTTAAACGTGCTCAGGACCGCGAACAGCAGGGGGCGCTTAATTTCCCGTTCTCCTTGCAGCAGTTCCTGACCATGAGTCAGGAAGAAATGTATTCATACATGCCGCGCGGCAAGGACACTTACACTCTGGCTACCATGATTATTACCTTCTACGTCCACCTGGATGGCAAAAAGGGGGTGGAAGCCCTGCGTAAGTATATGCAGGCACTGCTTGATGGGGAAACGCCCGAGGAGGCTGCACAGCACCTCATTGAACCGCACAAGAATGCCCGCCAGTTGCAGAAGGACTTTGTGAAAGCCTGGAAGCGCAAGAAGGTCAATATAAGCTTTGCGGAGGAAGATTAAGCCTGATAACGGTGGCGGGTGTAGTGCAGGTCGCTGAGGTCAAAACCTCGGGATTGAGCCTCTCTTATCATCATCTCGAAGGCCTCGACATCTATATTGGCCTTTCTGCTCAGGAACCACAGGCAGGAACCGCTTTCGTTACTGACTAGCGCATTCGTGTAGAAGTCATCAACATAAAGGATGTTGTACGGAGTTGAGAGGAATCGCAACCAGGGGATAAAAGAAACCTGCATCTGCCCGGGGCCTGAAGGCGTGCCGATTGCTTTCGCTGAATGTCGATGGTTGCGCGAGTCCAGCCCATTGTTGCTCACACTTATTTTCCCATTGGCTAGAGCTTTATAGTCAGTGTATACCTCCTCAAGCCCATTTTCAAATGGTGTATTAAATCTGGCAAGCTCATACCAACGCCCCAGATAGCGACTGAGGTCAGTGCGGGGCGCCGGTGTGGTGTCTGCCTTGCTGTTTTTGTTGCGGTGGAAGAGATAATAGAAGAGGGCTTTCAGAATCATGATAATGGGTAAGATGCTTCCATTTGCAGTCCGGTTCGATAGTAGTTATACCTGAAAAGTGGCACTCATGACAATTTTACATGATATTGAGCTTGCCAAGCGGGCGCTAAAGGCGTACACTCTTCGCCCATGAAAGCGCTCGTCAAGACAAAGGCCGATAAAGGTCTGGAATTGGTGGAGGTGCCGATGCCTGAAGTCGGACCGAATGATGTTCTCATTAAGATTTACAAAACAGCTATCTGCGGTACGGATTTGCATATCTGGAACTGGGATGCCTGGGCTCAGCAGACCATACCGGTGGGTATGCATGTCGGTCATGAGTTCTGCGGTGTGATTGAGCGCGTGGGCTCAGCTGTTACTGAGTTTAAACCCGGTGAGGTTGTAAGCGGTGAGGGGCACATTGTGTGCGGCCACTGCCGCAACTGCCGCCGTGGGGCTTTCCATCTCTGCCCGAACACCAAGGGGGTTGGTGTAAATCGCCCAGGTTGCTTTGCCGAGTATCTGTCCATTCCTCAGTCAAACGTTATCCGCATTCACAAGGATATGTCTATGGAGATTGCCTCCATTCTTGACCCGCTGGGCAATGCTACGCATACGGCGCTTTCCTGGGACTTGGTGGGTGAGGACGTTCTCATCACCGGCGCAGGCCTTATTGGCTCCATGGCAGCTGCCGTCTGCAAGAAGGCCGGTGCCCGTACTGTGACCATTACCGACGTAAGCGACTACAAACTGAGCCTTGCTAAGAAACTGGGTGCAGACCGCACCGTTAACGTGATTGGCGGCGACAGCATTGCCGCTGCCCGTGAAGACCTCGGTATTGATGAGGGCTATGGCGTGTGCCTCGAAATGAGTGGCGCGCCTGCCTGTCTGAAGGACATCATCAATCATTCCGCCTACGGTGCCAATATCTCCCTGCTGGGTATTCAGCCCGGAGGCTCCGGCATTGACTGGAACACCTTTGTGTGGAAGGGGCTGAAGATGAAGGGCATCTACGGTCGCGAGATGTTCGCCACCTGGCAGAAGATGGACGCCATGCTGCGCAGTGGGCTCGATGTCTCTGCCATCATTACCCACCGCATGCACTATACAGACTTCGCCGAGGGCTTCAATGTGATGAACTCCGGCAAGTCCGGTAAGGTTGTTCTGACCTGGGCCGAGTAAAGCGTTTTCAACAGAAAGACATAAAACCCCGCGCTGATGGAATCGGCGCGGGGTTTTTAAGGGTACGACCGACGCGATATGCGCACTGCGGTGAAAGTCCGCGAGGAGCCGCGATGATGCGGAATCCCAGACCTGAAGAACAACTGCGGGGAGGTAACGAACCGTGGAAGAGGAAGTTCGAGGGGAAATCCCGACTGTACGAACAGAAACTGCATATAAGGCCGGATGG
>JAFURE010000027.1 GCA_017471985.1 Akkermansia sp. | reverse complement strand
TTTTGGTTTTGTTTTTGTTTTTTCACACCCCGATTATGAGTTGTAATCGGGCAATTCCAAAACACCATTTTTGTCATCCGGTATCTTTGTTTGCCATCCGGGATAATTCCTGTGTTCGTTTTCTATGGGATGGCAATGATTTACAATCTACAATTTACAATGGCGAAATTCGGCTCGCTTTGCTCGCCAGAATAAGCGAAAGCAGCTCAGAAACTTTCCGTAGCGAGGCCTGATTCAGGCAATGATACATTGCGGCGTCAGCCGCCAAACTCTCTACATTGTAGATTGTAAATCCCTGCCTCAATGGTTTTTCTCGTAGAAATCCATAAGGTTATTGACGGTCTTCACCATATCGGCCAGATGAGCGACACGTTTTTCAGAGCGGGCAATGTCATCCTGAGTTTTCTCGCGTTTGGTTGCGAGGGCTGAAAAGAAATTGCCCGTAATGCTCTGGATTTCATTCGTAATGTTGAGCTGCAGCTGAAGTGAGGGAGCCTGTGCTGCCAGCTGCTGATTGGCCGACTCGCAGTAGTGCTTAATCATGGGTTCTACCACCTGCCCCACAAAGAGCTCATTGCCCCAGAACACTTCATACTGCTTCTCGCCATCCTTCCACCACCAGCGGTGCACTCGCTCCTCGTAAATATAGGGGTTAAAGCGGCTTTCGCGCCCGGCCTGAGTTTCGTCCAGCTTTATGCTGTGCACCTCCTGCCAATCCTGAAAATCCGGGTGCTCAGGTACGGTGAACTCACCCCAGAGCTCTGCATCGGTCTCCTGCAGGTGCAGTTTGCAGGCCTTCAGCAGGTTGCGGATACTACGATTACACCAGACAGAGGCCGTCACCTTCTCCTCGGGCATTATCATCTGCACATGTCTGTCGGTCAGCTCCTTGTAAAGGAACTCCCGCAGGGCCTCGCGGCAGGCATTGTTGCAGTCAATCATACACTCATTGATATCCTTACCACTGGCTTTGGGCCCCTTGTAGAGCTCACGGCGGTCACGGTAGATATTCTCGCAGATGAGGGAGAAATCGGGCATTTCGCCGGGAGCCACCGAATACTCGACATCGTGCGGCACAGCCGGACACTTGAGGGAGGCACGGGCCTCTTTCTCAAAGCTATACCAACGCTCCAGACGGGTACGCAGGGTGCTGAGTACCTTGCTCTCACTTCGCTGGGAAAGCAGAGTGGCAGCAGCCAGTGAGCGCAGGGCATGACGCAGCACATCGCAGCAATGCAGGTAACGAATGTCTGTCAATTCGTTGTGCAGGGAATTCTCGAGAGCCTCAAACCCGGAGCCGGCCAGAAGTTCGGCGGGAGACTGGTACACGCCGGCGGCCATTTCCACCTGCTTCTTCATGCGCTCGGGGTCCTCAAAGATACCGGCATAGGCCATCCCCAGATTGACGGAAGACACAGGCAGGTCTTTGTTCTCTGCCAGCTGGCGCAAAATGGAAAGAGCACGAGAGGACTGCTCAAGGGTCTCGGCATCAATCACTTCGGGGCGCAACCAGGCCTTCGACTCCATGCGGTTCTGAATAATGCGGGTCGTGGACGGCGTGCGACCGGCCAGAAGGGCCTTCAATTCATCCACAGCCTTGGCATTCAGCGGAGCCACCGAGCTCTGCAGCAGCAGCACCATATCGCATTCCTTGCCGATTTCGCGGTAGCGCTCACCCTTGGCTACCTCGGCGGTAGAGGAATCGCAGCCGGGCATATCCAGCAGCATGCGGTTGCGGTGGCAGAGCAACTTGCAGTTCTCATTGTACTCAGGCTCAACAACCACCAGAACCGGTTCCTCTGTCAGGTGGGGAGTATCGGTCACGCGGTGGCAAAGCACGCCGCGCAGTGTAGCCTCGGTCAGCGGCAGGGTGCGCATGCTCAGGTTCTGCAGAGCATCATCGCCCACAATGCCACGCAGATGGTCGAGAACAACAGTCAGCAGAGCCGAGGGGTCGGTCTCCGCTGCCCCCTCCGCACGTTCGTACAGCACAATTCGCGGAGCCGCGCCCTTTTCGGCCATACGAATAAGGGCAGGACGCAGGGTCATGTCCTGGCCGTACCCGGTGGGAGATGCCGTGGTAGAGCGAGTCAACAGGTTGACCAGGGTGGACTTACCGGCTTTCAGCATACCCATGCACACCACCACCTCAATACCGGAGTTGAACTGGTCGATGGCGCGCAGAGCCTGGCGCACCTGCTCCTTCACAGGTGCATAACTGGGGTGGTCTGCACACTCTTTCTCCAGCTCCTGCAGGGTCTGGTTAATCTGCTCCAACTCTCGGCGCTTATCCTCGGGTATCATGGTCTTGTGCTCGGGGGGTAAATTCTGCGAAAAATGGCTACGCGCGTATAATAGGCACTCCAACATTATTTGTCAAGCTTAAATACTTTTGTTCCAATCACCGGAAAAGCAAGTACAAACGTGAAGTTGTAAACAGTATCAGTTCGGTGACTGGATTTTGAGGCAATGCGGGGCTCAGAATTCTGCGTGAACGACTCACAACGGACTTGTCAATGGTATGGGAGGGTGCTAGAATAAGCCCATGTTCATGAGCTCCACAGATCTGGGGTATGAGAAAAAAAACCTGCCGGGCGTACAGGGTAAAGTCGTATACGAATTCCGCCCTCTGCACTACTGTTTTGTCGGCCCGCGCGGAGTGGGCAAAAGCTCGCTGCTGGCCTCGATGTATCATGAACTGGAGGAAAAGCGCCATATCGACAACTTTTACATCGATATCAGCACCGGCACAGGGCGTCGCACTCAGGTGCGGCTCTCAAACGCCAAACAGGAAATGCTGAGCATGCTCACGGAATCTGCTCCATACGCTACAGCCGCTCTGGGGCTGGGGCTGCGGGGAGATGCCGATGAGATGTCCGTCTACGAGTTCGTGGGGCGCAGCATCGTGCAGGATACCAGCCTGACCGCCCGACTGTTGGGGAGGGAGCAGAAGGAGTTTCGTTTCCCCTTCCGTTTCATCGACATGCCGGGGGGATGGTACCGGGCAGAGCGCATTGATGACGAAACAGCAGCGAGGGTGAAAAACACGCTGGAGGCCTCGAGTGTCAGCTTTCTGGCCATCGACACGCCTGCGCTCATGGAGTCCCCTGCGCTGTGCATGGAGTACAACCGCGTGGATACCATCAAAGCTTGGTACGAGGCCTCTCTCGACCGCCTGAGCGAGCAGCAGCACACCGTAGTCATGGTGCTGAGCCGCTGCGAGCGCTACTGCGGCGACAAGCGTGCCATGTATGACCGGCTGAGGAGCACATACGCTACCCTCATTCGCAAGCTGAAAAACGCCGGAATAAAGGTGTATGCCACCTATGTGCAGACTCTGGGCGGCATGGAGTTCGAGACCTACGAGACCGTGCAGCGCGGCAATCTGAGCCTGAAAGTGGCACGTTTCATCAAAACAGGAGACTACGCCCCCGAGAACTGCGCCACGCCCCTGCTGCTGGCACTGAGGCACGGCCTGCTGAGGTCGCTGGAGCAACTGCACAGCAAAAAGGAAAATAACCGGCTTGTGGCCTGGTGTGCCGCACTCGGGTGGAACAATGTCGACGCGGCACTACAGGCAGCCCGCGAGCTGATAGAGGTACTCGATGAGCGGGTACAGACAGCCCAACCCTCCTACGAGCAGCTCTGAGCATGAATATCTACGTACACTCCGCCGGTTTTGTGGAAGACTACTCGCGCCGACAGCCGGCAGCGGCTCCTCCCCTGCCGCCCATTGTGCGCCAATGGAATGAGGAGCTCGACAAGAGCGACAGGCGACTGGCACTCGTAGCCGGGCGCACCGGGGGCGAGTGGTATATTGAGTTCCGTAACCTGGTTCTGCCGGGCACCTATGACCTGCATAACCGCAGTATTGTGCTCAACATCTGTTTCGGTGCTCTCACGAGCGAGGCGCAGGTGCGAGCCCTCGCGCTGGCCTATCTGGACTTTGAACTGCTGCAGAACGGGCAGCGCTGCGAGGGGCGCCACTGCCCGGCACTGGCTGCGGCCTACCACGAACAGGACGGTGACTACGGCTTCGATTTCGCGATAGCCCGCCGCTGGGCCGAGCAGGTGATAGCCGATTTTACCGCCGCAGCACCTTCATCTGCACCGGCGCTTCATGCGCCCCTTTACTGCTGCTCTGACCTCTGCACCGATGAAGGGCCACAGCGCGTGCGGGAGTCCCTGCGCATCAAGGCTCTGCGAGAGCAGGACGGCCTGCGTCTGCTGTGGGCTGAGCGCAATGCCGAGCGCAGTGCCGGGGCTGATATCACCCTGCAATACAGCACCGAGGGTTACATTTATGAGCAGGCCGCGCCACAGCGCCGCGCAGAAAGCAACATCGAGCGAGCCCGACAACTCGCCGCAGATATGCAACAGCAGCAGCCCCGCCCCGCCAAAAGCGGAGCGCTCCTCACCCGCCTGATTGCGCTACTGCTTATAGGGCTCTTGCTTGCTGCGGCATTCCTGCTCCTTGGGGAGTCAAACTGATATTTTCACACAACTAACTCTATACAAAGCATGAACAACAAGAAAGACAGAGAAAGCTTTGAGAAATCAAAATGGGTACAGCGCATGAAGGAAATCCTGAGCGACCCGAAGCGACTGGCGGAGTTTGAGCAGGCCGTGGCTAAGTTTCTGGAAGCCAAGGGCAAGAGCAGTCCCACCATGGCACGAGCTCACCAAGCCTACCGCATGTTCCGCAGCAGTAAAGCCAAGGACCTGCTCACGCCGCGCAATGCCATTCTGCTGGGTGCCGCCTTGCTCTACCTCATCAGCCCCATGGATGCCATACCCGATTTGGCACCGGTCATCGGCCTGCTGGACGACCTGGGCATTCTCTCGCTTATACTGGCGATGGTGATACCCTCGCTCCTGAAAAACGACGAGGTTCCAGCCGAAGCCAGAGAGGAACTGCGCCGCGAAGTCCGCGTTATCGAAAACGAGCTGAAGGAAGCGCAACATATTGAGGCCGAAATTGTTGACTCAAAAACCGAGCAGAAAAACGAAACTGACCTCACAACCATGGCCAAGCGATTTGCCGCCTACTTCAAACATAAGCAGTGATATCATGATACGCGAGGTCAGGCCTGAAGAAGACGCCGCGGCTCTGGCGGCGATTTACAACGAGTACGTGCTCAACACCACCATCTCTTTCGAGACAGAGCCGCTCAACGAAGAACAAATGCTCAGGCGTATTTCCGGTTTTGCCGCTGAGTACCCCTACCTGGTCTATGAAGAGAACGGCATCGTGCTGGGGCATTGCTATGCCCACCGCTGGAAAGAACGCGCGGCCTACGCCCACACATGGGAAAGCACCATTTACCTGTCGCCGTCGGCCTGTGGCAAGGGCGTAGGTGCAGCCCTCATGCAGGAGCTCATTCCGCGTTGTCGGGCGGCTGGTTGCCGGGTTCTCATCGCCTGCATTACTCAGGGGAATGAGCGCAGCTGTCGCTTTCATGAGAGCCTAGGGTTCCGCCAAGTCTCACACTTCCACGCCGTAGGCAAAAAGTTCGGCAGGCTCCTCGATGTCGTCGACTACCAACTGAACATCAGTGAATAATCGAAGGCAAATATGAGCTGAGGGCGTAGAGAGGAATATTGTACAGCCCCTCGTTCAATTCGTACGTGGCCAGCGAAGTGCGCACGGCATACGGCGGTGCGAATCGGGCGCGGTAGGATGCAAGGCTGCGGGCACGCAGGTTGACCCCGGCTTTCACCTCGAAAGGAATGATATCCCCGCCCAATTGAGCTACGAAATCCACCTCGGCGCTGCCGCCATCGGGCTCCCAATACGCCGGCGCCGAATCGATAGTGCAGAGCAACTCCTGCAGCACGAATTGCTCGGTGAGGGCTCCTTTGAACTCCTCAAACACCACATTCCCCTGCACAAGGCTGCGGACATCGAGCCGAGCAAGCGCCCCCAGCAGCCCGCAATCGAGTGCATAGAGTTTGAAAGCAGATAGGCTTTCGTACGAACTGAGTGGCACACCCGGCTTGTTGATACGACGAACCCTATGTAATAAGCCACAGATAACAAGCCATTCCACAGCATTCTCATATTCTCGGGCGCGCGCGCCTTCCCCCAGATATTTGTACACAAACTTGCGGTTATCTTTCGCCAGCTGCTGTGGCACAGAGTTCCACACGGCATGTATACGCGGCACATCACGCGCGGTGGTATACTTGCCAAAATCATTCTCATAGCCCTGTATAATTTGCAACTGCAATCGGCGTACTTCAGCGAAATTGCGAGTTGCTGCATAACAGGCAACCACTTCAGGCATACCACCCACATACAGGTATTCTTTCAAGCGGGCAATCAATTGCTCATGAGCGACAGCAAGCAAAGCAGAATTCCCCCCGTTAAGAGTTCGCAGCAGCATATCCTCCCCCAGAGCCGCAAGGAACTCCTTGAAGCTCAAAGGTCGCAGATTCAGAAAATCCACCTGTCCGACCGGGAAAGCCATGCGCCGCTGCCGCACAGCCACACCAAGCAAACTTCCCGCAGCCATGATGTGGTACTGTGGTGCATTCTCCCTCAGGTATTTAAGAGCATTGAGAGCACGCTCACATTCCTGAATTTCATCGAGCACCACCAGTGTATCACCAGGCGTGATTTCAACACCGCTCATCAGTCCAATGCCCTGAATCAGAGACTCTACATGGTACGCTCCCTCAAAAATAACAGCAGCATGCGGATTCTCAGAAAAGCTCAGATACGCCGTTCGTGTATACTCCCGCCGGCCGAACTCTCGCATGAGCCAGGTCTTGCCTACCTGACGAGCCCCCTGTATAACCAAGGGTTTGCGATTCGGGCGATTCTTCCACTGCAGCAATTCTTCAAAAGCACTTCTATCCATAGTCTTGCATGCTCCTTTCCTTACTCAATATAATCAAAATTGCCATTTTTATCAAGACAAAAGTGGCAATTTTTCACATTTTATCTTGATAAAAATGGCAAAATATCACATTTTATCACGACAAAAGTGGCAAAAGCAGCTCAATCAGCCTATTTTGCCGAGTGAATAAACGCCCCCTTAACAAGCCAACAACGCCTGCCCCATACGGAGCAGGCGTTGCTGTAAATTACTGTAAACGCGTAAGCGGTACGCAGAGCGCGGCTTACTTGTTCATGGCTTCCTCGATAGCCACAGCCACGGAAACGGTGGCACCGACCATGGGGTTGTTGCCCATGCCGATGAGACCCATCATTTCCACGTGAGCGGGTACGGAAGAGGAACCGGCGAACTGAGCGTCGCTGTGCATGCGGCCCAGGGTGTCGGTCATGCCGTAAGAGGCGGGACCGGCAGCCATGTTGTCCGGGTGCAGGGTACGGCCCGTGCCACCACCGGAGGCAACGGAGAAGTACTTCTTACCGGCCAGTACGCACTCCTTCTTGTAGGTACCGGCAACGGGGTGCTGGAAGCGGGTGGGGTTGGTGGAGTTACCGGTGATGGAAACGTCCACACCCTCGAGCCACATGATGGCCACGCCCTCACGCACGTCATCAGCGCCGTAGCAGTTCACCTTAGCGCGCTCGCCGTCAGAGAAAGCGGTGCGGTTCACCACCTCTACCTTACCGGTAGCGTAGTCGAACTTGGTCTGGCAGTAGGTGAAGCCGTTGATACGGGAGATGATGTAGGCGGCGTCCTTGCCCAGACCGTTCAGGATAACGCGAAGGGGCTTCTGACGAACCTTGTTGGCGGAGCGGGCGATACCGATGGCACCCTCAGCAGCGGCGAAGGACTCGTGACCTGCCAGGAAGCAGAAGCACTCAGTCTCCTCGCGCAGGAGCATGGCGGCCAGGTTGCCGTGGCCCAGACCTACCTTACGGTCGTCGGCCACAGAGCCGGGAATGCAGAAAGCCTGCAGGCCCTCACCGATAGCCTCGGCGGCGTCGGCAGCCTTGGTGCAGCCCTTCTTAATGGCGATGGCAGCACCTACGGTGTAGGCCCAACCGGCGTTCTCGAAAGCGATGTTCTGGATGCCGCGCACGATTTCGCGCACGTCGATACCCTTCTCAAGGCAAACCTTCTCGGCGTCCTCGCAGGAGGCGATGCCGTACTGAGCAAGGACCGGAAGAATCTGGTCGATGCGGCGGGAGTAGGATTCAAAAAGAGGCATAATCTTGTCTTGTGTGTTAAGGGTTCTTTACTCGTGGCGGGGGTCGATGTACTTGGCGGCATCAGCAAAGCGGCCGTAGGAGCCGGTGTGCTTCTTCACAGCCTCGTTGGCGTCCATGCCCTTCTTGATGTCCTCCATCATCGGGCCCATCTTCACGTACTGATAACCGGTGATTTCGCCGTTCTCGTCGAGAGCGAGCTTGGTGATGTACCCCTCAGCCAGCTCCAGGTAGCGCGGACCCTTGGCCAGCGTGCCGTACAGAGTACCGGTCTGGGAGCGCAGGCCCTTGCCCAGGTCCTCAAGGCCGGCACCGATGGGCAGACCACCCTCGGAGTAGGCACTCTGAGTGCGACCGTAAACGATCTGCAGGAAGAGTTCGCGCATAGCGGTGTTGATGGCGTCGCACACCAGGTCGGTGTTCAGAGCCTCCTGAATGGTCTTGCCGGGCAGAATCTCACTGGCCATAGCGGCGGAGTGGGTCATACCGGAGCAGCCGATGGTCTCCACCAGAGCCTCCTGAATGACGCCGTTCTTCACGTTGAGCGTCAGCTTGCAGGCACCCTGCTGGGGAGCGCACCAACCCACACCGTGGGTCAGGCCGGAAATATCCTCGGTCTTCGTGACTGCCGTCCAGGCACCCTCCTGAGGGATGGGAGCCGGGCCGTGATTGCAGCCCTTCTTGACGCAACACATGTGTTCTACTTCGTGTGTGTACTGCATAGTTTCGTTTTTGTTTTTGGGAAAACCTTGTTTGCCGCTGCGGCCGTAGATTGCAGCAGCTCTCTCAGTCAATCCGTATTGTACCCTGAATCGCACCTGTTAGGCAAGACTAATCTCATTTTTTGTTCCGGAATTGTCATAAAGGGAGCTATAATCTTGCTATCGAGGCGATAACTGCTATACTGTAGGCATGAGACTTCCCTGCCCACACCCGAGTATACCGGCGGCGCTCACATGCGCCGTGCTGATGGCCTCCTGCACCATTGTCGATACGGGAGGAGCTGTCGACAACGTCGGGCGCGAGGTTCCCGTGTGCTCGGGAAAGTCTGAAGGATTCAGGAAAAAACTTCAGGCTTGCAGGGTCTACACCACAGCGGATGGCAAGAGCTACGCCAAGCTGCGCGTGCGCTATATGCCGGCACGAGCCGACTGGTTCCGCTGCTACATGGTAGGGGGGTGCCCGGTATGGGATGTTGATAATTTCTACAGCCCGCTCATCTACCGGGGAGAAACAGATATTTGGTATGCCGAGCTGGCGGATACGATGCCCATCAGCGCCACTCGGCTCATTCCGGAATCTGAGCTCGACCTCCGTCATGCCGCATCCGATATATGCTACTTATCAACAAATGCTCAGCAGAGCATCATCCGGGCGCACCTGACTGACCGTCAGAATGGATGGAACACCGCCGTGCAGCCCATACGCTGGGTGGCGGAGGTAGCAGACGTTCCGCTTTCTATCGTTGCCACCCCCTTCAATTGGCTGGTCATGCTCACCGGCTACAACCTCTGGAAACTATAATCCACTCACTGACATGAACAAAAGGAAAATCATGAAAAAAGCCGCGTATGTGGCAGCCCTGTTGGTACTCATCGGGCTGGAATCCTGCATCAGCCTGTATACCGGGCGAGCCACACTGATTGATACGGGCGGTGCCATTGCCAACGTCGGTCAGGAGCGTCCCCACCTGCACCCCGAGCGACAGACAGTGGGTAAAAGCGATTACGGATTTCACTATCGAGTCCTGAAAAAAGGAGAAAAATACATCGTGGAGATCCCCGTTTGCTACACTCCGGCCAACTACTCGGTACTGGTTCACTTTGCCGGGCACAACACATGGAACAGGAAGACACTCAACGGTGAATTTCCCGCGCGCTACAACAATACAGAGCTGGCCCTGTACCCGCAGGAGCTTTTCTACGCAGAACTGACAGAGGACCAATACCGACAGCTGTGGAAAATCAGAAGGCACATGAAAGAACAGCGACCATCCCCCTTCCGCGATGTGCCCATACGCCCGGCAGCAGAAGTTGACCTGAGTGGAACCGAACAAGTGCTCGATATCTACGGAGAGCGCTACCACCGAATCGCCCGGATTTGGAACAACAGCAGCGAACTCCCACCCCCGCGCCGCACCTGGTACAACTACTGCCTGATGCCGCTGAGCTGGGTCGGCGAAGTGGCGGACATCCCGCTGAGCCTCATTGCCACGCCCGTCGGCTGGCTGGTTGATGCTGTTTATGAACCCATTGCCAATTAGTCCATTATGAAAAAACGCAAACTTATCAGGCGCCTCTGTATCTGCGCCATTCTGTTGCTGTCGAGTGGGCTGATTTCCTGCATCAGCCTATACACCGGGCGTTTCACTATCATTGACACCGGCGGGGCGATTGCCGCTATCGGGCAGGAGCGCCCACAACTGCGTGCCGAGCCCCTGCCCCCGCAGAAAAAAGCCGGCGAGTCTGCGGACCGGAAGCAGAATTGCGACCTGCACTATCGCGTGTGGAAAAAGGGAGAAAAATACATCGTGGAAATACCGGTAGCCTACGCACCGGTTCGCTACTCAGTCCTGCTGCACACAACGCGTTATTACGGGCCGGAGCATAAATCTCTTCGCTGCAAGCTTCCTTCAGAACAATTCACACAGGAGGAACTGCGCGCCTACCCCGCTGAATATCTGTACGCAGAATTAGACAAAATGACATACCGACGCCTGTGTACTATGCACAAATTACGCGGGCATCGAATACCCAAAAACTGCCTGACGAGCAATCCGGATTTGAGCAATGCCGAGCTTATAGTGGATGTGCATGGCTACCCGCTTGATGGCGCTGCCCCCGGTCACCCGACTCTGCGAGGCAATATAGACCCGCACCGTATGCCTGCCCGACGCACCTGGTACAACTACTGCCTGATGCCGCTGAGCTGGGCCGGTGAAGTGGCGGATATACCGCTGAGCCTTATCGCCACGCCCATCGGCTGGGTGGTGGACGCCATTTATGAACCGCTTGCCAATTAAGACGCTATGTTCATTGCTCACCTACCGGCCGGGTATCTTGCTGCTCGCGGAGCCGAACGCTGCGGGGCGAAGCATCCACTGCTCATGGCGGCCTGCCTGCTCGGCTCCATAGCGCCTGATTTTGATTTGCTGTATTTCTATCTGGTGGATTCCTGTCGGCACCACCACCACAGCTATTGTATTCATTGGCCGGTGGTATGGCTGGGGCTCCTGCTGCTCAGTGGGTTGTGGCTGCTATGGCGTCGCGGTGGAGTGGCGATACCGGCAGTAGCATTCAGCGCGTCGGGGTTACTCCATATCGCCCTGGACGGCATAGTGGGAGACATTCAGTTGTTCGCCCCGTGGAGCGATGAATACTATGCGCTCGCCACAGTCCCTGCGCTCCACAAACCATGGTGGCTGAACTTCTTTCTGCACTGGAGCATGGGCATCGAGCTGCTTATCTGTGTGGCTGCAATCTACTTATTCTTCAAAAACTTACGCAAACAAGCATGAAATACGGCCTATTGATAGCGACTGCGGCATGCCTGAGTAGCTGCATCTACTCCGATTTGGGACGAACCATCGGAAGCATCGGCACCAAAGTTCCCCGCATAGTGCCAAGCGGCACGACTGAGATTCAGAACATTTACAGCGGGCAACTCTACCGCAAAGACGGCAAATATTATGTCGAACTTCCGCTGGTGTGGGTACCGGAACGCCGTAAAGGCTACGAATTCATGCCCTTATATAACACTACGGGCGACCAGTTTAATGACAAATGCACCTACAACCGCCCCTACACAGCAGAAGAACTGCAGCAATATACGGTTGAAAAGATATACTATGAAGTAACGGAACCGCCAATCAGAATACGCCCGGAGCTCATCACTCACTTCCGTAAGCCCGACTCGAACGGAGCCCGCGGTGTCGTATCCGCCACGCTGAAACCGGCAGAAGATTTCACACCGCAGGGCGCCGAGTCACTGGGGCTCTACGGAGTGGATGGAGCTTCATATAACCTTCAACATCTGGGGAAACGCCGCGCCGGCTACTATCCCCTGCTGCTGCCGCTGCAGATTGCGGCAACCGCTGTTGATATACCGCTGAGTCTCGTGCTCATGCCGCTGAGCACACCAATTGTCTGCGCGGCGATGGAACTCGGCTGCGAAGCTGCTTACCCCAACCACGATTACAGCCGTCCCGATACAATCTGGATGCGCCCGAAATACCCCGCCCCATTCAGAGAAGATAGCGAGCCCAAATCTATTAACAATACTATTCCGAATATAAATAAACAATGAAAAAGTTTCTTCTATTTATCATCATATTTTTTGCAAGTTTTTCGGGAACGTTCGCTATCCACCTGCTACTGAAAAAATCTGCCTGGGCGGAATGGGGTGAAAGCGAACTACTCCGGGATTGGTCATACGAAATCTGGGATTTGAATATATGGTTGGCAGCAGCCCAATACAGCATGATAGCCTGTGGCTTACTGCTTGCCTGGCTGGTACGTCATTGGCCACGGCGAACCATGTTTGCCATTCTGACAGCATGGAGTATCACCTGGATTCCGGTGGCACTGGCAGCCACGCATGATACCCTGAGCAGCCCGAACGGCCCCATGAACCTGCCCATGACACCCTACCTCATGGTCCTTTTCGGCTTCTTCTGTCTGGTAGAAGCCCTTCTGCTCGCCCTGTTCTGCCGATCATTGGAAAAAAGAAGACAACGCTAAAGACGCAATAAAAACTTGCGGAATGGTTCCCGTTAGTGTTTGATATAGTAAACATGCAGCAATCAGGGAACAGGAGGTGGAACACACAGGGAAAAGTGGCCCTGCTGTGTGTGCTGCTGTCCCTTACCGTACATGTGGCAGGCGCATGGCTTATTCTGCAACTACCTGAACCTCAGAAAACCGGGGAAGGCAAAAAAGCAAGCACCGCCACAACGCGAGCGCTGAAAATCAAGCGCAGCAAGAAAAAAGAAAAGGAAGCAGCGAAAGCAGAACAACAGGAAGCCCCGGCCCCCAAACCCTTTGCCAAAACGGACGCAGACCGCCCCGAAGTCCGCCCCGAACAGGCTGATTTTCAAGGCAAGCGCAACTCACAGGCCGAGGGCGTGAGCGATGGACCGCAGCGCAGCGATGATTCTCCTGTACCTACCATGGCCGGTGAGGAAAAGGAAGAAATCAACACCGTCGAGCGTGAACGACAGGATGGCCCCATTGAGCACGAAGGAAAAAATCAGCCCACGCCCGCGCCGCCGCCCACCCCCGAACCCGCACCGGGCGTGCCGGATATCCCCCCGGTACCTCAGCCGGACGCAGGTCAACAGATATCCGACACCGCTACGCCTGAAGCCACCCCCTCCACCCGCCCGCAAAGCGAGCAGAAAGATGGCGACATGAACCGGCAACCCGTTGAGGAAGAAAAACCGGTGGAAGAAAATCAGCAACAGTCCACCCCTCCCCCGGGGCAAATGGATGCCACCGGAAAAGCCCCGGTGCCCACCCGGCCGAAAATCCGGCGTCCCATCTACGACCCCAGTCTGGCAGACCACGCACAACCCGGGTTCCGAACAACGGAACGCCGCAGTCGCAGCACCGGTCGATTCATTCTCGGGCGAAATCCGGCGCTTAATGTCGCCGCTACTCCGATGGGGCGATACGAGGAACTGATTTACCGGCTGGTCGCCCGACGCTGGTATATTGCCTGCGATGAGCACCGCGGCGACATCATTCCCGGCAGAATTATCATTGCCTTCCGACTGAATAAGCGCGGGGGCGTGGAAACCATGAACCTCATCACCCGCCGCGGAGCCAGCGTCATTCAGCAATCATTCACCTTCGGTGCCATTCGACAAGCTCAGCTGCCGCCCATGCCCCCGGCAGTTCAGAAGGAGCTCATCGGTGAACAGCTGGAACTCATTTTCACCTTCAACTTCGACTAAACTCATCCCCCATACCGACATGACTGAAACTATACGCCAATTCTTCGATGCCTGTCACCCCTTCGGTTATCCCCTACTCCTCTGCTCCGTTGCTCTGGTGGCGGCAATTTTCTACCACCTCATTTTCCGCGTGAGCGAACGGGAGCTACGACGACTTGGGGAACTGCTCGCCAACGTGAAATCCGAAAGCCCCCGCGCCGTGGAAGTCCTACAGGAGCACTGTCTGAAACGCCCCGGCTCAACTGCCGCTGAAATCAGCTATGTGCTGAAAGAAAAAGACAACCCCGCTCTGCCCTCGCTCATTGAAAGCCGACTGCGCCTGTTGGTGGATTCTCAACGCAGCGGCATGACAACCATCAGCATCGTGACCAGCGTGGCACCCATGCTCGGTATTCTCGGAACGGCCTGGGGGCTGGTCGATATTTTCGGAGTTTTCGGCCAGCCCGGGGCCGAGGCCGGTATCGCTCTGGGAATTTCCAAAGCCCTCTACACAACCATCTTCGGTCTTGCCATCGCCGTACCGGGTATCATTGCTCAGGCTTGTTTCGAGCGTACTCTGGAAAGACGCGCCACGCTCATCGATGAGCTGTTCACCGATCTGCTCGCCTACCGTAACAAGCTGTAATTTTCCCCACGCGAGGCCATGAATATCTACACCCGCAAAGCTGTCCTTCAAGGCATTCCCATCGTGCCCATGCTCGACATTCTGACCATTCTGCTCATTTTCTTCATCGTGCAGACCGAATTCAAGCGCCAGGTCAACGTGCTCAATCTCGATTTACCGCAAACAGAAAGCCTCTCCGGCGAGACGGGTAATCGCGATGATGTGCTGCTGGAAGTCGGCGCAGATGGCCGCATTGCTCTCGCCGGCAGGGAGCTTTCGGAGCAGGAAATTCCCACTGCTGTGCAGGAACTCCTCCTCAAAAATCCCTCCGCGCGTCTGCAGGTTGCCGCTGCAGATGGCTCCTCCATGGGCCATTTTATCCATGTGCTCGATATCCTCAGCGAGGCCGGATTTAATATCGACGAAATTCCTATCAGAATCGACTATACCGATTGATATTAGGTTCTTTAGATAAAAAGCCAACACTCCTTGTAGTAAAGCTTTCTTTATTTCTTTTAGCCAATTTTAAGCCATTTTGCGGCATTTTTAGCCTATTTTTCTCAATTTTTCCTTTAATTCTTCATGCGATTTTCGCGCAATTTTTCATCTGAAATCAGCGAGAAAACGCCACTCGTAAATTATTAAAATATACTTTATTATCAATTTTCCTGCTATCCGAGGCGAAACATTGCCTGCTTAAGCAGTGCAAATTTCAGGAATAAACAATCAATCTTGTTTATCAAATTTCATCCACGCATGGATGAGGATTTAAGGGATTTCGAACAGCAATCGCAGCTCCCCACGTGCGTCAAGTAAGAAATCGCGGGTCCAAATGGTATTTTGGGTGCAAATTGGCTTATTTTTAACACTGGTGAGAATTGGCTACAGCCGAACAGATGTAAGAAGAAGTTTATACATGTCTGCGATATTCCTACTACAATAAAGGGTGTAAAATGGAACTTTTTAGCCTTATAAAAAGACGAAATCATGAGCAAGCTGAAAAATTATTCCATTCTAAAAGAGAACTCTAAAAACACACTTTCTATGGAGCATGCCGAACTTTACACCTCAGCCGGATATCCTCCATCTGCGTATAGAGGCATAATTAATTCATATCAAAACCAGAATAAGGCAAAATTCACAAATAAACTAACCTATTTTTATAATATATAATAAATCCTTGCAACAGAAATTTGTCATATATTTATCAGTATTCACAAAACTGCTGTTTTACCTAAAGTCTTTATATTACACATTTGTTAGACGCGTTACAGAAAACAAATAAACCCGAATATAAATGATAACACAAAGATGAACATCACATCAATAAATGCGCGGAAGTCGTGGCCCGAGACCTGTAAAGATTGTCCACACAATGGTATCAGCTTTCTCAGCGACCTCAGTCACCGGGATATGGGGGCCTATAAGTTCCACCTCATCTCCGGGGGCAACGAAAGGCACGTGGGTAACATCGGCCATAATCTGGTCCATTGTTACGCGCCCGAGCATGGGACAGTAATGCCCATTGATGAACACGCGCGCCCCCTGCCCCGAAATACTGCGGGGCCACCCGTCTGCATAACCGATACCAATAGTCGCTACACGAGTGGGAGCCTGAGTCACAAACGTACGGCCATAGGCCACACCATGACCGGCGGGCAATTCACGCACCAACGACACGCGTGAAGTCAGGCGCAGAGTGGGGCGGAGCACACCATCGTAAATGGAAGCCATCGGAGCCACCCCATAGAGCAACAAGCCGGGACGAGCCAGATTAGCCACAGGAACCTCGTAGGCGAGCTCCCCGGCACTGGCCGCAATATGGCGATAGCGCAGGCGGAAATGCGGCTGCAAGGTCGATACGCAATCGGTGAACAGCTCGATTTCGTTCTGCGTGAAGGGCACATCTTCATCTGCCGAGGGGAAGTGCGACATCACACCATCAATCACCAGATTAGGCATACTCTTGATAGGCTCAATCACCCCGCCGAGCTGCGAAGGAAGGAACCCCTCACGCCCCATACCGGTATCCACCGCCATGTGCACGAGGAAGGTCTTGTCGTACAGAGCGGCGAGTCGCTGAAAATGCTCTGCCTCCTCAAGGGTGGATATAGTACAACACCAGTTGTTGAGCACAATTTCCTCGCGCTCCTCGGGGAAAGTCGGTCCCAGAATGAAGGGCTTGGTGCGCACGCCGGCACGGCTCAGACGACGTGCCTCGCCCGCGTTGGCAACCCCGAAAAAGGCAATGCCGTCGGCATCCAACCGGCGAGCAACGGGCTCCAGCCCATGCCCATAGGCACCGGCCTTGATAACCGGCATGAGTTCAGTTTCGGGCAGAGCCTGGCGCGCAATATCCAGATTGTGCGCAATGGCCTCCAAATCTACATCTACCCAGGCGCGTGGCGGACTTTCAAGTGTCATGGCTGACATCACTGTAGCACTCTCCCCGTTATTTTGCAAGCGCAAACACCTACCTCTCCCCACTTTAACGCATAACTTGCATAGCGAAAGAATAATTATCCATGCTCTCGTAACATTTCCTAAAAGAGAAATAATTTAATTTTTCAAATATTTTACTGGACATTTTCATTTTTTCCGCTAGAATGAGCGGCGTATGGAATCTCTCCCTAAAAAACCGAACGAGTATTTCGTGAAACTGCTGAGCGTGATAGACGACATGAGGCGTGCCAGTTTCAAGACGACGCCGACCACCCAGCAGAAGAAAATGCTGGGGCTGACGTTCCGCCAGGGGTCGGCCATAGCCCAGATTAAGCTGCTGACCATGGAAGAGCCACAGGGTGTGGCACTGAAAACGCTCGCCGGCCACCTGAAAATGACCGTGCCGGCGACCTCGCTGCTGGTGGAAACCATGGTGAACAAGGGATTCTTTGAAAGAAATCCCAACCCCGAAGATCGCCGCGCCGTCTGCATTCGCCTGTCCGAGAAGGGGCACGAAATCTGCAACGATGTACAGTCACGCCTGCTCAGCGAAATCGACCGAGTGGCTGAGGTACTGAGTCAGGAAGAACTCGAAATGCTGTCCACAATTGCCGACAAACTCGAAAAGAAGTTCTACAGCTGACCGGAGCCCCGGAAAGTGGCATCGAAAGTCATTTTGTGACCGCATTTGCTTGACTAGACTCAAAGTTTTGTGCTAATATCATGAATGAACAGAGGGCAACGGAGTAAATCTCCCGTCCCCGCAAACGCTTTTCCATATGTCGACAAAACCGAATCTTCTGGCGCACGTACGCCAACACCTCATCAGCCGCGGCGAGGATTACCAGTGGGTAACCATGGGGCCGGGCAGCGAGAAAATCGGCCTTGCCTACCTGCCGGTTGACACCACCGGCATGCCCTGCACGTTCATGTTCACAGAGTTACATGAGCCATGCAGTCTGGTCTTCGACGTTCACTTTGCCACCAGAGTGAACAAGGAAGATATGCAGGAGCTCAGCATGCTGCTGCTCACCATCAACGCCAACCTGCCCGAGGGGCAGCTGCTGCTTGATATGGAGGGGGGGTACGTGTACTATCGTCTCAAATACGTAGTCACCGATTCCGAAGTGACTGCGGAAGAAATCCGCAAGCGCATTGCCTACATGGAGCGCAATGGAGTAGGCATCACCATGACCTACGCCCGAATCATCGGTCAGGAATTCCCCCTGCTCAGCTGAGCCGTAACTTTCATTTCAACCCACCACACACATATATTATGTCACTCGATAAACCCTTAGCAGGTAAAGTGGGCATCGTCACTGGCGTTGCCAACAAGCGTAGTATTGCTTTCGGTATTGCCAAGGCCTGGCACGAGGCCGGCGCCAAACTCATCTTCAACTATCAGGGCGAGCGTCTGAAAGACGGCGTCATTAAGCTCGTGAAGGAGAACTTCGGTGAGGATACTCCCATCTGCGATCTGGACGTCATGAACGACCAGAGCATTGCCGATTTCTTTGCCTTCGTGGCCTCCCATACCGACCACGTGGACATGATGCTGCACTCCATCGCCTTTGCACCCAAGGCCGAGGGCACACTGGAGGGCCACTTCTCCGACATCCCCCGCGATGCCTGGAACGTATCCCTGCAGGTGAGTGCCTACTCACTCATTGCCATGTCCCGCGCCGTAGCTCCGCTCATGGTGAATGGCGGTTCCATCATGGCCATGACCTACTACGCCAGCCAGAAGGTAGTGCCGAACTACAACCTGATGGCCGTGTCGAAGGCAGCGCTCGAGACCTGCTCTAAGTACCTGGCCTTTGATCTGGGCCGCCGCGAGGCTCCCATCCGCGTGAACTGCATTTCCGCCGGTCCGGTGCAGACACTTGCAGCCCGTGGCGTGAGCGGCTTCACCGGCATGTTCAAGGTATATGAGGAGAAGAGCCCGCTGCAGCGCTCCTGCACACTGGAGGAGCTGGGAGCTACGGCCACATTCCTTGCCAGCGATGGTGCTGCCAGCATTACCGGTCAGGTGCTCTACGTAGACGGAGGTTACGAGATTGTGGGCATGTAAGCCCCTTCATATCAGCCACAACTTTGCTGCGGCAGGTGTACAACGGGCACCTGCCGCTTTCCTTTACCGCCCATCAATGAACATACTCCGCAATTACCAACAGGGTGCTATAACTGAGATTACGGTACGCGTGGAAAATTGTCCGGTTGATTTACGCTCTTTGGGGTTTGATGTCATTCCCCATTCCGATAACAGCTGGTGGGTCAGAGATAGCCTCGCTTTTCTGCCGAAGTGTACCGCCGGAGAGGCTGAAAACGAGCTGCTTGCTGCACTGCAGCTTCTTGGCAAGGTCCCGGAAGGCACCAAGGTGCTGCGAATCGAATTGAGTGGCTCCCTTCCCCTGCAACTCCCCCCTGAGTTCCTGACCGCCGTGAGCGCGGCTGAAGTATGCCTGGAGTTGGGGTGATGTACAGAGCGTTCATTAAAAAGCCGCCCCGTCAATGGGGCGGCTTTGGGCATCTTTTCTCATTATTGCTCCTCGAACCATATTCGCAGCTTGTCGAGTTCCTCCGGCGACAGAATTGTCTGAAGCTCATCGTCAGCTCTGCAAGCCATGATGCAATTCTTCAGGCTCTTCATACCATCAGGCATCGGGGTAATGTTCTCCGTAGCAACAAATACCAACAGGGAGTCCCACTCCTTCTCCATATCCTCAGCGTTGATGATAGAAATATCATGCGGTACCAGCAAGATTTTATGGGGCATAACTCCGCGAAAATCGGCCATGCGCTTAGCCATGGCTCTCAGCTCATATACCGGGGAAACCATGTGGGAACATTCCGAGAACCACAGTGGGTCTTCGTCATTGAATCTCTCCTCATCTGCCAACCAATCGTGCAAGTCGGTTAAAGTTCGTACCAGGTAGAGATGCCCGGGAGTATACCACAGCGAGAACTCACCATTTCTTGCAATCGGTTCGGATTGCTTCAACTCAAACTTAAGTGTTTCGCTCAGGCGATTCTTCACCACCAGCTCGCGATTGCCCCCATAGACCAACTCCTTATAGCCGGCAGTCGCTAGTGCCGATTCTGTTGCAGGAGCAGAAAGTTCACCTTCACCCGCCAAACAGCCTGCCGTGCAGATTAAAAACGGCAATTCCGAAAGGAGTCGGGGCTTTATGGTACACACGTGCACACCGGCCTGTTTCCAGACTTCCTCCATCTCACCTTCGTTGTCCACGTTGCACCCCTCACCCAGCACCAGAACGGCATGCACCTTGCCCCCCAGTCGCCGCTCCACATCACGTTGTCTCCCCAGCAGAGAGTAAACCGGAGAAATGTGCTGCAAATCACCGGATTCCCACGTAGGCACAGTATTCAGGAACAAACTCTCCGTGGCTCGCCAGGTTCTTTTCTCATCGAAAATCCCCAGCAGAAAAACACAGCCATCGTAGTACGCCAAGTAGTGTGTAGAATCAACCTTGTAGAGTTTATCCAAATCCAACTCTTTAGCTAACTGTTCGTCAGTCAGGGACTCCTCTGATTCACTATCCGAATCATTCGAATCAAACACAGACTTGCTATCACCGATATGAAGATTCTCCCTGAGGCCGGCTAAGTCTATGAACTCTTCAAAATCCGGCTTAGGGGTGGATGTCGACGGCTCTGACTCAACCTCATTGCTTATCAGTGTAGGAATCTGCTGAATATGATACAGGCGACAGCCCAAGCTTAACTTACCCGAATCCCCGAGCAGGCAAAGCTCCATAGCGTACTGCCAACGCAATTGCGGGTATAAGTCATCATTCACCTTTTCACTCACCACATAGTAATGCCCCCAGGACAAACGCAGGAAGAGTTTCCCCTGCTCTGTCAGAAACAGAGCCGGGGTCTGAACAGGAACGTCGGGCTGCGAGACAGTCAGGCTACGCTTGTTGAGCTCATACACCTGCAAATCGCGCTCCCAGCGAACGGCAGGTTCATCGGTCACGCCGAGGTCGGCCATCCAATCGCACTCACTGGGTTCGTTATCAGGAGTGGCGGTATTAACCATGCTGTTGATATTATTATACATTCCCATCAGCGTGTCTGGAGCTTGGAGTTCAAAGCAATAAGCGGACAGTGAGGAGCAATGAGCTCCTCGGCCTCCGACTGCAGGAGTACACGCTGCTTAAGCAGAGCGGCAACGAGAGACTCGAGAGCAGCGCGGTTGTTATTCATCAATTGGCGCACCTCGGTCATGCACTCATTAATCACGCGCTCAATAGCCATCTCGCGCACGCGGTTCGTAAGCGGCTTGCCGGAGAATGCAGTCTTAGTCTCCATCCGTTCATCCACCAGACGAGCAGCAACGTCATGCGCATGCTTAAAATCTGAAGATGACCCCACAGAGGGCAGACCAAGCTGCTCCTCAGCAGCACGTCCTGCCAGGCTAATCTTAATATCGCGGCGCAAGTCATCGGCCGTGCGGAGATGGTGCACTTCATTGTTGCTCTCGAGGTAGCCCAGTGCATCGCCACCACCGTTAATAGTGACCTGAACCCAGGGCTTACCCAGCAGAGAACTCACCAGCGCATGACCGGCCTCATGCAGAGCCACACCGCGCTCAGCCTCCGCATTGAGAGATGTCTTCTGAGTCTCCACACCAAAGTTCTCGGTATGCAGAGCCTCCACAACATCACGGCGGGATACCGCGCGATTATCGAGCGCAGCCTTGCGGAAAGCATTGGCAAGCAGTGACTTCATATTGGCAGGAGCCCAGTTGTAGGTACAACTCACAGCAAACTCCATAACGCCCTCCTCGAATCGGGCGCCGACCTTTTCTGCACACATCTCAATCAGGCGGCGTCGGTCCCCCTCATCTGTCAGGCAACCCAGGCAGATACGAGTATGCAGGCGACCATTGCGGGTGAGAGCCGGGTCCAGGCACTCAGGACGATTAGTCGCACCGATAACGAGCACGTGGCGGTCGTCGAAACCATCGAGCTCAGTCAGCACGGTATTAATCACCACATCGTACACACCGGAACTACCATTGCGGCAGCCCAGAGCATCAATTTCGTCAAAGAAGATAACGGCATCCAGACGGTGAGCTGCGGCAAAGACCTGCTGCACACGGCGCACCCCTTCAGCAGGATGATTGTGGCAAAGATCAGCAGCCGATAAGTAGATGAAAGGCATTTCGAGTTCCCGGGCAAGCGCCTTGGCAAAAGATGTCTTACCCGTACCGGGAGGCCCGTAAAGCAGCAGACCATACTGAGGTGTAGCACCGGTGATGGTACCACTCTGAATATGAGCCAGTGCATCGCGGGCAATTTCAAAGGGCTTGCTCATGCCCACCAGCTCATCTGCCTTCACATCAGGCACCGTTACAGAGAAGAACTCGGCATCCTCAATGCTGGGAAGTGAGATGTAGCGAAGATTGGTAAAGTGCAATTCGAGTATATTATCCTCGCGCTTAAAATCAATATCATAGAGCAAGCGGCGGGCATGCTTGCGACGAGCAAAAGTGCGGTTGGCAATCCACTCGTCTGAGTATGGCTCGCCCGTCAACTCCGTGCCGGTCAATGCCGGCAAGTCATCAATAACAATACGAAACTTTTCAACGGCAAGAACATCCGACTGATTAATAGCGTACTGAAGAGTTCGCTCGCAAAGAGCCTCTGCCACCATGGGATTGATGGCATTGGCAGAAGCCAGATTTTCAAGACTATCGAGGAAAAGCACAGCCAGGCGTGTGATATCATACTCCATTTCCACATCATAGGTTCGAGCCACAGATTCGGCCTTCGCCTCAATGCTCTTCTTAATCATCTTCATCGCGCTATCGACATCGTGATCATTCATGGGAATAATATCATCGACCTTGCCGAGAATGCAACGCAGAATGTTGGAAACATCTCGCTCAAACGTGGCAGCCCCGGGCGTAGAACGAATCATCTCACATACCAGATCGGCCAATTTGTCCTGAGGAATACCGCCGGCGCGGTTCTCATTCAGGCGCACAAAATGGCTGTCCTTGCGGTAATCCTGAGAGGTCGTCATGATGACGATATTCTCAGCAAACGATACCTTCTCGTTACGGAATGCATCCAACAGGCTCCCGTTTGTCACCATGGAATCTACGTAAGAGAGCGCGTCCTGATGAGCCTTGTCAATATTCTCGAGCACAATCACGCTGCGGGGATTGCGGTATGCTCGCTCAGTGAGCTCGCCCACACGCCCGCCATCTTTCCAGCAGGTATCGCGCCCCACCAAATCCATAGACAGCTGGTAAGAGGAGAAGCGGTTCATATCTATCACCTCGGTTTCGGGGATATCGAGCTCTTCATTAAGAATACGCGTCAGATTATTAAGCAGGTGGGTCTTCCCCGTACCGCTACCGCCCACCAGGAAAAGAGTCAACCCCCGTCCATTGCGGTTATTTGTCGGGGAATTCCAGAATATCCCCAGCTGGGTAATAATACTCTTCACCACATCATCCTGCCCGAAGCAACAGGCAAGCAAGCGCTCACGAATAACGCGCAGTTTACGCAAACGCTCTGCACGCATATTGCGCATTATATCAGTCCTTCGTTCGGAATCTGCAACGAGCAGCTGATTGTTAAGTGACGCACGCAACCGAGAATCAACGGTCAAACCATTAAGCTGTAAAAAATATCGAACCTCAGGCCCCGGGTTCCACAACATAGCCGCGGCAATCTGCTGTGCATCCACCGGGCAATCATCGCTCAGCCCGCGGCGCACTTCGTGCAAATCCCCGCCAAAGGGGCTCAATATGCGGGACGCATTCACCCCCAGTTTCACACGCTTATTACCGGGAACGGGCAATGCCTCCTTTATTGGCGGCAGCACACACTCCATGCCCAACAAATAATTAAAGTGTTCAGGGCACTTATGCAACAGTGCCTGGAATAATACGCCGGCACTCAATACACCATTCCCGCCGGAAGCCATATTCTTGGCAATATTCAGAACCTCTGTGTACGAGCCGTCGTACATCAGATTGCCTAATCCGGCTACTTCTTCGTTTGTCTCTTGGCTCATTTCTATATAATGTTTTGGGTTTCTGCTTATTAGAACCGAGAGCAATCTACAGTTGCACAGCCTGACAGTCGATATTCTGCTCCGCTTGTGCCGCCTGCGATATCTCGGTGTTCGCATAGTTCAGACGCACCCGGTTAAAAACTGTTTGAATATTTTATCTTTTTTATTTTCCGATGACATAAAAGGGCTCTTCGTCATAAAATGTGGGCATGTTCCGCTTATCGAAGGACAATGGAATTAAGCTCCATCGTAAGATAAAAGGAATTCAGCGCCGAGGATACGGCTACAGAAACTTCGAAAACTACAGATTTAGGGTATTAGTAGAGTGCTCGCATAGCCGATGACTCAAATAACAACGTTTCCACACATATAGGAGTTGCCCCTCATACAACTAAGAAAGGCCAGAGAACGATGTTCTCTGGCCTTTCAGCTCCGGCGGTTGGGGTCGAACCAACGACCTAGTGATTAACAGTCACCCGCTCTGCCACTGAGCTACGCCGGATTTGCGTTTCCCTTTATTTTCGGGGTGCGGGCAGATGATACTACTTTTCGCCGACCATTGCAAGCTTTTTTTTGTATTTTTACGCAAAAAATGCATTTTTTTTGCTTTTCGGTTGAAAAACGCTCAATTTTCAGGTAAAAAGAAGCCATGAATACACAGCATAGCCGAAAAGGCACTCTGAACTTCACTCTTTGGGGCATTCCGGTCAGTATAGACCCGAGTTCCTGGGTGGTATTGGCCCTGTTGGGCGGCGGACTGGGCATCAGCAGCGGTACGGATTTGCTGCAGGTGGCGATTTTTGTAGCCATGGGTATGCTCTCCCTGCTGGCGCACGAAATGGGACACGCGCTCATGGGGCGTCGGCTCACGGGGCAACAGCCGATAATTACCATAGCGATGATGGGCGGCCTTACCATACTTCCCACTGCCCCCTATACCCGCAGGGACCAGTTCCTGTTCACAGCGGCCGGACCATTGGGCGGTCTGGCACTGGGCTTGCTTGCAGCCATCATCATGGGACTGCATGTCGGGGATATCGGGGCCGGCATATCCTTTTACCTGCACGCCCCCTTCGGTGCCATTGAATCCATGAGCCCGGAGAATTTTGTAAGCATCGCGACAGCCGTACAAGACGGGATATTACCCATCGCCGTGCTGAAGGTGTACGAAATCCTCATGCTCATCTGTATGTGGTGGAGTATTTTCAACCTGCTGCCGGTACTCCCGCTGGATGGCGGGCACCTGCTCTACACCCTGACCGACAATATCAAGCTCAGCTCCATCATTGGCATGGCGGTCGGTGGCGGCGTAGTCCTGTATGCCATCACCAACGGCATGTGGTTCATGACCATTCTCATGGGCTACCTGACTTACCTGAACTGGCAGTTCTACAGAGGATGAAGTAATCTACAATTTACAATCGACAATCTACAATGTAGGAGAATGCAGGCTTACGCCTGGGTTAAGCGAAGCCGGGGGCGTGAACGGAGGGATAGGCTACGCATATCCGCGGGCGAAAGACCGCCTAGCTCAACTTTGTAGATTGTAAATGGTAGATTGTAAATCATTTCAGAGTTGTCACGTTACCGGCTTGCATCAATCTGCCATTTCGGCTATTATACGCGCGTACACGTTATGTCCAGTTCATTCGGTTCCGTTTTCAGAGTCAGCACCTGGGGTGAGTCCCACGGTGTGGGTGTGGGTGTGGTGATAGATGGCTGCCCTGCCGGCGTGCCGCTCACCACAGAGCATATTCAGGCAGAGCTGAATCGACGTCGCCCCGGTCAGAGCGACATTGTAACGCCCCGCAATGAGGAGGACCGCGTGGAAATCCTGAGCGGCGTGCTCGATGGCACCACACTGGGTACCCCCATTGCACTTTCCGTTCGCAACAAGGACCATCAGTCCTCGGCCTACAACGAAATGCAGCATACCTACCGCCCCTCACATGCCGATTATTGCTACGACGCCAAATACGGCATACGCGCCTGGGCGGGTGGCGGACGCGCCAGTGCTCGCGAGACCATTGGCCGCGTGGCAGCGGGTGCTGTGGCCAAAGCCGTGGCGCAGGCCATCTGCCCCGGGCTGCAGGTCATTGCCTGGGTGCAACAGGTGCACACCGTGTTCTGCCATGTGCTACCGGCCGATGTTGACCCGGCTGTCGTGGAGAGCAACATCGTGCGTGCAGCCGACCCCGAGAGTGCCGAGGACATGAGTGTAGTCATACGCGAGGCTCGCGCCAAGGGGGATTCCGTCGGCGGTGTGGTTGCCTGCACTGTGCGCAACTGCCCTGTGGGACTGGGTGACCCGGTTTTTGATAAGCTCGAGGCGACACTGGCTCACGCCATGCTGAGTATCCCCGCCTGCAAGGGCTTTGAAATCGGCAGCGGGTTCGGCGCTCCGGCTCTGAGGGGATCCGAGCACAATGACCCCTACTACATGGAGGGCGAGCGCGTGCGCACACGCACCAACAACTCCGGCGGTGTACAGGGTGGCATTTCCAACGGCGAGGACATCAACATGCGACTGGCTTTCAAGCCCACAGCCACCCTCATGGTGCCTCAGAATACCGTGAACGACGAGCACGCCGAAGTGCAGCTGCGCGGTAAGGGCCGCCACGACCCCTGCGTGCTGCCCCGCGCCGTCCCCGTTGTTGAATCCATGGCCTGGCTGGTAATAGCCGACCACCTGTTGCGCCAACGCTCAGCCCGAATCTGACCAGCCCCCCGCCATGAAAATTGACCAAAACACACCGCAGGCAGACTTGCAGCGACTGTACGAGGCCGTTGTGAAGCGCGAATTTCTGAAGGGCACCCCGCTCAATCTGCGTGCCTTTCTACGCTATGCCGTCCTCTTCATTCTCTTCCCCGGCATGATATTCGGCTTCTATGTCGGACTGGCGGTCACCGCGGCATTCTGCGGTATATTGCTCACTCTGGTGCTGACTGACAACATGCAATGGGGAATGACGGCTACACTCTCGTGGCTGACTCTGGGGCTGATACCGACAACTTTCATTACCATCGACACCTGGCGCCGCGCCGCCCGCACACGCGCCCTGCGCATGATGGAGCGTGAGCCCCTGCCCGGTTCCCATACCGCCAAGGCCGCTACTCAGCAGCAGCTCAAATGGCGCCCCAAGAAAAGCGACGGCAACACCATACGCATTGCCAACGCTACGGTAAAAGCCGAGGAAGACGGCATTTACGCCTTCCTGCTCTGCATCAAAAACTACTCCGGTACCCGCCTGATTACTGATGGTCCCGCCGGTATGTGTCTGGTACAGAGCGAAGGTAAGAAAGGCGAAGATTTGCAGGCTCTGTTACTCTACCGCCTGAAAGCCGGTGTACACGAACTGCAGTGGAGCCTGCAGGCCGATGAAGCGCCACATACCACCCTTACGCGCCTCAACTGAACATCTGCTTCAAATACTTCGAGCCCTCACCGTTAACGTGGGGGCTTTTTTTTATGTACGGACCACCACCGGAACAGCACTTTTCCCCAAGACAAAAGAGAAGCGGCAGAACACCCCGTGGTATTCTGCCGCCATGAGAGAAAGCATGTATAGACAACGAAACGCCGATTAATAGCGAATCTCGTAATCGGAGGGGTCACGCGGAGCCTCGGGCTCGCGGTCGCAGGGAGGCAGCATCGTATTAAGGGCGCGGCGCTGAATCGTCTTCTTCATGCCGGCATCGTTGTCACGGGTAATATCAGCAGCAGCCTTGGCTTCTTTCTCGCGCTGCTTCTCAGCCTTGGCCTTAGCCTTGTGATACTTGCTCAGACTGGCCTTCTGGCGCTCGGAGGCAATGCTCTTCAGGGTGTCCTCAGAAAGATCGGAGGGCTCGATAACGGGGGCAGCCTGAGCCACTACGGCAGCGACTGCAAAGACAGAGAGTAAGGAAAGCGTTTTCATAAATCTAAGATGTTTTCAGTATACGCTATACATTCGGCATGTCAAGCTCATTCTGTTGATTTTTGATAAGGTGCGGAAAAAAACTTGCATTTTGTCACGCGGCGGGGTAGGATGGTGCCCCGCACGTTACGAACCATGAGTGAGCAAAGCAAAGAGAAACCTGATTTTAAGGCTGCCGCCATCAAAGAGGTAGACCGTACCATCATGCCCCAGGCCCCCGGGGTGGAAAAGAGCATGCTCTCCATGATGACGATTGACCCCACCAACATTATCTCTCAGTGCATTGCAGACGGCATGAACAGCGAGTATTTCTATGTGCCCGCTCACCGCATTCTCTGGGAAATTTTCCGCGAGCGCTATGAAAAGGGCATCGCTCTCGACATCGTTTCCGTGGCACAGGAGCTCACCGACCACAAAAAACTCGAAGCCGTGGGCGGTCACCCCGGCCTGACAGATATTTTCACCTATTCCACCACAACGGCCCTTTACAACGTACACTTTGAAACACTCAAGGAGAAGTATATACGCCGCAGCATCATTCTGACAGCCAACAAGGCATCCGACTCTGCCTACACCTCTGAGGCAGAAATCGATGAGTTGCTTGACCAGACCGAACAGGACGTGCTGAAGATACGTATCAACTCCGCCAAGGGCGAGGAATGGAGCCTGAAAGCAGATATCGACAAAGCCGTAACCAACCTGGAGCGCATGATGTCCACTTCAGGCGGCATTCTGGGGCTTTCCTCGGGTTTCCCCAAGCTCGATACCATGATTAACGGCATGAAACCGGGTGAGCTTTTCATCATTGCCGCTCGACCGGCCATGGGCAAAACATCCTTCATGCTCAACATCATGGAGCACGTGGTGCTCGATCTCAAGAAACCCATGATGGCATTCTCCTGCGAAATGCCCAGCGAGCAGCTGGTGGAGCGCTTGCTCTACGCTCGCAGCGGCATTAACAAGCAGGACCTCAAAGCCCGACAGGGTAAGCTCACGCAAGAGGAAATGAAGCGCTTCCGCTCCGCCATCACTGAAATGAAAAACAGTAAGCTCATCATCGATGACACCGCTGCCATTTCCATTTCCGAGCTGCGCGCCAAGGCCCGCCGACAGATGCGCAAATACCCCGACCTCGCAGCCATCGGTATTGACTATCTGCAGCTCATGCGCTCACACACCAAGCAGGCCCAGAACAGCCGCGAACGTGAGATTGCCGAAATTTCGGGCGGCCTGAAGAGCCTGGCCAAGGAGCTCAAGCTGCCCATTATTGCACTGGCCCAGCTGAACCGTGGCCCCGAAAACCGCACAGGTAAGAACAAGGGCACCCCGCAGATGAGCGACCTGCGTGAATCGGGTGCTATCGAGCAGGACGCCGACATGATTGGCCTGCTCTGGCGCTCACGCTATTATGCCGAGGACGATGAAGAGCGCGAGAGCGTGGGCAACGAGGCCAACCTGCTGCTGGCCAAGAACCGTAACGGTCCGACGGGCGATGTCCCCCTCAGCTTCCATGCTGAAATCATGCGCTTCGTGCCCCGAACAGTAGTCGACAGCGATGAGGAATAGACCCATTTTGACAGCTAAATGCGTGGCTTAAGCCACGCATATCCGCGGGCGAAAGCCCGCCATACTTTCGTCCTTCGGAATTCGTCCTTCGTACTTCCAACGCGTGGCCTACTCAGAAATCCTCAGTAAGCACACCGGCCTCCAGCAACGCCTCATCCCCACCGTGGTAATTCACCTCCTCCAGAGGCACGAATGCCACGGTGACTAATTTCTGCCCGGGGCCGGTGTATACGACAGTATTTCCGCCCATCTGAGCAGCAAGCTGCTTAACAGCCTGCACATACTCCTCATTTTCATACGGCAGCACAGCATTGTTGAGGAGATGAAAACGCCCCACAATCATCGTACCGGGCACAGCAGGCACAACAGGCAGGAACTCCACCTCATAAGCCGGCACAACAGGGCGCTCCCCCTGCACCGGCAAAGGCTCCGCGCGCCAATTGCTCACATCCGGCAATGAGGAGCAACCAACCAGCAGAATAGCAGGTACAAGTAAACGCAGACTTTTCATATAAATACAGAAACAGATGTACGACCGTCGCACGCTGTCTCATGTGGAAAATATACACCATTCAGCCCATTTGTCAAGCGGCAATCATAAACGCTATTTTGTAAAAAAGGCGATTTTTTTTCATGCTTTTCCGGATTGGGGAGGATTGATTTTGCTGAGTATCATCACGACCGAACGGGTAAGAAGAATGGTGCAGAGAACGGCTAAGGGGAAGAATATGGAGACATAGATCGCTCCCGGTAGACTCTGCACCCATTCAGAGTTGCGGTAGATGTAGACGAAACAGATGAGGGGGAAGGGTGAATGCAGCAGGTAAAAGAGCATGCTGTTCTTTTCAAACCACATTCCGGCGCGTGTCTGTTGCAGACGGCAGGGCTTTTCACCCACCATGCCGTAAAGCAGGAGCGCCAGCCCCAGCGTGCAGAGAAAGTTGCGGGTGTGCCATGCCGGGTTGCCGTCTGTCCAATGGATGATGCAGAGTATACCGACTGTCAGTACAAGCCCTCCGGTCAGCAGATTCCAGCGCCCCATGCGTTCCAGAAGAACGTGGTTGTGGAAAAGAACGGCACCCAGCGCCATCATGAGCAGAGGTTGGGCCAACTGCGAGAGGTTGTAGTAGCACCAGTGGGACATGTAGGTGGTGTTGAGCCATGCCAAGCCCACGGACAGAGCCGCAGCTGCCCAAACGGTGCTGCGTTTGCGCAGTAGCGGTGCCATACACAGGAACACCAGCGTACTCCAGAACAGAGCCATCAGAAACCAGAGGTGATCCGCAAACTGTCCCCGGAAGAAGGCGGAGTAGCCATCCGTCCACCCCGCCCCCTCCGGGCGCATGAATGAGGGTAAATCCAGCAGGGTGTACACAGGCACCAGATACAGGATTCCGGTGACAAAGTAGGGAAGCAGCAGCCGTTTGCTGCGCCCCGCTGCCTGTGCCAGCCATCCCTTACTGCTCACACAAAGAGAGCGGGTCAGCAAAAAGCCGGATGCCATGAAAAAACCGGGAACAACCATACATTCCAACACCCGTACCATTCCGTCCACCACCGCGTCCGGAGCATTGGCTTTCAGTGGCCAGAATGGGTTGAAGTTCACGAAATACAGAGAGGAGTGCAGCAGCACCACCATCAGCATTGCGAGGGTTTTGAGCAGTGAAATATAGGGAAAGCGACGGTTCATGACTGTGATTAGGGAACTTCTAATTAGTGGTTGATTTTGTTGGTTCGGGGGCAGAATAGCATTTTTTCGAAATCAGAGCAACGTATTTTTGCTATTTTTTTCATTTTTCGTATCCCTGAGGCTAAAGTTACCTATTTTTGTCTCTATTT
>JAFURE010000026.1 GCA_017471985.1 Akkermansia sp. | reverse complement strand
CATTCTGGCCTGCCTGGGCGTAGACAAACACCGCATCATGTACCCTGATGCGGTGTTTGACGAAGCCTGGAGCATAGCGGGTTCGAACCGCTGACCTCTTCAATGCCATTGAAGCGCTCTACCAACTGAGCTAATACCCCGCTCTGTGATGAGGTTCCCTAGTGGGAACGGCGGGAGTATACACCTAAAATCGGACTTTGGCAAGCGAAAAGTGTAAAAAAAGTCATTTTTTTGAGAAAATGGGGTAGAAATGTTGTGTTAGCAATTGTTATAATTGCCTTGACGGGGCAATATCAACATGGTACCATGAATACGGAGCCAGCCTGAGAGCGTAAGCTCAGTACCATTACCATGAAATCCCCCTCTACACTCGAGTTCCTGCACAGTTACCTGAACCGTTCTGCGGAAGAATGGGAGCGGTTGCGGGGGATGTCAGTCCCCGCCGATGTACAGAGTTGGCTGGATGAAACAGCGGAACGGCAGCGGGATTTTGCTGTGGTATGGTCTGATATTCAGCGTGCGGACGGATGTATAAGGAACGCCCTCCACTGGGATTCGGGAATGGGGTGGCCCGCACTCATGGGTGTTATTGTGGCGCTGTGGGATTTCTGTAAAATCGAAGAACGCGAGCCGATATTCCGCACGGGTACCGCCCTGCTCCGCTTGCTGTTAGCGGCCGGTGAGAGCCCCGATGCACATGAGCCTGTGGCACTCTATGGCGGCCCGCTTCATTGTGCCTGCTGCTATGGAAATGAAAAAATTGCGGAGCTGCTGTTGCGCTATGGTGCAGATGCCAACAAACAGGATGCCGACGGCTGGACTCCCCTGCACTGGTCAGTTCGCGGAAACCACGTTGAGTGCGCACGCCTGTTACTGGCGGCCGGGGCCAATCCACACATTGCCGATGCCGGTGATATGACAGTAGCAGATTGGGCTCAGGAGTGGCAGGCAAGCGAAATGCAGACACTGCTGAGCAAGGCCATGCACCATACAGCCAATCTTTAACATCCCTATTCAAAACTACTATGGGCCGTAAGAAAGATACCCCGAAGAAGCTGCAGACTTACATAAAGGAGACGAATGAAGATGGTCGCTACTGCAAGGTCATGCACGGGGTGACTCTGCTGACGGAGACGGAAAGCGCGCTTTACACACCACCGCCCGAGTGCAAAAACTGGCTGGAATACGTACGCCGCATTGTGCGCATGAAACCCTGGATGTGCGGTTGCTGCCTGTGCGAAAATCCCCGAGTGGGAACAAGCGGGCTGGTCGGGGTGCTGGTACAGGAACACGAACACCTCGATTCGCGCATATTTGCCACTCACCTCTGCCGTGCCTGCTACGACTACTTAAGTACCAACGGCAACTATTACGTTGCCTTCGCCTATCTTGTTCCCATAGGGCTGGAGATTAACTGGAGCCCTAAATCAGGTAGATAACGCTTTGGAACGATGAGGGGTTCAGAGATATTTTGGGAGTGGAATTAGAGCTTATAGAAAAGGACTAATCACGAGTTACAAAGGACTAAGTGAGAAGTCAGGCGGGCGTTCGCTCGCGGTTCCCCCGTTCACGCTCCGGCAACCCTTGCGGCGCATGCCGTTAGAACAAATCCCCCTGCTCTCAAGTTGAGCGCAGGGGGATTTGTAAGTTCTATATCAGGCGGCCTCAGGCATCGATAACCGGCATATCGTCGTCGGTATCGTCGCCACCGTGAGCCAGAATGAACTGCAGGTCGTTGAGGTCTAGGCTGGAGGCAAAGCCCTCATCGCCGAGCACGTTGGTAACGAGCTGGTTCTTCTGGTGCTGGAGCACGCGAATCTTCTCTTCCACCGAGTCACGGGTGAGCAGACGATAGGCGATAACCTTGTTCTTCTGGCCGATTCGGTGAGTACGGTCAATAGCCTGACTTTCCACGGCGGGGTTCCACCAGGGATCGTACAGAATGACGTAGGAGGCAGAGGTAAGGTTAAGACCGGCACCACCGGCTTTCAGCGAAAGCAGGAACACGCTGGGCTCCTTGGTAGTCTGGAACTTCTCGATTTCGGCCTTTCGATCCTTGGTCGCACCGGTCAGGTAATTGAAGGGGCGGCTGTCGGCCTCGAGCTTGGCCTTGATGATGTCGAGCATCGATACGAACTGGGAGAACACCAGCACCTTGTGACCTTCATCCCGCAGCTGGTCAAGCAGGTAGAAAAGCGCGTTGAGCTTGGCACTGCTCTCGCCGGCGTACTTCTTGTCCACCAGACCGGGGTGACAGCATATCTGTCGCAGTCGCATGAGCCCCTGCAGAATGGCGAAGGAGTTTTTCTTGACGGACTCGTCGGAGTCTACGCCGAGAAGCGCCTTCTGAATGCGGCGCAACTCTGCCTTGTAGAGCTGGCGCTGTATACCCTCCATCTTGGCATAGACTTCCTCCTCGGTACGGGGCGGCAGGTCCTTGGCCACCTGCTGTTTGGTACGGCGCAGCAGGAAGGGCTTGAGTCGGGCGGCCAGACGGTTCTGGCTCTGGGAATCCTTACGCTTGTCGAAACGCTTCTTGAAGTAAGCTCGGCTGCCCAGCACACCGGGCATGGCGAAGGCCATGAGCGACCACATATCCAGCAGGCGGTTCTCAATGGGGGTACCCGAGAGCACCAGTCGGTTGTAGGCGGTGAGCTCGCGGGCTGCCTTGGCGGCCTTGGAGTCGGGGTTCTTAATCTGCTGACCTTCATCGAGAATAACCGTCAGCCACTTAATGGAGTTCACCTGCTCGCCGCACACACGCAGCTGGGCATAGTTGATAACCACCATGTCGTAGTTGGCCAGAATGTTCTCCACATCGGCCTGCTCCTTGTTGCGAATGACGAGCACACGCACACCGGGGGCAAACTTCTCTGTTTCGCTGGCCCACACATCAAGCACTGACTTGGGGCACACAATAAGCACGGGCGGAATCGTCACCTTCTTGCGCCCCTGCTTGTTGCGGCGGGCGTAATCCTCTCGCAGCCAGAGCACATAGGTAATGGACTGAATCGTTTTACCCAGACCCATATCGTCTGCCAGAATACCACCGAAACCATTGACAGACAGATAGGCCAGGAAGTGGAAACCGTCTATCTGGTAAGGTCTCAGTGTAGCCTGCAGAGTGGTGGGCACGTCGGGCTTCACGTCAATCTTAATCTCAGCGGTGCGCTCCTTAATACGCTGCCAGGCCTTGGGGTCAAAGACCTCGGCCGCGCGCGGGTCGGCGAGCTGCAGGGCATGCATGCGGTGAGTCTCGCCCGACAGGTCGAAGGGATCCAGACCGAGCTTGGTAACGGCATCTCTCTGAGCGTCATCGAGCTTGATTTCCAGTCGCATCCATCGGCCGTCATCCATGCGCACATAACCACCGCGGGCGGATACCAGAGCGCGAATCTGCTCCTTGGTAAGGGTAACACCCTCCACATCAATCACCACGCGCAGGTCGAACCAGTCAATCTCCTGATTGACCACCTCAAATCGAATAGCCGCAGCAACCGGGTCGGCCAGCAGTGACTTCAGGTTCTCATCCATCTCGACCTTAATCGTCTCGGGGATGCTCTTGGCCCACTCGGCAAACTTTTCGGGGAACTGCTTGGTAATACGGCTCTTAAAGGCAGCCAGCGGAGCATCGTAGGTGAAGTTCATCTCCTCCAGCAGACCGGGGATGGGGTACAGGTAATCGCGAATGAAGCGCAGCAGCGTGCGATCCTTCACCGGGGCCTGCTCCACAAGCTCCCAGTCATCCTTGCCCAGGCGCTCCTTACGGCGACCGGGGTCATCCTGAGCGGTCACCTCGAGCAGCACGTGCTCGGTGTCGGCACTGGTCAGACCGCGCACAATCTTCATGCTGAAGGTGGGCTTCATCTCGATGTCCACCACACGCTCCTCCATGCTGGGCGGCAGGGTGGCACCAATCTTGCGCAGGAACTCCACACCGTCCAGACTGTCAATCACGGACTTGGGAATGGAGTAGCGGGGCTCCACTTCCGTGCTCTCGAGCCACTTGGGCGGGCCGGGGAATACGGTTTCGTCTGACTGGTAGAGCTCCACCTGACCGGGCAACTGGCGCACCGAGTGGGTCACATGCACACCTGCAGCCGTTACCAGCTGCAGGCCGTAGCAGTCAGGCACGATGGGGTCATCGATGCAAATCCACTTCAGCGGCTCCTTGACAACCTTGAAATAACACTCATCGAGGTTGACCAGATAGCCCTTGAGAGCCGGCTGATGGAACAGGCGGTTCATCACACAGCAGGCGGCCTCCTTATCGAGGTCGAGCACCACCGTCTCCTCACGGTCGGCGTAATCGCGCAACACATTGAGCAGGATATCGGTCTGCGGGTCAGTCTTCAGCGCACCATGCAGGAACTCCGCCAGCAGGGTATCCAGCTGGCCACGCTCACGAATGGGGGTCCAGTCGTCCTTATCGGTGTAACGGAACTCGAAGCGGGCCTCGTTGATGGTGGAGACCAGGCGCATGTGCATGGGGTGGCGCGGCGGCTGCGGCGGGCGCTCATTCACGCTCTGAATGCGCTCATACCAGGTGCCGATTTCCTTCTCGCGCTCCCACTCGCTGATTTTACGCTGCACCTTCTCCAGGTCGGTGACAACGTTCATGAAATCGGGGTAGGCAATGCGCTTCTTGGTGAAGGCGTAGGCAATGTAGTTCCAGAACTCCAGGATATTGCGCGGGGGCGTGGGCCAGAGGTCGAGCGCCTCGTACCCTGTGATATCCCAGCGGGGATTCAGGCGCACCAGGTCGTGGTCATGAATCTCCTGCTCAATGGCAAAGCGGCGGTAGCGCTTCTCGAGCTTAGTTACGAAGTCGATTTCCTTCTGGTCGAGATCACGGTCAAGTTTCTCCTCGAGCACATCGGTAAGGGGAATTTCGTTGAGCTCATTCGGGCTTTCAGGCATGCTGGTGCCGCGGTACATGCGCTCAATCATGGTAGCGATGAGACATGCCCCGGCTACGTCTTCATCCTCAGCCGTTGCGGAGCCGAACCAGCGATTGCCCTGCAGGCGCAGACTGGTACGGAAAATGCCATGACGAGTCTCCACCCTTCCCTGAATGAAAAGGTGGTTACCGAAAATTTGCGTAACGGCTCCATCTTTCTGGAGCTTCTCACCTTCGTTACGCACCTCCTCAGAATAGGCATTGAGGAAGTTAAGAGTGGCGCGATCGGGATTAAGAGCAGGACTTAACATGTGACGAGCTTTCTGGCGTTTGACACCTTGGCGCGTGGGCATACTTCATGCCGTGTGCGCGGAGGGCGTCCATGTTTAGATATTACCATAACAGACAGAAGATTTCAAGTTCCTGAGGCAACTTTTTTGCATTTTTTTCATTTTTAATGGGATAAAGGCCACCTCATCTGCCGTTTTGCATGCGGCAGGAGTCAGTTAAGAAAGACGAGCAGGAGCAATCAATGGCGATTCGGGTGCAAATCGCGGCGCATGTCCTCGCGGTCGTCCCTGTTACGCATCGTATTGCGCTTTTCGCGTCGGGAGACGCGCTCCAGGGTCATCTGGCGCTTGGCGGAGCGGCGCTCCAGCTCAGCAATTTCGGCATCGAGGTTCAGGAAGTGCTCGTACCGCTCGGGCGACAGAGTACCCGATTCGAGAGCGGCACGAATAGCGCAACCGGCGTCCTTACGGTGCGAGCAGTCGGCAAAGCGACACTCATTGGCAAGGGCACTCAGGTCATCGAACTGAGCGCGCAGGGTAGCGGTGTCGGTCCACATCTGGATTTCGCGCATACCGGGGTTATCAATCAGCACACCACCACCGGGCAGCACCACCAGTTCGCGAGCCACAGTGGTATGGCGCCCCTTACCCGTCACGGCATTCACACCGCCGGTCTCGAGCCACTCATCTCCCAGCAGAGAGTTCACGAAGGTACTCTTGCCCACGCCCGATGAGCCCACAACAGTAATGGTGGTCCCCTTGGGCACACGGCGCAGGTACTTGGGGTACCCTTTCTTCCAGTGCGCCACGATGGGGTAGACCTCCACCCCGAGAGCGGCCACCTCATTGCAGGCCTGTTGCATCTGTTCCTCGGGCACGATATCGGCCTTGTTGATAAGCACCACCGGCTTGGCACCGCACTTACGAATGAGGGTGAGGTATCGCTCAATACGGCGCAGATTGTAGTCGCTGTCGGCGTCTGTCACCACAACGACCATGTCCACATTGGTACCGATAACCTGCTCAGCGCAGCTTTTACCGGGGGCCTTGCGCGAGAATCGGTTACGCCGTGGCAGCAGCGCCCGGATCACCGGCAGGTCCTTCCCCTGCCCTGGGTCTACGGCCACCCAATCACCCACGGTTGGCAGGTCGGCATCGCTCACGGCATCGTGCCACACCTTGCCGCAGAGCACGACCTCATGGTCGCCCTTCCCCTTGGCAATGACGGTGAAGTTGATTTTTGTCTCGCGTATGATACGGGCGGGGTACCACTCGGGATGTTCCAGAGCGGCGAAAGCGGCAGCGAGCTCGGCATTCCAGCCGAGCATTTCCATGGTAACGGTCATGGCAGAAGGACAGCGTGTTCAATGATATGCATGGCGATATGCTCCTTGGTATCCTGCTCCAGATACTCCTCGTGGTCGGGATAGACCAGCACCACAGCATTCTCGCGGGAATCAAAACCGATACCGGGTTGAGAAACGTCATTAGCAACCACAAAATCACATTGCTTACGTTCCAGTTTACCACGCGCATACTCCACCACGTTCTGAGTTTCGGCAGCAAATCCTATCAGCTTACCCTCAAACCCGAAGATAGAGCGCATACTCCCCAGAATATCAGGCGTACGCTCCAGTTCCAGCACCATGCGTTCTGAGTTCTTCTTAATCTTCTGCTCCGCGCAGGCAACCGGGCGGTAATCCGCCACAGCGGCACAGAGAATAGCGACATCCACCCCCTTCAGCATATCCCCCACGGCATCATACATCTGCTGAGCGCTCTCGACCTGAATGAAGTCCACCCCGGCGGGCACATCGAGCGTGGTAGGACCGGAAATCAGCAGCACCTCATGCCCCTCGTGCCTGGCGGCCCCGGCCAGGGCATAGCCCATGCGGCCCGATGAACGGTTGGTCAGGTAACGAACGGGGTCGATGGCCTCTCGCGTAGGCCCGGCGGTGATGAGGAACTTCATGGGTGCATTCTACCAGATATACAGACACATTGCAAGCGTGATATGCGCTTGACATACCGCAGCTGCGCCATTACACTATGCGCCGCTTCATTATGTTTCTATACGCAACCATACTGGCAACCGTTATTGCAATTTACGTTATTGTAAGGGCCGTATTCCCCTTGAGCACACATTGGGGCAACAAATTGGCGCTCAGCCTCATTACAGCTGCAGCCGCGTATAAGTTTCATCTTTTTTACCTGTTAGAAGGTCGCAATTTCTTCACGCCTAATCTACCGGCCGAACTGGTATGGAGTGGCTGCTGGCTGTTCTGCGCCGTGTTTGCCTTTGCCCTGCTCCTGCTGGCAGCGGACACCCTGCGACTGCCGCTCTACCTGCTGCTGCGATTGACAGGCCACAAACCACGCAGGCGCCGCTGGCGCAGGCACAACAACCGCATCAATCTGGCCTTGCTCACCCTCGCACTCGGCGTAACAGCCTGGGGCACCTGGTGCGGCATCAAGGCCCCGGTGGTTCATACCATCAACCTGCCGATAGCCAACATGCCGACAGACGCCGCCCCCATACGACTGGTTCAGCTCACCGACCTGCATGCCGACAGCACCAAGGGAGCAGCATTCTATCAGGATATCGTGCGCCGCACCAACGAGTTAAAGCCTGACATCGTAGTGATTACCGGTGACTTTGCCGATGGCTCTGTGCAGGATTGCGGCGCAGCTCTCAGCCCGCTGCGCGAGCTGAATGCCCCCATGGGAGTTTACGCCGTTACGGGAAATCACGATTACTTCTGGGGGACCGCCGGTTGGCTGGGCTACCTGAAAGCACTGGGGGTAGAGTTCATTGACGGCCGAAGCGAAAATGTGAGTGTTGCCCTCGAGGGAGGTGTGCGCAAAGAGCTCTGCCTGATAGGCCTGCATGACCCCATGGTTCGCCGCACCGGTATAAAAGCCCCGGCTATCGGCGAAATAGCCGCACCCAGAGGAGAAAACGGGCGCACCTACCCCGTTGTGTTACTGGCCCACCAGCCCCGCGTGGCAGATACCACCGCAGGCTACGACATTGACCTGCAACTGAGTGGGCACACTCACGGCGGCCAATTTCCCGGACTTCAGCAACTGGTTGCACGCTTCAACAACGGCTATGTCAACGGCCTGTATCAGGTCGGCAGAATGCAGCTCTACGTCTCCCCCGGCACCAGTCTGTGGACCCCTGTTTGCCTGCGACTCGGCGTGCCGTCCGAAATCACAGTTATCAATCTGTACCCGGCAGACAGGAAATAAAACCTCAGCCGCGCAGCACCTGCAGCAGTCGGGTTACCGGCAGTCCGACGATATTGTCGTAGTCGCCCTCAATCTTTTCGATAATAAGCTCGCCGTGCTCCTGAATGGCGTAAGCGCCTGCCTTATCAAGCACATGCACCAGCTGCATGTAATTGCGAATATCCTCCTCACTCAGCGAGCGGAAGGTAACATAGCTGATTTCTGCAAAATCACGCCGCTCGCCCCCAGGCAGAATAACTGCCACAGCCGTACACACGCAGTGAGTGCGCCCCTGTAGCTGCATGAGCATACGCAGAGCCTCCGCCTCATCCGCCGGCTTACCCAGCGGGGTTCCGTCAATAAACACCAGCGTATCAGCCCCCAGCACGGTTGCGTGCGAATAATCAGCCGCCACGGCCTTCGCCTTTGCGGCGGCATTGCGGGCACAGAGCACCTGCGGAGCCAGTGTAGCATCGTGCTCCTCCTCGGTGTCTTTCACCACGACCGTGAAGTCCACCCCCTCACGGCGCAGCAACTCACTACGCCGCGGCGATTGCGAAGCCAATATCAGCATATCTTATTGCGCGGGTGACATGTTGTCGAGCACACGGCGACGCACATTATCGGGCATCTCCTTAATGCTCTGAATGGTAGTACCCTTCATGCTCTCAGCGAAAGCCCGACAGGCTTCCCTATCCTCCACCGTCAGGAACTCCAGGCCGACCATAGCACGACCGACCTGTTCGCCTGAGTACTTATAATTGAAGTAGCACAGGTTGGCATAGCGCCCCACACCACTCATGAACTCCTGGAAAGCACCCGGACGCTCAGGGAACTCAATCACAAAGAACACGGGGTGGCTCAGGTGCACGCGGTCATAGGAAATCATGCGGAAGAGCACATCGTCGTCGTGCGTCACATCCTCAGCAGCCAGACCACGCTGAGCCAGACCGCGCTCAATTTCCGCGAACTGTTCATCCGTACCCAGAATACCGAACACCGGGTGCTGAATATCACCCTTCAGGCGCCCGAACTGCACATCCATAAGCTGCACACCCTCAGGTATATGATTGAGATATTTGAGAATCTGCCCACGCTTGGTCTCCATGGGAATACGAAGGTAGCGCAGGGTGCGGTTCGTCTCACTCACGCCACCGCGAGCGGCAACTACGCCCAACTGAGAGAAATCCATATTACCGCCGGAGAGCACCACCAGACACTTCTCGCCGGGCTTAATGTTACCGGCCTCCCAATCCTGAAGCAGAGCCGCCAGCCCCATAGCCCCCGAGGGCTCAGGCACCACGCGCAGGGCATTCCAGAGCGAGCGGATAGCCTGACAAACCTCATCATTGGTGACGGTCACAAAGCCATCGAGCAACTCACGGCAGAGCTCAAAGGTATTTTCACCGGCTATACGCACAGCGGTACCGTCGCAGAACACATCCACATAGGGCAATGCCTTGCGCTCACCGCTTTCAACGGCCAGTTTCATACTGGCCTGTTTTACACCCTCCACACCTATGCACTTGCAATCAGGCCAGAATTTCTTAAACCAACAGGAACAGCCTGCCGCCAGACCGCCACCGCCAATCTGCAGATACACGCGGTCAAAGGCACCATGACCACTCATCACAACCTCATCGGCCAGAGTCCCCTGCCCACCCATGGTTGCCGGGTCATCGTAGGGGTGAACAAAAGTAAGCCCATTTGCATCGGCAAACTCGTGAGCAGCAGCAGAGGCCGCATCGTATGAGTCACCAATGAGCACAATCTCCACATTGTCACCACCATGGCTCTTCACGGCATTCTGCTTGACCGTAGGCGTGGAGCGAGGCATGAAAATATGAGCCTTGCACCCCAGACGGCGGGCGGCCAGAGCCACGCCCTGCCCATGATTGCCGGCACTTGCCGCCACCACACCACCGGCACGCTGCTCGGGAGTGAGCTTACACATGCAGTTGTATGCCCCTCGCCATTTGTAGGCCTTAATCGGGCCCAAATCTTCGCGTTTGGCATACACCACAGCATCCACACCGGGCAGATTCAGGCGCTGCAGAGGGGTAGGATCGCCCACAGCATACACGCGCTGGCGGGCCTGCAGGATTTCGTCGAACAAGAGCTCTTTGAGTGCACTCATAATTTTACGCCCGTATCTTACACCGAAAGCCACGACATAGCAAGCGCGTATTGCGCATGATGGCACAAAATTTCCCGCGCATAACAAGGTTCATCGCGCGTGGATATCGGCGTATCGAAGAGTAGTCTTAAGCATGGCGCAAAATAAGCTTGCACATAGCGGGAAAAAGCCTCATAATGCAGGCATGTTCAAGAACTTGTTAATTGCCGGGCTGGCAGCCATCGTGATGCCGGCATTCGCAGCTGAGTGGATGACAGACCTCGAAGCTGCCAAGACCAAGGCAGCAGCCGAGAAGAAGGCCGTGCTTGTGGACTTCACCGGTTCCGACTGGTGCGGTTACTGCATTCGCCTGAAGAAGAACGTTTTCGACACTCCTGAGTTTGAAACTTACGCAGCAGACAAGTTCGTGCTGGTGGAGATTGACGTGCCGAATGATGTGAGCCGTGTAGGCGGTGCCGAAAACGCCGCTAAGAACCGCGCCCTGTGCGAGCAGTACCAGGTATCCGGGTTCCCGACCATTATGGTTCTGAGCGCTGACGGCAAAGTACTGGGCGGTTTTGTTGGTGGTCAGTCCAATCTGCAGTCAACCATGGTTCCGCTCGATGCGGCACTGGCCAACGGTAACAAACTTGCAGAGGCGCAAAAGCTGCAGGGCGCAGAAAAAGCCCGGGCGCTGATGGCCGTTTACAGCAATATTCCCTCTGACATGCAGCCACTGGCCGCACCCATGCTTAACGAAGTCGCCGCACTCGACCCCGAGAACGTAACAGGAGCTCAGAGCATCCTTCAGGAGGGTACTGTCATGAACGACACACTGCAGGCACTCATGGCATGCGGCAGAAATGCAGATGCAGCCCTTGCAGTCATCAACAACGCCCTGCCCAAAGTCAGCGGTGCCAACAAAGACACCCTTCTTCAGGCTAAGTTCGACATTCTGCGCAGCAAGATTGCACAGGCTGAGCGCGCAGCAAAGACAGAAGAGGACCTGCTTGCCCTCAAGCCCCTGCTGCTCGAAATGGTCAACTGCGTTCCCGAGCAATATCGCCCCGCAGTGATGAAGAACGTTGAAAAATATCTGGCCAATCCGGCGGCCACGCTAAAGGCACTGAAAGCCAGAAACAACAAGTAATCGCTTGGCTTTATGTTCCGGAATCTCATCACAGTTCTTTGCCTCGGCGCCTCTTTGCTGAGCTCCGTCGAGGCTCAGGATTCCGTCCCCGCAACGGTTGAAGAACAGCCTGCAGACGGCGCAACCGGCTTCTCCCCTCAGGCCATGCAGGAATGGCAGGCGATAGAGAAAGAGCTGCTCGTCTATGAAAACAACCCCGACAAACTGCTGGTTAAGCTCGATGAGTGCATGACGCGCGACCTGCTGGAGGAAACGAAGCAACTGCTGCGTGCCATCAAGGCACAGGTTATCAACAAAATGCTCGATGACATCTTCAGAACGGCAGAGACCGAAGCTGATATTCTGAAAGCCAGAAAGCTCATCACTCAACTGACGGATATGATTCCCGATGAGGAGGAACGCAAGCTTGCCCAGGCTGAAGTGGAGCAGCAGTTTGCTGACCCTGCCGGCATGCTGCAGCAGGTTCTGCAAGCTCGCGCCGAGCAGCAGGCCGCTGAAGAGCAGGCTGCCGAAATCGAGGAGGTAGAACTTACAGAACAGGACTACGACCGTATTGCTGCCATTCGCGCAGAAGTGGAAAACATAAACGGTACAGACAAGCAGGTCGAGTACCTCAACGGCCTGCTGAAAAAAGAAAGTGCCGGCGTCTGCAACTGGATTCGCCCGCACATGACCCAGCTGCTGCTCGATGAGCTCAACGGCCTGCAGGCTGCCGGCATCAAAACTGTCGAAGATGTGCTGAAGGTAAAAGCCTGTTTTGCTAAAATCATTCGCTACTGTTACCCGGAAAACGAGAAAAAGCAAGCACTCAAAACACTGGAGGAAGAGTTTGCTGACCCCGAGGCCGTGCTGCGCATGATTCGGGAACAGGAACAGATGATGATGGAACCTGAGTCCGGGGAAGAAGAGCCCGAGGATGAGGAAGAAGACGAACCTGTCACTGTTTAAAAGATATAGAGAGCTGACGTTCCCCGGCGGAACGTCAGCTCTTCTTATTATGCAACTCCCCCAATAAACAGATAAAACCTATGAAACAGACTCTGAAAACCACACTGATGTGCCTGATACTTTCGGGTACTCTTACCGTCGAGAGCGGATGCACCCACAACACACCGGCGCCGGCACCCGAAACTTCCACCGTCAAACTCAAACCAACGGCACAGCAGGCGCTGCATAAAGTTCTGACTAAAGGCTTGCAGGCAAACGAAGAAGCCAATGAAGACATATCTTGGTTTCTGCAGAACTCCTCAGATGAGACGCGATACATCATGCGCACATTAACGAATAATGAGTGCTACCTGGGAGATGGGCACAGCATACTGCGCCGGAATATATTGCCGAGTTTATGCCAAGACCTCGACGAGCTACTGCGACAGGAGCCACCTTCACCACAGACTCTGGACCACGCTGTCTGGATGGCCACTAAACTGGAACTTAAAAACATGATTTCCTTCCTGGTACACATGGGGGCACCCGCCGATAAATATCAGCTCGGTATGTAACTCCCCATCACGTTAGCAAGATAGATTGCACCATGATATGCAGAGCATTATAATGGTTGCATGAACCGCAGCCAACGCATTCATTTCATCATTATATTTCTGCTGGTCAGCTTCAATCTGCGCATGTCCTTCTCGGCCGCAGACCCGCTGCTGGTATTTCTGATGCGGGATTTGGGGCTGAGTGTAAGCGACAGCGGACTTTTCGGGCTGCTGCCGATTATGGCTCTGGGTGCAGCGGCCCCACTGGGAGCCAGGTTGGTTTCCATCATACGGCCGCGGCTCCTGATAATCTACGCCCTTCTACTGGCAATCGGCGGTGTGGTGTGGCGGAGTTACGGCGGAGTGGTCGGGCTGTACGGCGGCACAGTCGTCAGCGGGCTGGGGCTTGGCATTACAGGCTCTGTCATTCTGGGGATAGTCAAACAAGAGTTCCCTGCCGACCTCCCGCAATTAATGGGAGCCTATACCGCCTGCGTCAGTCTGGGAACAGCCGTGGGCTCAGGCGCGGCGGACCCCATTGCTCTGGCGTTGGGGGGCTGGCAGTCCGGACTGCTGTTCTGGGGCTTACCGCTTCTTATTGCCACGCTTCTATGGGCCGAGCTCATCTACTTCTCCCCTGCTGCACCGGAACAACAACACACCGTCCGGGCACCGATTGCGCCCCTGCTGCGCCAGCAGAAAGCCTGGGCAGTCAGCCTCTTTTACCTCTTTCGCGTAGCCGGTGCCTGGCTGCTGATTGTATGGCTGGCCACCATCATGCGACAGCGCGGGCTCCCGCTGGTCGAAGCCGGATTGGTACTGGCACTGTCCACCGCATTTCAGATTCCCGCAGCCCTGCTCAGCAGCCGTATAGCGGAATGGCTGGGCGGGCGCAGCAGGCTCATGACGGCGGCCATACTGACGTCAACGGGAGCCTGTTGGGGGCTGTTACTGGCACCGCTTACACTCTGGCCCGTCTTCTCGGTATTTCTGGGCGTGGGCTTAGGTTGCATCTTCGCTCTGGGCATGACTCTCATCGTTGAGAACGCAGCCGACGAGGCCTCCACAGTCGCCCTCTCGGGTCTGGCTCAGGGCATGGGATTCATCGGCGGAGGCCTGCTGGCCTGGGTTGCAAGCCCCATCATGCAGACAGAACGGCCGGACATCTGGATGGCGACCACTTACACCATTTTCGCCCTTTCCGGCTTATTCTTCGGTTTGCGCTGTAACCGACCGGGGCAGTGCCGAGTGTAGTCCTCAGAGCACATTGTTGCTCCACTGCGGAGCCGGCTGCGGGTCAGCCAGACCACAAATACGGTCTATCATACGATCCCAGTATTCCTGTCCCTGCTCAATATCAATCTGAATACGCAGGAAGTAAATCGGCACCTCCATCTCGCCCGGTTTCAGGAATCGCACAGCATCCTTCTCAGTCGTGACAATGAGATCCATGGCGCGGTCAGCACAGCGCTCCACAAAGGTCTCGAGGTCAGCCTGGTCAAACCAGTAGTGGTCAGGATAACGGCGGCGTATTTCCACATGCGCCCCCAAATCCTCCACCAAGCCTTCAAAACTCTCGGGGCGGGCAATACCGCTCATGCAGGCCACGTACTTATCCTTAAGGAACGACAGGGGCTTACGCTCACCCGTGAAAATATTCTCCAGATACGACGGCCCGTGATTGGTCACCACGATATCGGCAGTCTTGTTATACTTGCGAATGGTGGAAATCAGTTCGCCCTGCGGCTTACCACCACTCTTGGTCAGAATGATATAGCTGGCACGGGCCAGACTGGAGCGGGGCTCACGCATGGTACCGCGGGGCAGCAACGAACCGGTACCAAAGGGGAAGCCGCAATCCACAAGCACAATATCAATCTCGTGCTTCAGTTTGAGGTACTGCATACCGTCGTCCAGAATCAGGGTGTTGCGCCCCAGCTGTTCGATAGCAAATATACCTGACTTCACACGGTCCTTGTCCACCAGCACAGCCACGCCATCCAGATTGCGAGCGAGCATGAACGGTTCATCGCCCGCATAGAGCGGCCCCAGATAGCGAGTTACGCCGTCACTGGCAATCTTGGGGAGATTGCGCACGGGCTTACCCTCGGCATCCTTCCACTCCTGCGGCTCATCGAGCGGCTCACTCTTGTAACCTCGGGTCAGAATGGCACATTTACGCCCACGCTCGGCCAGAGTGCGCGAAAGCAACTCCACCACAGGAGTTTTGCCGGTACCGCCGGCTGTAATGTTACCGACACTCACCACGAAGGTGCCCAGATAACGCACCGTCTTAAGACGTCGGCGAAAGAGAAAAAGACGCGCCTTTATCAGGATATAGAAAAAGAAACTGGCAAAGCGCAGTACACACTTCATCAACCACGCACGAAAACCATGCGCTCGCCCGAACACCACCTCGGTGCCCCACTCGGCAAACTCATCCATGCGTGACTTCATCGCCGTCTATTCTACTCTTCTCATCAGCACATGTCAACAGAGAAGATACAGAGATGTTAAATATTTCCGGCCGTCGCCGTGGCAAAGCTTAAAAAAGTAGCGACCTCGGCAAGTTTAGGCTTGAAATAATTCGAGCAAAAGCGTAAAAATAATAGCGATGAGCCGCGATTCCGATAACAGAAATTCCCGCAATACCGTACCCGGTGTATTTAACTGGGGATTGGTACGCAAAGCTCTGCGCGCCGCAGAGGAAGGCGTGTACTGCTGGAATATCGAAAACGGCGAAATTTACTACACCGAGCAGTGTCTGCGAATGATGGGAATTCCCTTCCGCGAACTGGCTCCCAACATTTTCACAACCCCGGAGCTCACCATTCATGAAGAAGACAGGAATTACTTCATCAATGCTGTTCAGCGCTATCTGGATCGCCCGACTTCGGCGCCACTGCGCATTGAAATCCGCCTGCTCAACCAGCGAACAAGGGGCTGGAAATGGATTCGGGTGAACGGCTTGCTGGAGCGTAGTCGCGACAAGAAGCCCAAACAGCTCGTGGGCGTATGGGTTGACATTACCCGCCGCAAAATGGCAGATATGCATGCCATGGAGGACAGGGATTTGTTCCGCAATCTCATTAACCACCTGCCCGACAACATCTACTACAAGAACCGGGAATCCCGCTTTGTGATGGCCAATGAGGCTACCGCAAAAAAAATGGGTGTACGTACCCCCTCTGATCTCATTGGTTGTAAAGACACCCACTTCTTCTCGGATGACACAACAGAAATCGCCCGTCAGGAAGAGCTGGAAATCATGCGCACCGGCCAGCCCATTACCAACCGAGTCCACAAGGAAAGCTGGAAAGGCGGCCATAACTCATGGTGCCGGCTCTCTAAGTTCCCCTGGTACTCAGCAGACGGCACCGTAAAGGGCATCGTCGGCATCTCATCTGACGTAACAGAATTGATTGAAACTCAGCAGCGCTACCGTCGCATGGCTGAGCAGCTTAATCAACGTAACCAGGCGCTTGAAAAGGAAATCAGCCTGGCACGCCAGATTCAATTTGCCCTGCAATCCCAGCGCATTGCCCCCCGTGAATGGAAGGACGAAGAAAATGGCATAAAACGTACAGCCCAATTTCACCATATATACAGTCCCTGCGCCGGAGTGGCCGGCGACTGCTTTGAGGTATTCCCCGTGGGAGATACCGGTGTAGGCATGCTGATATGCGATGTTATGGGGCACGGCGTGCAGGCAGCGCTCATAGCCTCTATGTTGCGTGGGCTGCTGGAGCAGTTTGTAAGTCTGGCGAATACCCCGGGGCTGTTCCTTTCCAATCTCAATCGTCAGCTCTCGGGCATTTTTGAACGAGCCAACCTCACCATGTTCACCACAGCCTGCTATGTTTACTTCGACTTGCAGGCCAAGCGCCTGACCATCACCACAGCAGGTCACCCGGCACCTATTATTCTGGGGGCCGATGGCAAAGCCTTCCAACCACTCATGCGCCGCTCCCCTGCTCTGGGGCTGATAGATAGGGCTGCATTCCGCGAAAGTGAACACACCATGGAGCCGGGGATGAAACTCATGCTCTTCACCGATGGGCTCCCCGAGGCTCATAACAGAGAGGGCGATGAGTTCGGCACGGCTCGGGTTATGGAGTACCTGCAGCAGAGAGCTCCACAGAACATCAAGGAAATGCTCGACTTCTCTCTGGCCGGCATGCATAGCTTTACTCAGTCCCCGGAACAAGATGACGATATATGCCTGCTCGGTGTCGAATTTACCGAGGAAAATTGCTGAATAAGCTGTAGAATCCGCAAAACCCCGCCAAAAGAGAGCTTTTTCAGCTCTGAACTGCAAAAAAAGATTGCAATCCGGCGGGTTTAGCTGTAGTCTAGAGACAGTTAAAGATTTTTTACTGACATCAATCTATATGGAAGACAGCACACAGGGGGGCAACACGCCCTTTGACCTTTCCGAGCTGACCGGTTTCCAGTTTGGCCCTTCCTGGGCTAAGCCGGGTGCCGATACTGCACCGTCCCTGCCGAAGATGCAAACAGGCGAGCGCCCTGAGCGCCGCAATGCGCCCCGTCGGCCCAGTTCTGAACGCCGTGATGCCCGCCCCCGCAGGGATGACGCAGCTCGCGATAACCGCGGACCGCGCAAGGGCGCACCCCGCCCCGGCAGAGATCGCCGCACCGGCCGCGATGAAGCCCCTCGTCGCGAACTGCCGCAGCCGGCAGACGGTTTCCGCGTAGAGCTGCGCCCCACCAACGCCATCCTTGAAATTTTCAGTAAAGAAATCGCCAAACAGAAACGCGCCTTGCCGCTACTCGACCTCTCCCGCGTCGTCATGGCAGGCAAGGATCGCTACGACCTCGTGTTTATGAAGCTCGAGAACGGCCCTATGCTGATTCACTCTACCCGCGGTGACGGAGCCTGCTGGCTGACGGAAGCAGAAGCCGTGAGCTACATGTGGTCTGCCCCCTGGTTCTCTGAGCTTTACACAGCAGAAGAAGTAGAGACCGAGGCACCCAAGGGCACATTCACCGCCATAGCGACCTGCCAGCTGGGCGGCGAAGCCATCGGCCCGGTGAACTGGCACGGCTATCAGGCTGCGCTCATGAATGTGTACCGTTCCAAGTACTCCAACATGGCACTCGACGCATTCAAGAACAGAATCACCCTCAACAAGGATGAGGAGGCCGTACAGGCGTGGATTGCAGCCGCCAGTAAGAAGACAGTCTGGAAACCCACTCGCGAAGGAGCCGCTGACATTGTGCTTGAAGATGCTAAGTCTGTGGAGGCTGACTTTATGGCCAATCACTATGGCAAGGTGTACGAGACGGTGGATAAAGTCTTCGTAAATGGTGCCACCCCGCGCAAGGTTCTCTCCCCCGGTCTGGCCGCCCATTTGGCCATTCTTTCCGACAAGACCCGCCGTTCCCCGCAGATGCTGATTCCGAATCTCTGCCATGGTCTGGCTCGTCACCACATGCCGATTTACAAATGGCAGGGCAACCACTTTACCGGCCCGAGCCGCGTGCGTGCCATTCCCGCCGACACTGTACTGGCAGACCGCATGATGGCAATCGTCAACTGGAGCAAGGAACACTCCGGCGAGAAGGTAGAGGCCATGTTTGCCGAGCTTTCCGGTGTACCTGCCGGTACAGATGACGAGAGCCGCAAGGCAGCATCCGAAGCCTATGCCCCGTATGCCGCTGATATGATTTGGCTGCTCGAGCAGGGTTTTGTGGTGGTAACCAGCGACAACTCCATCTGGTACCCCAAGGGAGAAGCAGCCCCGGCTCCCACCAAAACGGAGCAGCCGCGCCGCCGCCCCCGCAAGTAAATGATTTTTCAATTCATGATACAAAGAGCCGCTGAATGCGGCTCTTTTTTATTTAAGGGAACTTCTAATTAGTGGTTGATTTTGTTGGTTCGGGGGCAGAATAGCATTTTTTCGAAATCAGAGCAACGTATTTTTGCTATTTTTTTCATTTTTCGTATCCCTGAGGCTAAAGTTACCTATTTTTGTCTCTATTT
>JAFURE010000025.1 GCA_017471985.1 Akkermansia sp. | reverse complement strand
GTTTCTGCCGCCCTTTCAGGGCTCATGTTCTTTTTGTACTCGCTGCAGGGGCTTACGCCCCTGCCTATTGAGCTACCGCCCTCGTACCTCGGGCTTTTGAATTCCGCTCACCTTCGGTTCGCCATACAGCTCGACAAATTGCTATTTTCCTAATTGTGCCAACGCGTAGAAAAGGTATACTATAGAGGCAATACCAGAAGTTCTGCTTTGGTATCGTGCTGACTTTTTGATAAGTTGTCTACGGAAGTGTTCAAGTATCCAAGCGTAGATTCAATTTCTTTCCTATAATTCTCGTAATACAAAATATTGTTTAAGGAATAAAATTGAGTCATGGGGGCAAGGTATGAGTTATATTGATGATAAAGAAAATTTTGCCACTCACTTTCATTAAACCACTTTTTATCCGGTATGTAGTAATATCTATCATACCATAAGGAAGAATAACTGTGCTGATCATTTATTCGAAGAACAATAGCACTTTGATGATTGACGGCAAGCTCAATATCTAATTTTGGATCCCACGTCAGAAAAATCAGTTCATTATTATACCAGATGAATTGTAAATGTACAATGATACCCCCTATGCTTAGCCATCGAAGTTCACGGTAGGTGTATTCGTCATAAGAAAGTATGAGAAAACCTATTATAAAAACAGCCGATAAAATAATTTTTCTCATGTTTTATCCCGGTTTTAATAACCCCATTTTCTGACCATCGGTAATGTAGTTTAAGGAATTTCTGAGCCGATGCTTGGAGCTGTGGTTAGGTTACTGTTTTTTGCGTTGATTGTCAATCCTAATTTTTTGGCGATTTTGTAGCGGAGGGAGCCCCTCTGTAGCGGAAAAATCGCCAAAAAATTTCGCCGGGGGGATTCAGGCGACGGACTGATGCTCTTCTCTCCATTTTTCAGGTGTCTTGTTGCCAAGGGATGAATGCAATCGCTCGCTATTGTAGTAGCTTATCCATGTCTTGAGCCGTTGCTCTATGGACTTCTGTGTCACATCGTCATATAAGTTGAATAATTCGTATTTGTAAGTGCGCCAGAAATGCTCCATTCTTACATTATCCCTCCAACTACCCTTGCCGTTCATACTGGGCCTGATGCTCAGTTGTCGTATTCGTGATAACCAGGATTCAGATGTAAACTGGATACCCTGATCTGTATTGAGTATTTCCGGTTTGCGTCCACTCGCTAACGCCATTGTCAGTGCCTCATGGCACAGTTCCACGGTCATGTTGCGTCCTACGCTATACCCTAAGGCCTCTCTGCTTGCCCAATCTATGACGACACACAGATAATATGTTCTTCCCTCCACCTTTCAATAACCACGCCAATATTACTTGTTTGGCTTGCTTATCTCTTGCTTTGGCTATTTCTGAGCGTTTCTCTGTGTAATAATACCGCGATTTACTCAAATCCAGCAATTGTCACTGGCGTCTTACGCTTATGCGAGGCTCCGTTTCATCTATCATTTGATAGCGTCCCTCCACGCCGGTACACTCATTGCCTTTTTTTTAGCCAAGCCAGTTCTTATTCCCTTTGCCCTACCAGCTGTTCTAGGTCGTTAACTTTCTATTCCAGTTTTCTGACATTTTTGTCTGCCTTATTCTTACGGACAAACAACTGCGCTGCTCCTTGCTGCAGCTGTTGTTTCCATTCGCTTATCTGTCCGGGCGCTACTCCGTGTTTTGCAGCCAATTCCTGTAGGCTGCTTTCGCCTTTCAGGGTTTCCAAGGCAACTGCAGCCTTGAACTCTTCTGTGTATTGTTTGCGTTGTTTGCTTATTGTTGTGTTTGCGGTTGATTTTATCCCAAACAAGGCTCTTTTTCCACCCTAAAATTCGTTAACCTCTGTGGCCTTTTCCGGGACGAAAAGGCAGAAAGGGAAAAATAGTAAAGTTGATATTACAAAAAAAGCCTTTTCCCACTTCCCCTGCATGAGCAGGGGTGTGGAGAAAAGGAACACCGCTGTGCCGTCAGTGGTATGAGAGCCACGTTCCCTGAACGTAGGTGGGTGCGGAGCCGGGTTTCTCTGAGGTATCCCTATTGGACGGAACATTAAACCCATTTAGCTTTGGTGCCCCTTAATGTATTATAACGGTCCGGGCCTATAGAACCACGCGTCACGTGCACAGCAGCTGTGTATGTATATAGCATAGGCGTGGCGGGGATTCAAGATTTTTCGTGTTCCACAGTGGTGTGTGACGCGAAACAGATAGAGTGATGATGTTGTAAGCTACCTAGAGTCAACCAATTAAGGATTGTTGAAAAATTGACTTGGCCATTGTGGTACAATGGGTTTATGCTAAAGAGAGCTGAAATGTTGAATTTCGGTTACAAAAGGGGGTGTAATAAGCGATTAAAGATTGACAAATCGGGATTAAGCGTGTATAAAAGCGGCGAACATGACGATACCGACACAACTTTCAGAAAAGCTCCTGGCCGCTTTGCAGAGCGTGCTGGGCGAGAACCTGCCGCAGGGATTTGTACCGGCTGTTACGCCGTCTCAGGATCTGCGCTTCGGTGACTACCAGAGCAATGCCGCCATGGTGCTGGCCAAGCAGGTTCGCAGCAACCCACGAGCTCTGGCCACTCAGGTGGTGGAGGCCTTCGGCGACAGTGAGATGGCCACGCTTGAAATTGCCGGCCCCGGTTTCATCAACTTCCGTGTGCGCCCCGAGTTCTTTGCCGGCAAGGCTGCTGCCATGCTGACCGATGAGCGCCTGGGTGTGGCTGTAACCGAGCAGCCCAAGACTCTCGTCATTGACTTCTCTGCCCCGAATGTTGCCAAGCCCATGCACGTGGGCCACATCCGCAGTACTATTATTGGCGACACACTGGCCCGCATCTCCCGCTTCATGGGGCACACGGTGATTACCGACAACCATATCGGCGACTGGGGTACTCAGTTCGGTATGATTCTGTGGGGCTGGAAAAACCTGCTCGACCAGGCTGAGCTCGAGAAGGATCCCATCGAAGCCCTGCTCAATGTTTACAAGACTGTCAACACAAAGTGCAAGGAGGACGAAACTCTGCTGCCGGTCTGCAAGGCTGAGCTCGTGAAATTGCAGAGTGGCGATGCCGAGAACCTGGCCATCTGGAAGCGCTGCATCGAGGTGACCAAGACGGGCCTTGAGAAAATCTACGCTCAGCTCAACATCAGCTTTGATTACTGGCTGGGTGAGAGCGCTTACAATGATGCACTCGCTCCGCTGGTGGAGGACCTGATTGCCAAGGGTATTGCCCGCGAGAGTGAGGGTGCCATTTGTGTGTTCTCCGATGGTTTCCACAAGCCCGAGAAGGATCCCTTCCTGGTGCAGAAGAATGGCGAGTGGCTGGCTGTACCGGCTATTATTCGCAAGGCCGATGGCGGGTTCCTGTACGCCACGACCGACCTTGCCACACTCGATTACCGCACGCAGAACTTCAATGCAGACTCCATCTGGTATGTGGTGGGTGCTCCGCAGGACAAGCACTTTAAGCAGATTTTCGACATCGAGCGTATGCGCGGTGTGACGGGCGACTTCCGCCACGTGGCATTCGGCTCGATTCTCGGTAAGGACCGCCGCCCCTTCAAGACCCGCAGCGGCGATACCGTGAGCCTGCAGGATGTTATCGATGAGGCCGTGGCTCGTGCCACCAAGGTGGTGGAGGAGAAGAGCCCCGACATGCCCGAGGATGAAAAAGCCCGTGTGGCTCAGATTGTGGGCGTGGGTGCTATCAAGTTTGCTGAGCTCTCCCAGAACCGCATGAGCGACTACATCTTCGACTGGGACAAGATGCTCTCGCTCTCCGGCGACACGGCCCCCTACCTACAGAACAGCTATGTGCGCGTGCGCTCCATCTTCCGTAAGATTGAGGGCGAGTTCGTGGCACCCGCTGAGCTCAACCTGAGCGAGGATGCCGAGATTCACCTGGCCCGCATGCTGGTGCGTTTTGCCGAGGTTGTGCCCTCCACGCTGGATGACTGCCGCCCGAATCTGCTGGCTGCGTACCTGTATGATTTGGCCCGTGCGTTCCACAGTTTCTACGAGGCCTGCCCCGTACTCAAGAGCGAGGGTGCTGTGCGTGAGAGCCGACTGGCCCTCTGCGAGTTGACTGCCCGCGTGCTCAAACAGGGCATGGGTCTGTTCGGTATCGAAATGCCCGAGCGCATGTAAATCCATGTTCCATGTGGAACAATCAGCGCTGATTTTCATGGCCGCTGCCCTGGTGGCGGCGGCCGATGTTGCACCTGTTCAGTTGCCGGAAAATGCCCCCCCTGCCCTGCAGCTTCCCCTCGCTACAAGCAACGAGGAGGCACAGAAAAGCATGCAGGCGGGCATGCTTGATTTGGTGCTTGGCTGGCCGGAATCCGCTCGCCTGCACTTTGAGAAAGCGGCGCAGGCAGATGACATGTGCTCGCTGGCTTATGTGGGATTGCTGATGACCGAGGCCGATGCCGACAAGCGTGAGAGGAGTCTGGCAGCGCTGACTGAGCGCATCAATAATCTGCCGGCCACTCCGGTGGAGACTTTCTATCTGGCCACATTTCTGAAACTTCTTACGAATGACAAAGCCGGTGCGGCAGAGGATTTTTGCCGCCGGGCTGAACAGTATCGGCTGGATTCTCTGTCCGCCTGCTGGGGGATTCTGTTGCTGCACTGCAGTGATGTGGGGTATGAAGAGGATGGTAAAATTCGCCCGCTGCAGCAGCGCGCACTGGAGCTGGCAGTGAGCCGTTACGAGCAGAATCCCGAGGATGCGCTGGCCTGTTTTGTGCGTGCATACGTCGAGGAGAGTGCTCCGCAGGTGAGCGAGCAGGCACTTGAGGCAGCGCAGAAAGCGGTGCAGAAATTGCCGGGGCATCCTATCCCGTCGCACCTTCTCGGCCACCTGCTCTATCGCAGTGGGAAGGCGGCGGAGGCCGTGCCGCACCTCATGCAGGCGGCTAAGCATGCCACGCGAAAGGATATCCCAGAGTGGGAGAGCAGCGTGCTGATGACAGCGCGCTTGTACGTGTCCACCGCTCTGTGGACAGCCGGTCAGGATGGCAAGGCACTGGCGACCCGAAAGGCCATGAATGCCATGCCGCTCGACCGTGAGCATCTGCATGCTCCGGCGGTTATTCTGCAGCGGTGGGAGGCCGCTACCCTGCCGCTCCGTGTGCTCGTTAAGCGTCCGAAACCGGCCCGCGAGGGCTTGATTGTAGCAGCTGCGAAAGCCGCTCAGGTGTCCCCTGCCCTGCCAGGCGAGGACCCGGTGCTCTATGTCCGCGACTGTCTGCGCGCCGCGCTTTATGCACGCGTGAGAGCCGAGCGCAAACAGATGAGTGCCGCAGCAAGCTCCCTTAAACTGGCAGAGGAAGCGCTCCTTAAATTCGAGAAAACACGCGAGGATGTGCTTGCTCACGGTGCTCATTATATCACCCCGTGGATGCGTGCGATGGAGGCCTGCGAGGTTGCTCTGGCCACTGCCCGTGCCGAAGTTTATACCCGCACAGCCGACATGTGGCGCGAAAGTGCCGCGCGTTCCGTACGCCCGGTTACGCTGATGATGCCCCCGGTGATACCGGAAAAACAATAACCACGGCCCAGAGAGAGTGAGATAGACGAGTTGTGGAACAATGCGGCTGCGCAGCGGGCAGCGTGGTTATGGCAACCATGCTCAACGTGCGCAGAACATAGAGTCAATCGCAACTTGAATATTGTCTATCTATCCTCAGTAAACGCCAATTTGTAGAGTTGTACGGCGAACCGAAGGGATGCGGAATTTAATAAGCCCGCACTTGTGCGGGCGGCAGAGCATTAGCCCAGGGTGGAGCCGAAGGCGAAACCCTGGGGTGAGTAAAAAAAAGAAAGAGAACCCCGCAGACTTGCGGGGTGACAGAAAAGCGGGTTACAACCGCATGCGTTTTTTTTTATAATTGCCTCCTGCTCTCACGGTACAACACTAGTGTATACTTGAGCAACACTCCTCTGTCACCCCGCAAGTCTGCGGGGTTTAGATATATTTTTCGCTTTTTCCCAGGGTTTCGCCTGCGGCTTCACCCTGGGCTATTGTTCTGTCGCCCGCTGTCGCGGGCTCTGGTTTAGGCTCGCCTGTGGCTCGCTTTGGAATAAAAGCTTTTCAACGGCCTTCGGCCGAGTGAAAAGCGGGCTTTGCCCGCGGTGAAGAACCGGCTGCGCACGGTGGTGAAGAATGCGCTGCGCGCATGGTGAAGACCAAGGCTGACGCCTTGGGGATAGGGGGACAAACATCAATTTGCTACATTGCGAGCATGCGAGCCGAATGTTTAATTTTCCTGTCTCGGCGTCCTTGGTGTGCATATCAAAGAGAAGCCCCGAGCGAAGAGAAACCGGAAATCCAAAATCAAAAATTCAAAATCCAACTTTTCACCCCCCCTGCCCCGCTCCGTTGGTCAGTGAATATTTTTTCAACCACTCCCCTGCCCTGCTAAAAACGATATGTAAAAAGTTGTAAATAACTTATAATTAGAGTATTATAAAATTAATGTAAATTTTACGGATAAAGTCTTGAAAAAAGCCTGATTCTGTTCCATGTAGAACAAAAATTGACGTGTTTCGTTCTGATTATTGGCTACCCGGAGATGTAATTTGATGAAAGGATTTCGTTTTTTTACTGCAATGTTCACTCAGAATGTCGATATTGAAATGTGAGAGTCGGTGTTTGATGAACGACACATGGTGGTGGAAATTTGGCGATGTTCCCTGCTCTTATTTAGTTACAGCGACAGCATACGTGGGCTTGTGCTTTTCATTTCAGCACGATTTTTATATTGAGCTGTACTGATAGAGACCAGTGATTTGATGCAAATTTGGCGGTCAGAAAATGTTCCACGTGGAACATGAAATGACTACGATATTTAAGAATTCCTTAGCATCTGTACGGCTCTATGCGATTCTCGTGAGTATCGCAAAATTGGATTTTTTTAACTACCCTTTGCTGTCTGTATATCGCTCTCGTGAAAAATGAAAGATTAAATTTTTCTATGTGCAACCTGGCCTATGGTTTTTAATCTTGAAAAAAGTTTTCTCGCTACGAGAGATGTTCTATGTGGAACACGGCTCCTGTTGTAAAATTTTTTCCAATGAATGGGCGTCACTCTTGTAGCGTCGTTACTCAGGACCCTTTTTCTTTGTGATGTTTTCGACAGTGTTGTTTTGTATTTTTCTAAACTCTCTCTTTACTCGCACTCCGAATTCAGGAAATAAAATGTTCCACGTGGAACAGGAACAGACTTCGATATTTAAGAATTCCTTAACATCTGTACGGCTCTGTGGGATTCTCACGATTGTACTCAGAATGATGAAATTGAAATTTTTGATTGTTGTGATAGGCATGAAAAATTGCAATCTTGAAAAAAGAAAACAGCTGCCGAATATTTGGCAGCTGTCAGAAGTTCCACGTGAGTTTTGATTTTTTGATTTACTGACGCCAGATAATCTTGTAAGCGGTATCGTAGTTTCGGACAGCTCTCGGATTACGACTTGCGTAAGCCAGCACGGGTTCAAGAAGGTTTTCAAGAGCGTGCTTGCCGAGCTTTTCGAAAGTCTCAATATCGAGCGCGGGACATTTTTCATAGATGCCAATGACAAGTGTGCTCGCATCGCGCATGATTCTGAGTGGCCAGATTCGGCACTCGAAAGGACGATTTTCGCGTGGCAGAATGCAACCGGAACAGGTATCAAGAAGCGGACAATTGGCTACTTCGTCGGGATTTTCCGTTCTGAAATCGAGATAAAACGAGGTTGTGCCATCCGGTTTTTGCGTAAGCGGAACGCACATTTCGTGCATTCGGAAGATATCTGCGGGCTCAAGAGCCGGGGTTTCCCATGCGGAACTTCGGTGAAAATTACAGCATAATTTGCATTCTGCGCACTTTGTGGGAGAGAAAATTCCGGTCAGCATAAGTCAACAATAGCGGTCAGTTTGTGTAAAATTCGGCAGGGTTTCCACGATAATTTAGCCTGACGGAGCCCCGGGATATTGATATCTTCCTCGCGATTGACGAGCTCACAATTCATCATTCTTACCATCTCGCGGCAGATAATCGGGTAGGCGTCTCGGTAATCAGGAGCGCATTTTTCGTAGTGAATGTCTGCCACGCGATCGTTGATTCGGGAGGCAAGACTGAGTGCAGCAGGCCGATTTTCCACGTACAACAGACCGCCGATTAAGCCAAGTTCATGGCGGTAGCGAAGTGCATTTTCGATAGCTCGTAGCTCGTGTTCGTGTCCGGCGTCAGGTTCTTGAGCCGCAACCCAGGCTCGCGCAATCGAGAGCGCATCGGCCGAATTTCCATCATCCATCGGCACGAATGACCAGTTCCCATGTGCTCGCTCAAAGCGTGAAATCTGGTTGCGTTTCTTGTGGTAGGCTGTGCCTGCAAGCTCCGTCAAATCGCTTGCGCGGTACAGATAATCCGCATCGCCCGGGTCGTCTGAAAAGCTGATTTTATCGCCGTACCGCTCCTTCAGCTGACGTGCATTTTCCTCGGTCAGAGCACAGAAGTGCAGGGGATTTCCATGCAACCCGGCATGTTGTTCCACATGGAACAACGCATCGTTCATGTCGATATTATCACCCACGGGGAACGTATAACCACGCAGTCGGCCATTGCCTGCGTAATACCTGAAAAGCCAATTTCTGTAGAAAGCGATACGAGTATCGTACTTATGGCGGAGCAGGTAAAGGTTGGGGAACGCGAGGTCTGATTGTTCCACATGGAACAATGTTTCACGCACGCGCGTTAAGTCGCTAAGCTCTGGTGTACAGAATGTTAGGATATCATCATTCATTATAAATGAGATGTTGCGTAGGCTATATCGCGTTCAATTTGAGTTTTTAAGGCATTGATATCAGGGAATCTTTTCTCGGGGCGAATGAAGCTCAGCAGCTCCACATTCAGCTCCTTGCCGTAGAGGTCGCCTGACCAGTTGTGGAAGTGAGCCTCGAGTCGGGTTGGTTTATAATCCTCGCAGATGGTGGGTCGCAGACCGATATTGGCTATACCGTGAACAGGCGTTCCATCGACCAGGCAGCGCACGGCATACACACCGGCGCGCGGGTGAGCCGCAACCGGGGGCAGGGTGATATTGGCTGTGGGGAAGCCGAGTGTGCGGGCGAGTTTCTGCCCATGTTCCACGGTTCCTCGCACGCAGAAGTGGCGCCCGAGCATGGCATTCGCAGCAGGGATATCGCCCTCGGCCAGCAGGGAGCGAATGCGACTGGAGCAGACTGTATCTTTCCCGAGCATGAGCATATCATTCACGCAGGCACGGAACCCTCGGCGTGCGGCTTCGCTGCGCAGGAAATCGGCGTTGCCGCTGCCGCCCTTACCGAAGTGCCAGTTATTGCCCACCGAAATACCTGCGACCTCGCAGTGGCTGCAGAGTACATCCAGGAACTCGCGCGGACTGAGGGCCGCCAGTTCGGTCGTGAAGGGGAGCACGAGCAGTACATCCACCCCGAGGGCCTGCAGCAGTTCTGCCTTGGCATCGGGTGAGGGGGTCAGCAGAGCAGGGGCCAGCTCGGGCCGGAGCACGGCGAGCGGGTGCGGCATGAAAGTGAGCACACCGCGCAGGGCGCCTGCGGTGTCGGCGGATTCTATCACTCGTCTATGGCCGAGGTGCACGCCATCAAAAAATCCCATGGCCCAGTGAACAGGGCAGGGGACTTTGCTCAGCTCGGCGAATGAGTGGAGAATCTGCATACGGTCAAATTATGCGTTGCGAGCGGCCAGCACTTCCTCCGTCGACAGCAGCTTGGCGAGCAGTTCCTCGCGGCTTGCTGATTTCAGAGTGGGCACATCGATGGCCTGCGAAATATCGAAGTGACCGGAGCGAATGCGGCGCAGGGCCGTAAGGTGTGCTCCGCAACCCAGGTGCTGACCGATGTCGTGTGCGTAGGTACGCACATAAAATCCCTTGCTGCAGTGAACCGTGAAATCGACTTCTGCCGCACTCAGGTCAATGCGTGTAATCTCGTAGTCGAGTACCTTCACGTGACGGGCCTTGCGCTCCACCTCCTTACCCTTGCGGGCAAGTTTGTAGCAGGGCACACCGTTAATCTTAACGGCGGAGTACATGGGCGGCACCTGATCAAACTCACCGGCGAAGTGCTCGAAGGCGGCACGTATGTCCTGCTCGGTCAGCCCGTCGGTCGGCTTCTCAGCCACGACCTCACCGTCGGCATCCTGACTGTTGGTTTCGATACCCAGCTTCATGGTGGCGGTGTAGACCTTGTCCTCGCACATGAGTTGGTCCTGCATCTTGGTGGCCTTGCCGATGACCACGATGAGCATGCCGGTGGCCATGGGATCGAGTGTGCCGCAGTGGCCCACTTTCTTGGTCTGAAGAATGCGGCGGCAGAGCGCCACGGCATTGTGTGAGGTGAAGCCCGGGTCTTTGTCGACCAGGAGCACGCCATTGGGTTGTTCGGTAGGAGCAGGGGTCATGACAGGCTGCGCACAACGGCGCGGATGGAGTTAAGCACTTTCTCGCGGGCTTCGCTCAGCGGGCCGCGCATACGAATGCCGGAGGCCATGCAGTGACCGCCGCCGCCATGCATACCCGCAATGGCCGAGACGTCCACCTGCGGGTCCTTGCTGCGCAGGGACACACGCACGAGCCCATTCTCGAGGTCCTCGAAAATCACGGCTACTTTCACACCCTGCATCACGCGGATGATATCGACGAGGTCCTTGCAGTCCTCGAGCCCCACACCCAGCTCAGCCTTGCGACCGGCAGGCATGGAGTAGTGAGAGATGGTGCCGTTCTCTTCGACCACCATGTTGTTGAGCACCTCGCGCTGGGTGATGAAGCTGGTCGGCGGGATTTCCTGGTATATGCGGCGATTGATGTCACCCACGTCCACGCCGACTTCCATCAGCTCGGCGGCCATGCGCATGACCTCGGGTGTGGTGGAGCTGTACTGGAAGGAGCCCGTATCGGTGCTGATAGCGGCGTATAGTGCGTCGGCCATCGGGCGGGTCAGTTCCACTCCCAGAGCATGCACCAGTTTCAGGATGATGCAACCGCAGGCAGCCGCTCCGCCCTCCACCACATTCACCTTCGCATAGCGAGTGTTGGTGTGGTGGTGGTCGATATTAATAGTAAATGGAGCTTTATTAAATAACTCCATAGCCTCATTACCGATACGCTTGAGGTCACCACTGTCCACACAGATGAGCACCTGCAGGTCCTCGGGCAGGGCAGGGGGCAGGGGTTGGATAAGGTCGGCGCCGGTCAGGAAATCGTAGCGCTGGGGCACGGGGTCGGCGTTCCACATCTGCACCTTCTTACCGAGGCTTTGCAGCAGCAGGCCCATGGCGAGGGTGGAGCCAATGGCATCCCCATCGGGTCTGAAATGAGAAATGACGGCGAATCGCTCGTTATCCTGCAAGGTCTGAATGAGGTCGGTGAACATAAAATCGGGTGGGAATCAGGGGTTGGATTTTTCTTCTTCGGAGTAGAACTCCATATTTTCGGGGCTGTCGGGTGCAGCGGGTGGCGGGGTGGAAAGGATGAGCTCGCCCGTGGGTTCCACCACCTTGCGGTACATGGCAGCCTTTGCCAGAATAGCCACCAGCACGAGCAGAAAGCCGCAGAGCTGGCCGGTACGCAGGGTTTCGCTGTAGAACAGGCAGCCGATGACGGCGGCTTCGGTCGGCTCCAGGCAGGAGACAATACCGAACTCCAGCGAGCTGAGGTGGCGCATGGCGTAGGCCACCAGCAGCAGAACCCCCACTCCCTGGCACACACCTATACCCACCAGCCAGAGCCAGCCGGTGCTCAGGTTCAGCCAGGCGGCCTCGCCGCCGGAGAGCAGAGGTACCAACAGTACCAGACTACCGGCCATTGACTGCCAGAAGGTGCGCTGCAGCAGCGTGACCTCGGGCTTCATGAGGCGGTTGAGCATGATGTAGAGGGAGTAGAACAGGCCGGAGAGCAGGCCGTAAATGATGCCCAGAGCATCATTCTGCCCGCTGCCGCTATTGCCGGCAAACAGGCTCACCAGCACAATCCCCAGGCCGGCGGTCAGAATCAGCAGGCCATCTCGCCGAGGGGGCAGGTGGTGTTGCAACAACGAAATCCACACCGCCGAGAACAGGGGCCCTGTGGCCGGCAGCAGGGCTGCGATGCCGGCCGAGGTCTCCTTGATAGCCAGAAAGTAGAACAGAATGCACAGGCTGATGCCGATGCCCGATACAAAGGCCATGGCACTGAACTTCAGGCTGCCGCGGTGGCGGCATATCAGCGCCACACCCGTAGTGCCGATAAGTAGCAGGCCAATGCTGAAACGTGCAAATGAGCACATCTGCGCGCTGCAGGCAGACTCTCGCACGAACACACACAGCGAGCCCATCAACAGGGCGGCTATGACTGCTGCCAGAAATGCCTGAATATATGCCTTGTTCATCCGTGCGTGCGGTGCGCGCGCGAATTATAGCACCGCCATGGATGTTTCGCAATATCTTTTTGCGTTATCGGAACCCGGCATGAATGTCAGCAGATGACAGGCGGGACTGAAGTCCCGCTCTTCGATGATGCGCAGAGCTGTGAGAGAGCCGCTTCTCTGCGCCGGGGGCTTCACGTTGATACGCCCACCCTGAACGCCGAGGCAGGCGCCTTGGGGATGTACAGAATAGTAAAATCAGCCTTTAGACTTTATTCTGCCGTATATGCAACCGGGAATTACGAAGAGGAAAATCAACCATATCGCCATGATGAAATCATCATTCATACCCGTAATGGCTAACACACCGAGCATCAACATGGATGTTACGGGCCAGCCCAGTGCCCAGCTCAGGCTTATTCCCAGATAACCGGCGCGGCGCAAACATGCCCAGAGATAGAGTGATAAGGTCGTTATGAAACACAGGAACCCCGAATCGACCACTACAGAGATTCCGATTCCGACAAATATCAGTAGCATGAATACCCACCAATCGCCTATTGAGCCTGTCCATTCCTGATGCTTTTTTTTCTTGGCGACGGGAGCGGGGAGTTTGGGTAAGTCCGGTAGGAGTGGCGGAGCCGTGGGGGCAGGGGTGCCGACAGTAAAGAAAAAGGAAGGCGGCTGAAGCTCCTCCAGCCATTCCTGTGCCGTTTGCCAGCGCATGGTATATCTCATAGCCATGGCTTTGTCGATACTGCTCAGGAACTGCCGACTGAAGCGCTGTAACAGCGAGGAATCCAGCGCCAGTGGGATACAGGGGTCGGCATCGGTCAGTCGGTCGATACTGCGGGGCGGATTCTGCCCGGTGAGCAGGCGGTACATCGTGGAACCCAGCGAGTAGATATCAATCCACGGGCCTTTCTTGCTGTGCTTCTGCAACTGCTCCAGCGGGCTGTAACCGGGGCTTTCAATCATGGTGGCAGAGCGCTCGCTGATGAGGGAGCGCGCTGTGCCGAAGTCAATGAGCGTGGGCTCGCCCCTTTTGTCCAGCAGAATGTTGTTAGGCTTAATATCACGGTGCAGGAGCTCGCAGGAGTGAATGTGATCCAGTGCTTCCAGAAGTTTGCAGAGAATGGGGCGCAACCATGCCTCATTGATTTTATCAGGCGGTGGCGCAGCCTTGTGCAGTTCGGCTCCGTCGATGTACTCCATCACATAATAGGCTGTGCCCAGAGCGGTAAAACTCTCGCCCACCTTCACAATGTTGGGATGGTGTAATCGGGTAAGGGTAGCGGCTTCCTTCAAAAATCGATCCAGTGACCAGTTAAATAAGTCTTCTACCTCACCGCCGCCGGTGGGGGATACGTGCAGAGTGCTCTCGCTGCGGTGCGAGAAAGCCGCCGGCATATTTTCCTTGATAACGACCTGTTGGCCGCTTGGTATATGCTGAGCCAGGTAGGTTATGCCGAATCCGCCCTGACCGATACTGCGCAGAATTCGGTAGTTACCCAGCGTAAATCCTGCGGGAAGTGCTATGGTAATTTCTCTGTTGCCGGTTTTGCTGTAATCGCTCGCCATGGTGGGTTCATCTGTTACCCAAGGTAGCATATTTTTGATTAAGGGTAAAGGAAAATGAATTTCCTCGTAAAGTACGGCATGCTGTAGAGCGTAGGGGCAATTACGATTGCTCTGCCAGTTAGTTAAAAAATGACAAATTTTCTTCATTTTTTCTGTAGACATGGGGAAAAGGGTTGCGTTCTCCCAAACAGGACGGCTGTTGAATGAGCCGGGAATCAAAAGTAACTTGACAACGAACTCGGAAGGAGTAAGATTTAGCTGTGAATGCGATTGTAAAATGGGGAATCGGGGCTGCCCTGGTGGGCGGCGGAGTTGCCACGTGGTACTACTGGCCGGGTAACAGCGGCATGGTGACCACTTTTTCGACCGTGGAGGTCGTGCGCGACAATTTTGTGAATAAGGTTCAGGCTACCGGTACTCTGGAACCCCAGGAGCTTGTGGACGTAGGTGCTCAGGTGACGGGTGAGATTAAGGAGTTTGGTGTGGATGTGGACGGCAAGCGGGTGGACTATGGCAGCGAGGTGAAGGCCGGTCAGTTGCTTGCCCGCATTGACGACACCATCGTGGAGCTTGACATCAAGCGTGCCGAGGCCAGTGTGGCTCAGGCGCAGGCGCAGATTCTGACGGCCAAGGCCAATATATCGCAGGCCGAGGTGAACAAGAAGAAGGCCGACCGTGACCTGGAGCGCGCCAAAAAGCTGGGCGTGGGCGATGCCCTCTCGCAGATGGACTACGACCAGTACCTCACTCAGGCCGAGAATGCTGCGGCGTCCCTGCAGAGTGCGCAGGCCCAGCTGGCCAATGCCGAGGCTCAGCTGCAGAGCGCGAATGCCATGCTGGAGAGCGAGCTGCGCAACCGCGACTACACCCGTATTACCACGCCTGTGGACGGCACGATTGTGGTGCGCCAGGTGAACGTAGGCCAGACGGTGGTGAGCAACATGAGCGCTACCACGCTGTTCCTGGTGGCCCGTGACCTGAGCAAAATGCAGATTTGGGCCAGTGTGAATGAGGCCGACATTGCCAAAGTACACGCCGGGCAGGAGGTGCGCTACACGGTGGACGCCCTGCCGAACGAGAACTTTACCGGTGTGGTGAACAAGATTCGCCCGAACGCCACCATGTCCTCCAACGTGGTGACCTACATCGTGGAAATCGATATCGAGAACCCCGACCGCAAGCTGCTGCCCTACATGAGCGCCAATGCCAATTTCATTGTGAAAGAGGTGAAGGACTGCCTGCTGGTGCCCGATGCTGCCTTTGATTTCCGTCCCGAGCGTGAACAGGTGGACCCTGCATTCGCCGGTAAGATGCGCCCGCAGGGCCCGCCCCCCGCTCCTGAAGAGGGGGCAGAGGCCGAGCCTGCACAGGCTCCTGCCGCTGCAGACCCTGCAGATGGAGAGCGTGCCATGCTGTGGGTGCAGAAAGGTGACAAGGTGGCACCTGTGCGCGTGATTCGCGGTGAGAGCGATGGTACCCGCAGCATTGTGACCCCGCTGCCGGGTGAAACGCTCGAGGCCGGCGACAAGCTGGTGACGGGTGTCATGCAGGTGCCTGCCAAGGCAGCAGCCGGCGGCAAGCAGCAGGGCGGGCTCTTCGGCATGAACGGTCCCAAGCGCCGCCCGCGCTCAGCCGGTGGGGTGGAGGCCAGGCCCGGTCAGAGCACCGGTGGCCGCCCGGGGCCGCCCATGTAAGCTCATCGTGCAACCTCTAACTGATTTCAGACCATGATTGAGCTGAAAGATATCACCAAGGTTTATCACCTGGGCGAGATTGACCTGCCCGTGCTCAAGGGGATATCCCTGCGCATTGAGGATGGCGAGTTCGTGTCGCTCACCGGGGCATCGGGCTCGGGTAAATCCACCCTCATGAACATACTGGGGTGCCTGGATCACCCCACGAGCGGCGAGTTCTGGATTGACGGGCACAATGTGGCCGGGTTGAATGCCAACGAGCGCGCTCTGCTGCGCAACAAGCGTATCGGCTTCGTGTTCCAGAACTTCAACCTGCTGGCCCGTACCTCTGCGCTTGAGAACGTCATGATGCCCGCCTATTACTACCACCCCGCCAAGAGCACGGCTGAAATCCGTGCCCGTGCGCTCGAGCTCATAGAGCTGGTAGGGCTGAAGGATCGCATGCACCACACCCCGGCCCAGCTTTCCGGCGGTCAGCAGCAGCGCGTGGCTATTGCCCGTTCCCTCATCAATAACCCCGGCATTCTACTGGCCGACGAGCCCACCGGTAACCTCGACTCCACTACCTCGGTGGAAGTCATGAACATGTTCCGCGACCTCAACCGTAAACAGGGTATCACCGTCATCATCGTGACGCACGATCCCAAGACCGCTGCCTTCACCGACCGCGCTATCAACATGAGCGATGGTCTCATACTCGAGGGCGTATCTGACGAACTCTCAGCCACACTTAAAAAATGAAAATAGGAACCCTCCTCGTAACCTGCCTGAAGGCCCTGGTGCGCAACCCCATGCGCGCAGCGCTCACCGTGCTCGGTATCGTTATCGGTATCGCGGCTGTGGTGGCTATCATGGAGATTGGCGAAGGCTCCAAAAAGCAGGTGGCCGACAAGTTCTCCTCCATGGGTACCAATGTGATTACGGTGTCCGGTGCCTCGGTCAGTACGGCCGGTGTGAATACCGGGCAGGGTGGGCGTGCTTCGCTCTACGCGACAGATGCCGACGCCCTCATGAAGGACTGCGCCGAGTACGTGAAGGCAGCCTCGCCCGTGGTGCGTGCCAGTGGGCAGGTGATTGTGGGCAACCAGAACTGGAGCCCCCAGTCCATCATGGGTGGTAATGAGCACTACCTTGCCATTGAGGGCTGGAAGGTGGCCAAGGGCCGCTCCTTCACCCGCCAGCAGGTGAGCGAGGCCAGTCGCGTCTGCATTATCGGCAACACCATTGCCAAGGAACTCTACGCCGGCGTGGAGCCTATCGGGCAGGACATCCGTATTAAGGACGTTGTGTTCACCGTCATTGGCGTGCTGGAGCCCAAGGGTGCCGACGGTCGAGGTTATGACCAGGATGACTGCATTATGCTGCCCTGGTCGAGTATTCGCGCCCGTCTGATGGGTGCCAGTGGCTCCGCTACCATCAGCAAGGGCGGTGCTGCCAACAGTGCCAAGGTCTCGTCGACCGATACCTTCTCGACCACCACTGTGAACTTCTATCCCGGCTGCGACCTGCAGCCCTACACGAATGCCCCCCACCCGCTGCGTACCCGCACGGTGGACAGCATTGCCGTGCAGATTCACGATGGCAAAACCCCCGAGGCGGCAATGGATGCCATGACCCCCGTGCTGCGCCGTTGCCATGACCTGGAGCCCGGCGTGCTCGATGACTTCAACCTGCGTGACCGCTCGCAGTTCGTGAAAATGATGACCGATACGACCGACACCATCAGCAGCCTGCTCATATCAGTGGCTATGATTTCACTGGTGGTAGGCGGTGTGGGTATCATGAACATCATGATGGTGTCCGTCACCGAGCGTACCCGCGAAATCGGTCTGCGCATGGCTGTGGGTGCCCGCCCGCGCGACATCATGTGGCAGTTCCTGTTGGAGGCTGTTCTGCTCTGCACCATCGGCGGTATCATCGGTATTATTGCGGGTCGTGTAGCGTCGGGCATCGTCAGTGCACAGATGGGCTGGCCCGTGTCGTCCTCCGTCTCGGCCATGGTGCTTTCCGTTTCTGTAGCGGCCATCATTGGTATCGTGTTCGGCTGGTACCCGGCGTGGAAGGGCTCCAAGCTCGACCCCATCGAGGCTCTGCGCCACGAATAATCCCCCTCATTCCTTCCATTTTTCAACACAACTTTTCAGCGAATCACATGAAAATCAGTTATTCCCTTTACTTGCTCGCAGCTGTTGGCCTGAGTTCATGCCAGCTGGGACCGAACTTCACCGGTGCTCCCGACCAGGGACTGCCGGCCACCTGGGTGAACGCCCTGCCGCCCTCCAGTGGTGAGCAGTCACTGAGCGACTGGTGGAAGAGCTTCGGCGATCCCCAGCTTACCGACCTCATTAACCGTGGTTTTCAGAGCAGCCCCGACATGGTGAGCGCTGCGCTCGCCATTGCCAAGGCCGAGGCCTCCCTGCGCTCCACGCGTTCCGGGCTCTTCCCCACGGGCTCGGCATCCATCGGTGGTGACAACGCCGGTAACTTCGACACCTCCACCTCCCATGGTGGTTGGAGCGGTGCTCTGTCGGCCTCGTGGACTCCCGATATCTGGGGTGGCACCCGCCGCGAGGTAGAGGCCGCCTATGCCTCCCTCGGCTCCACGCAGGCTGCTGCCAACGCCACGCGCACGGCACTCGCCGCCAGCATAGCCAATGCTTACTTTGAGTGGATTTCCGCAAAGGAAAGTCTGCGTATTGCCCGCGAACAGCTCGAGTACCAGGAGCGTACCTACGAGGTTGTCAAGAAGAAGGAAGCCGTGGGTATGGTCGCTAATCTGGAACTGGCAGAGGCCCGAGCCACTATTGCCTCCACCCGCGCGCAGATTCCCACGTACGAGGCCAATATCAAGAGCCGCGAGAATGCTCTGGCCACTCTGCTGGGCACCACGGTCGACAAGATTTCGCTGAGCATGCCCACCGCAGCAACCTACAACAAGGTGCCGCGCGTGCCCACCGGCCTGCCTGCCGAGCTGTTGCGCCGCCGCCCCGATGTGGTGAAGGCCGAGCATGATCTGCACCGTGCTACCGCTGCCATCGGTGTACGCGTGGCAGACTTGTTCCCGAAAATCTCCCTTACCGGGCGAGCCGGTTCCTCTGCCGGTACGGATTTCTCGCATTTCTGGCAGAACTCCGCCTGGAGCCTGGGTGCCAGTGCAAGCCAGACCATCTTCAACCGCACGGCTCTCAATGAGAATGTGAACATTGCTGAGCTGGAGCGCGATGCCTCCGCCCAGTCCTATCGCAAGACGGTGCTTGCAGCCTTTGCCGAGGTTGAGGATTGCCTGATTACCTACGCCCGCCTGACCAGCCAGATGCCGCAGTACCAGGCTGCCGCTGCCGCCAATAAGGAGGCCGCAGAGCTCTCCCTGCGCCGCTTCAATTCCGGTGAGAGCGACTTCCTGAACGTCGCTGCCGCTGAGCGTGCCTGGCTGTCGGCTGAGCTCAACCTCATTTCCACACGCCAGCAGATTCGCATGTGCCTTGCCAAACTCTGCACCGCTCTCGGCGGCGGTTGGTAAACCGGGTGAACCCAGCCTGCTTTTTACGAAGGACGAGCCGTGAATTCGGCTCGTCTTTCACTGTGTATATGTCTAGGCTTTGCCTCACGGTGAAGAACAGGCCTGTGGCTTGTAGTGAAGAACTCGTCGCAAGCGTCGAGTTGATACAGGAGCATCGTCATTCACCATACGATATTCAACCGAGCGTGGTCGTTGGGTGTCACAAGTGGTGATGTACTCTTTTTTCATACGTCGGCCTGTGGTAGCCATCAGTATAGCGCTCATGCTGGTTCTGGGCGGGTTGATAACGGCGCTGAGTCTGCCGGTGGCACAGTACCCGGATATTGTACCGCCCGAGGTGAGCCTGCGCACGACCTACCCGGGTGCGGATTGCAATACGGTGGTGGATTCGGTAGCGGCACCCATCGAGCAACAGATGAGCGGTGTGGAGGGTATGGCCTATATGACCAGTACCAGCACCAATGAGGGGGCCATGAGCCTGAGTATACTCTTTGATGTAGGAACGGTAGCGGACATGGACCAGGTGCTGTCGTACCTTCGCTATGCCCAGAGTACCGCGGCGCTGCCCGAGGAGGTGCAGCAGCAGGGTGTGATTATGCGCACTCTCAGCGGGCCGCCCATGCTGCTGTATGTGCTGCGAAACCCGGGTGGGCAGTACAGTGCCGAGTGGCTGAGCAACTATGCCTACATCAATTTTGTGAATCCCCTGCTGCGCACGCCCGGTGTGGGCAATGTGCAGGTATTCGGCGCGGGGGAGTATGCCATGCGGATATGGCTGGATCCGCAGCGCCTGGCCGGTACGGGGCTCACGGTGCAGCAGGTGCGTGCCGCCGTGCAGGCGCAGAACAGTGTGCACCCTGTCGGTAAGGTGGGGGCAGAACCCGCTGTGCCGGGACAGCAGACCACTTACACTGTGCGCACGCAGGGGCGCCTGAAGACGGTTGAGGAGTTCGAGAACATTATTCTGCGGGCGACGGAGGACTCCCTCGTGCGGCTGCGTGATGTGGGGCGCGTGGAGCTGGGCTGCCAGACCTACAACATGAGCTCGTCGTTCAATGGCGAGAACTGCGCCATCATTGCCATTTCCCAGAGCCCCGGCAGCAATGCTCTGCAGACGGTTCAGGCCGTGCAGCGCACGTTGGCAGGGCTGAATCTTGCCCCGGGGCTGGAGCTGCAGCAGGCGCTCAACACCACAGAGAGCGTGAGCCTGGGGATTGAGGAGATTCTGTACACGCTGGGTCTGGCCCTGTTGCTGGTTATGCTGGTGGTGTTCATTTTCCTGCAAGGGTGGCGTGCCACGCTCATACCGCTCACCGCAGTACCGGTGAGTGTGGTGGGTACCTTCCTCTTTTTCCCGCTGTTCGGTATGGAGGTAAACACCATCTGCCTGATGGGACTGGTGCTGGCTATCGGTCTGGTGGTGGATGACGCCATTGTGGTGGTGGAGGCGGTGCAGACGCACCTGGATGCCGGGGAGCAGCCCGTGCCTGCCACTCAGGCAGCCATGCGTGAAGTAGCGGGGCCGGTGATGACGACGGCTCTGGTGCTGGCGGCGGTGTTCTTTCCCTGCATGTTGCTGCCGGGAATAACGGGGCGACTGTTCACGCAGTTTGCGGTAACTATCGGTGTATCTGTCCTGCTCTCGGCGCTGTGTGCGCTGAGCCTGAGCCCGGCACTGTGTGCGCTGTTGCTGCGTGCGGGTGGTGGGGCAAAGGGGCGTGCGGCTGCGGCTTTCAACCGCGTGGTGAACCGAGCGCGCAGCGGCTATGCCCGCGTGGCCGGCAGTATGATAAGGCGTGGCCTGCTCACCGGGCTTGTGCTGGTGGTACTGGCGCTGTGCATTTACCCTGTGGCGCAGCGAGTGCCGGGGGCGTTCCTGCCCAATGAAGATGAGGGCTACCTGTACGGCTCGCTGCAAATGCCGCAGGGAAGCTCTCTGGGGGTGACAGAGCAGGGAACGGAGCAGATTGTGCAACTGCTGGGGCAAAACCCCGCCGTCAAGGGCGTGGTGATGGTCAATGGTTTTAACCTGCTCACCGGTGTGCAGAGCCCGAACAATGCCTTCTTTTTCATCACCCTGCAGCCCTGGGCCGAGCGCGACCCGCACACGCAGAGTGCCGCTGCCCTGGTGCAGCAACTGCGAGCTCAGCTCAATTCACTGCCCACCGGCGGTATCGGTACAGCGATTGCACCACCTCCCATTCCCGGTGTGGGGGCTACGGCAGATGTCACCTTCATGCTCGAGGACAGGGCCGGCCGCGGCACAGGGTATCTGTCACAGCAGGCAGCTGCGTTCACCCGCGCTCTGGCAGAGCGACCCGAGATTGCCGCTGTGCAGAACTTCCTGGCAGCCGATACCCCGCAGTATTTCATCAGCTTCAATACCGAGAAGGCGCTCACGCAGGGAGTAAACCCGACAGATGCCTATGGCACCCTGCAGACCTTTCTGGGCAGTTCGTTCATCAATTACTTCAACATCTTCGGCTATCAGTACCCGGTTTATATGCAGGCGCAGGCAGATGCCCGCATGAATGTGGAGCAGCTGCAGCAGTTCTACCTGCCCGGGGCAGATGGCGCCGAGGTGCCGCTGGATGCTCTGGTGGATGTCACCTTCACCTACGGGCCGCAGTACATCCTGCGCCAGAATATGTACAATGCCGCCATGCTCGATGTGGTGGCGGCACCGGGCTATACCTCTGCTCAGGTCATGGCCGCGCTGGAGCAGGTCTTTGTGCGCACCATGCCGGCCGACATGGGCTACTCATACTCCGGCATGAGCTACCAGCAGAAGAAAGCAGCCGAGGGCGTGAGCCTGGCCGGTATATTGGCCCTTTCGGGGGTATTTGCTTACCTGCTGCTGGCGGCGCTGTACGAGAGCTGGTCGCTGCCGCTGGCTATTGTTATGTCTGTGCCTGTGGCTATTCTGGGGGCCTTTGCCACCCTGTGGATAGCCGGCAGTCAGTTGGATTTGTATGCAGAAATCGGTCTGATAATGCTTATTGGTCTGGCTGCCAAGAATGCCATTCTGGTGGTGGAGTTTGCTCAGGACCGCCTGGCTGAGGGCATGCCCCTGCTGCAGGCAACCCTGGCCGGGGCCGAGGCTCGCCTGCGCCCCATCCTCATGACGAGTTTCGCCTTCATACTGGGCTGTGTTCCCCTCGCACTGGCCACAGGACCGGGGGCTGTTGCCCGCCGCTCCATCGGCATCACCGTGATAGGTGGTATGAGTGTTGCCACGCTCATCGGTATACTCTTCATTCCCTTCTGCTATTACCTCGTGGCCCGGCTCAGGAGCAATGAAGTTGAAAGTTGAATTTTGAAAGTTGAAAGTATAGAGTTCGGCGCGCGGTAGCGCGCGGATTTTGCAAGCCCCGCCGAATGGCGGGGCTACATCTCTGTAGCTAAGGCTTGCTACAATCTCAGCTCAAAAAACATCATTTTATCCTGTCAAAACAGATCTGAACCTTTCATTGTTCCAACGCATGAGAGAACTATCAAAGATGAAAAAAGATGAAAAAAGATGAAAAAAGATGAAAAAAGATGAAAAAAGATGAAAAAAGATGAAAAAAGATGAAAAATAAGACTTTTCAAAGGGTTGTTTATATGATACAATAAACAACGGAAAAAGAATCGATTAGGTATGCTTGTAGAGGAAATCAGAGCAGGAGAATCCGAGAATCTGGAATTTAAGAGAGAACTACCGTCCAGAGACAAAAAGGTGATGAAAACTTTTGTTGCCTTTGCCAACGGTGGTGGGGGAAAGGTGATTTTCGGGATTGATAACGGTACACAGGAGATAGTAGGTGTACCGGAAGATGACCGTGCACGTCTGCAGGATGCTGTGACGGATATGATATCCGATACCTGTACACCTCAAATCTATCCCTCATTTTACTGGCAGGTAGTGGAGGGAAAGGCATTATTTGTGGTGGAGATTCCGGCGTCTCCTCAGTGTCCGTATTACATAAAATCGGAGGGGCTGGAGAAGGGGGTTTACGTTCGAGTGGCGGCAACGACTCGGCAAGCATCTGCTGAGAAAGTGAGAGAGCTGCAACTTAAAGGTCAGAACAGGACATATGATTCAGTGGTTGAGCAAGCAGTGCTCGCTGCTACTCAGAATGAAATTGAGAGTCTGTGCCGTGAAATATCGGAGTATTCGGGAGATAGCGGCAAGCCGGTGGGACTGCCGCAGCTGCTGGGGTGGGAACTGCTGAAAAAGATTGGCAGAAACTATCTGCCCACTAATGCATTTCGGTTGTTAACGGGGAATAGTATCCATTTTTCGGGTATTCAGTGTGCTGTATTTCAGGGGAAAGAGCGAGTGAATTTCCTGGATCGTAAAGAGTTTATGGGCCCGGTATATGAACAGCTCGAAAATACTCAGAAATTTCTCATGCAGTACCTGCGCCGTGCTACCGTGATAGAGGGCATACGCCGTGAGGATGTGTATGAGATACCGATGTCCGCACTTCGAGAAACCGTTGCCAATGCTATTCTGCACCGCAATTATCTGGTGAATGCATATATACAGGTTTCAGTGTTTGATGACCGTGTAGAAATTCTATCCCCGGGGACATTGTTTGACAATTTGTCACGGGAAGAAATGCTCTCCGGATTATCTCGCCTACGCAATCCTGTGCTTGCCTCAGTGTTTTACCGTATGGGCATAGTGGAGCAATGGGGAACCGGCATACAACGTGTGATGGCTGTCTGTGAGAAAGCTAAACTCCCTCCTCCTGAGTATGAACTTACAGGGGATGCTGTACGCGTCACTATTCAGCGACCGGCAGCAGTCACCGCTCGTAAAAAGGCAACCCGTAAACGCCGTCCTCATAAGCGCGATGAAGCCTTGCTGGCCTATTTGCGGGAGCATCCGAATGCCCCTCTCCAACAGGTTGCCGATGCCTTCTTCGTGAGTGTGGCAACAGTGTGGCGCTTTGTTCAGGATATGAAGGCGGAAGGTAAGTTGTAGAAGTACGAATTTACGCGTTGGAACAATTAGGAAAAGAGCAATTTGTAGAAGGAGAAGTTATGAGAGACGAGTTGACATATTCCGCGGCTTACGCCGCAAGACGCGAAGCCGGGGGCGGGAACGGTGGAATAATCCACGCTGTTTGCGGCGCAGCCGCCAAGCTCAACAATTTGTCTATCGAAACTTGCCTGCCACGGCGTAGCCTTGGCGAAGCCGGGTAACTCGTCTATCTTTCCACGATAAGCTCCCATTTTGCTGTCAAAATAGCTCTGAACCTCTCATTGTTCCAACGCGTAAACATTACGCATTTTTATCATCTCCCGCTATGCAGCCGGGTATGATGATGAAGAACACAAGCCAGAGCAGGGTATTGACGGTATTGGGCACTTGCAGTATAGCAAGGAACAGGGGGAAGAGCACGACAATGGGAAGCCAGGCGAATACCCAGAGCCGGGAAAGGCCGATGTGGCCGATGCGCCGCGCGCTGGCAATGCCGTAAACAATCGGTATTGTCAGAATAAGGTATGGGAAGAAGGAGGATAAGGAAAAACTCAGCAATATGAAACAGAGGGTCATCCATGACCACCATTCCGTGCGGTTTCCTTTTTCGGCTTTGTAGTTTTTCATAGGAAAATGTTATTTGTGGCAGCGGTCGCAGTTGGTGGTGACATTCTGCCTGCGGTGGCAGTCCAGGCAGGAGCTCATGGTGTGGGGGAGCTGGCTGTCGGGGTCGGCGTGGCACTCATCGCAACTGTGACCGGCAGCGGTGTGCTGACCGTGGTGAAAATGAATGTAAGGGGGCAGGGGAGCCTTGCGCGCCCAGCGCAGGGGGTCGGCAGTATAGGCAGGGTGGTCGGGGTTGGCGGCAGCATGCAGGGGCAGCAGGCGCGGGTCAGCAGGCAGAATATGGCGGTGGCAGTCCAGGCAGGTGGCGGCAGCGGGCAGACCGGCACCGGCTGCGTGGTGGGCAGCGGCGTGGCAGGCGCGGCAATCCATGGCGCTGCCGTCGGCTGCGGTGTGGGTGGCATGGCTGAAGGGGAGCGGCTGCACCGGTTCATGCGGGCGGCGGGTGCAGGCGTACAGGTAGCAGAGGGTCAGAACGGCTGCTGCGAGTATACAAAGCCCCCACACGGTCGACGGGGCGAGGTGTGGGGGCTTGTAAAACATGGTTCGGGGGCTTACTTACGGGTGATGGTCACCTTGCCGTAAGAGTCGAGCTTTTCGCCCATGTTGAAGATGACGAAGATGCGGGGCTTCTTGACAGCAGCGGGTACATTGAGGGTGTACACGTTGTTGTTCTGTTTGATACCCATGAAACCGGCGTGGCGGTCCTCGGCTATCTTCTTGTCGCCATCATAGAGCTCAACGGCAGCCACGCGCAGAGCCTCGGTGCCCTTCTTGTAGTTGAAGGTCACCTCGTAGGTACCTGCGGCGCTGATGGGCAGCTTGCCTTCCAGTTCCACGGGGGTGGCGTCGGAGGGCAGAATTGAGGGGCTCCAACCTTCCACAATGTTGAAGGTGCTCACCCACATGCGCTCGGCATCGTCGGCCGACTGGCCCAGCAGGCTGTCGGGGTCGAGGGAGCGAAGCTTGGCAATCATCTGCTTAAGCTCGGCTTTGCGAGCCAGACCACCGTGGCGGCGCAGCAGACCGATGCTGATGCAGCATGCCTGCTGTTTTTGCTCGGTGGTGAGCAGCGGGTTCTCCATCAGCTCCTTCATGGTGGCGAGGTCGGCCTCCCAGTCCTTGGTGCTTGCGCTCTCAATTGCAGTGGCAAAGAGATTGAGGCCGGCTATGCGAGTCATGCCGCTCTCATCCTTGGGGTCTTCTTTCTTGATGGCATCCACCACCCTGTTGGGGCGGTTGATACCGGGGATGGTAGAGGCTTGACCCAGCAGTCGGGCTTTCTCCACACCCTTGGCGGATTCTGCCTTGTTCAGCAGTTCAGCCTGCTTGCGGGCACCGGCCATGGCCTTGCTGACCTTGGCAGCTACAGCAGCCGGGTCTTTGCGCTCGCTGTAGGGAATGCAGATGTCTGTCAGACGACGCCCGGTTTTATCGTAGAGGATAATGGCCGGGTAGACATTCGGGAAGCTGAGGTCCATATTCCCGAAACGTGTCTTATTGGCTTCGTGCTCTTCTTTGCTTGTGACGTTGGGCACGGGCAGAGTCATGACTACGGCATTACCCAGAGCCTTGGTAACAGCGGGGTCGGCCATCATCATCTCAGCAGTTTTTTTGCTGTACTTGTCCCAGCCATCGGCATAGGTAACGATGACGTAGCCGTCGTCTGTTACCAGGTTTTTGCCCTGTTCAATGTTGTCGGCCTTCTGGTATGCAGTAGCCGAAAGGGGAGCCAGCAGCAAGGAAAGGACGATAAAGTTGTTAGTGACTTTCATTGTGATGTGAATGGGTTATGGGTTATGCAGCCTGGTTGCCGTAAATGTAAATGCCGTTGAGATGGAAGAAGTCGGGACCACCGGCGCGCAGAATGCGCACATACTTGGCCACGGGGTTCTTGCCGCCCAGGTCGCTGCGCATAATGCGCTGCTTGCAGGGGCCGAGGTCCTGCACATCGGTCCAGTTCTCGCCGTCTTCAGAAACCTGAATCTTCATGTTGTTGAGTCGAGCCAGATTGCCGGGTGTACCCACGATAACAACACCGGTCACATAGACCTGGCGGGGCAGCTCAATGGCTACATAGGCGTCCTTGTCCTTAGCGGTGTGGAAGGTACCACCCTCGGGAGTAAGTAGCCCTGCGTGCTCGTGCGGCTTATCCCACTGGGAGGTGGAGCTCATCCATACCAGACCACCCTCAGAGGCAAGCTTGCCGGGGAAGGGCTCGAAGGCCGGAATCTTGACGTCAGGGTTCTTGTGGCCGGTGGCTGCCACCATCTTGGCAATGGCCTGGAAGGCGGAACGGTCACGATTGGTTTCGGCTGCCAGAATAGCGGGGCGGAGCAGTTCGATGCGCTCTTCGGCACTCATATTGTCGGCACCGGAGCCGATACCCTTGATGGTAGCCTGCATCAGGCGGGCATTGCCATCCTTGTCGAGCTTCTTGCCAAGGTTGTTACCCCAGTTGAGGATAGCGGGAGCGTATTTACCGTTGCTGACGGTGGCACCGAGTACGTCGGCATAGTAAGCGCAGAGTTGCTCAGTGTTCTTTTCTATCTTCATGCCGGTGAGCTGCATGTCTGCCAGTTTTTCGATGTGCCAGCGGTCGGGGCCCATTTCCTTCACGCTCTGCCAGAACTTCAGGTAGGCACTGCGCAGCTGAGCAGGCTGACTCTCCAGAGCTTTGGCCAAATCATCGGCCAGTCCCTTCTGCATGTGTTCGAAAGCCATTTCGGGGTACAGCGGTACCAGAACGGAGCACATAGTGTCGTTGAGCTTAATCCACTGAGCCGGGGTGGCATCGGTGGCTTTCTCGAGGGTTTCCTGCCATTCGCGCCAGGCCATCCAGTTGCGCGGCTGGGTAGTGGCAGCTTTCTCGTAGCACTCAACAGCTTGCGTCAGGTCACCGGCAGCGGCCTTGGCCCCGGCAATCACACGCCAGGCATTGGACATGGCGGTTTCATTCTTCTGGTCGTCAGAGTACAACTCAGTGGCAGAGTGCAGTGATGAGTAGGAGTGCACGTTGCGGAATACCTGCCAGTGCAGACCGCGCTGCCAACTCAGCGAATAGGCGGGGGTCCACTTGTCGCCCACAAGTACGATGAAAGCGCAGTGGCCGGGCTCGCCGGCGGTCATGGCCGGTACACCGTTAGCCAGTGCCGAGAATGCACCGAAGTGGGAAAGACTGCCGCACACGCCACCTATAAGGTAGGTCATAGCTACACGGTTGTCGCCCAGGGTACTCTCAAAGGGGGCGTAGTAGAGCGGCCCGTGAATACTGTCGCCATAGATGTTGTTCAAGCGATAGGCGCAGCGCCAGCAGCTGCCGCTGTAGCGGTCGGCAGGCAGGTGCATGTTGTCCTGTGCCCAGCTCAGACTGGCCACGCTGCCATAGGGGTTGTCGCCTTTGCAACCGCACACCATGCGGCGTTGCCAGAAGGGCAGGGTGTCGAACACGCTGTTCAGGCGGTCATCTTTCCACGACTTAATGTAGAAGTTGGCGCGCTCCACGGCGTCCTGCTGGTTCCAGCCCGATTTGGCATATTCCAGAGCCGTGGCGGTGGCGATATCGCGCACCATGCGGTTGGTTACCATATCGGGGTTGTCTTTGGAAATCTTCTTGAGGATGGAGAGTGCCATACCCGGGCGCACACATTCGCCGGTGAAGGCAAACTGGCTCAGCCACTCGGGGTCACCGCCGATAAGCTCCATGAGCTTAGCGCCGCCCTTGCCGGCAGCACTTTCGCTGAAGAGGTAGTCGCTCTTGTTCTCAGCCTCCAGGCGTGCTACTTTCTCCTGCAGTTTCTTGCGGTTCCAGGCAACAGAGGCCGGCAGCTCGGCGGCATCCTTCGGAAGGTCAGCTTCCAGGTCGGCCAGTTCCTTTTTGGCCTTATCGAGCTCCTTGTTACGGGCTTCGGCGGCCTTGACCACGTCCTCCTGTGCGCGGATTTCGGCATCGGCCACAACCCACTGAGCGAGCAGCAGGCGGTTCTCGGGCACCTTTATAAACTCAGCCACTCCGGCAGCGGTTGGGGTGCCAATCTTTTTAGCAATCTCGGCGGCAACCTTGTCGCGCACTTTCAGGCAATCCACCCACTCAGCACCTTTTATGATACCGATGTTTTTGATGGTGACGGCCTTTTTGGCACCCTTCTTACCGGTTTTCTTACCGGTTTCGTGACCCAGCATCTTATCGAGCTGGCTGGTCAGTCCCCCGGGCAGGTAGTCCCGGAGCAACTCAGGCTTGACGGCGTAGGTGACACCAGCTGCAACCAGCAGTGCCAGAGCCGTTGTTACAATAGTTCCTGCTTTCATAATAAAAAAAGTTTGCGCCCCTTGAAAAGGCTTCGCCCCATTCTACCTTTTAATGATTGCCACTGCAAGCAAAAAAGCAGTTGAACCGAATTTCGTGAAAGGGCTTGCGAATTCAGCGAACTTGTGATATAAGAGCCGCTCAACAACAAGCACATAAGATATGACCCGGATTGCCTATATCGCTCTTGCTGCCGTTCCTGCCATGGTGGCTCCCGCCACTGCACAGGAGGAAGAATTGACCGTAGCCGACTACATTCAGGCTCAGCTGGCATTGCTGAGCGGCATGAATGAGCTGCTGTCGATGCCGACTATTGCTCAGGATCCCGCCGATGTGGCGAAGGGTGTGCAGCAGCTGACTCAGTACGCTGCTGCTCTGGTGAGTATAAAAGGTCAGCTGAATGCCGAGGAGCTCGCCGATGCTCAGGGGGCGTTGGAGTCAAATCCGGCTGCTCAGGCTATTGGTGCCGGCTTTATTGCGGCTGTCAATAAGCTCGCCGACAACAATTTTTACAACAGCTCCGAGCTGGCTACTGCCGTGCAGCAGTTCGCTGCTGTGCTGGCCCAGATGTAAGGGGTGCACTTTTCATCATTGCTAAAGAAAGCCATGCGGATTTTTATCCGCATGGCTTTTTGGGGTACGACCGACGCGATATGCGCACTACGGTGAAAGTCCGCGAGGAGCCGCGATGATGCGGAATCCCAGACCTGAAGAACAACTGCGGGGAGGTAACGAACC
>JAFURE010000024.1 GCA_017471985.1 Akkermansia sp. | reverse complement strand
GCTTATTTGATATGGGACAGCAGAAACCCGCCGAAAGATTTCCCCCTAATTCCTAAACCTTTTTTCAAAGAAAATCATCCATACATCCAGCAATCATGCGCCATAGCGGCTCGTTATCGTGCCTCTATGGGATGGCAATGAATCAAAAATTCAAATTCCAAAATCCAAAAAAATCCCCCTGTATGCCGCCCGGCATACAGGGGATTTTTGGGGCAGTGGGCTCGGTAATAAAGGCACGACGTCAGGAACGGTCGGCGGTCATTACCGCGACGTAACAGAAACAAAAGCTCTTCAGCTGATGGATATGTGGTGCAGAAATGCCGCTTACATGGCATCCGGCGGCGGGGTAATGGGCAGGTCTGTCCTGCTGCCGGGACGCTTTAGTTTAATGGGGCGAATGGGTGCGGCGGTGAGAGAATAAGGCAAAGATTTCTCTCTCTTATCAGCTAGATTAGGGTGGCTACCGTGAGCCGGAGAATGGGAAATGGAGGGTGAGTGGGGTATAGAGAGGCGGGGGCGGAATGACATGGCTGGTGACGGTGGTGATGGGCGAGCTGACCGCATATATCGCGATGCGGCGTGGTAATTATCGGGCATGGCGTCCTCTACCGGCGTGAGTATGGGCAGAGCCGTACTATCGGCAGCAGGACGCGATGAACGACCGGTGGCAAATTCCTCAAAATCAGGCATACCGACCAATCGGCCATGGGACTCAAGTTCGTTGATGAGCTGGTGCAGCGCTATAGCATGTTGCTCCTCCTCGGGCAGCTCGGCTGCGGCGTGCAGGGCTGTGCCATCCACTTGTTCATCGGCCACGCCGGCCGGTATTCCGTACTGCATGGTGAACAGGTACAGCGAGAGCTTGAGTACGCTGGCTGTATCCAACTTAAGTCGCCTGCACACACCCTGCAGAATGCCGTGCAAAACTTTGTTGCTGCGCATGCTGCAGGCAGGAGTTGCATGTTCGCTGTCCGTCGTGGTAGGAGCAGCGGGCTTCAACCCCGCAGGGTACACCTTTGCCGGCTGGGCTCGGTGCTTCATCAGTATCTCCTGAGTGTGCTCCGGGAATTGTCGCAATTCGTCCAATACCATATCGCGAAAGCTGATGGCATGTGCGCGTGCGATTTCCGAATCTCCGTACTGCTTGTCTGAAAAGTAGCGGGCCAGTGATACCCCCTGGCGGCTGATGGCTACCCTCCATCCCTGGAAGTTCGTGAACTCGTATGTGAACCTTGTTATGTGGCGCGTGTTCATGGCGACTTTTAGTTTATAGATTCTGATTTAGTTAGCAATTCTTATTAGTTGAAAACAACTAACTCTCCAAAACTGGTAAGGAAAGAGAATCGCCCGGCGGCATTTTAATGATTCCAAAGTAGGCAGTCAAGCAAGAAAAGTTAAAAAACATACAAATGTTGTATGTTTACAACAAACATGAGCCCATTTTTGCCCGTTTTTGGGTCAGAATGGGGCTATGACGGGATAAAATGGCTGCAAAACGGTGTAGAACTTGAGAAAAAACGCGGGCTCTGCTACAATACACCTATCATGAGTCAACGACACACACAGACAGGGCGCAGGGGGTGGCAGCTCCCGCTGTCGGCTCTGTGTGCAGCTGTAGCGCTATGGGGACTTGGCTGGAGCGCCTGGCGCATTGCCACTGAGGGAGTTGGCGTATTAGGCGTGAATAACGCCGTCCCCTGGGGCTGGGATATTGTCAACTTTGTTTTCTGGATAGGACTGGGACATGCGGGTACACTGATATCGGCGGTACTTCTGCTGACCGGCAAGAGCTGGCGTGGTGAAATTGCACGACATGCCGAGCTCATGACCCTGTGCGCGGTATGCACAGCAGCGGTATTCCCGCTGGTGCACGTGGGGCGAGCCTGGATGCTGTGGCAAATGGCCCCCCTGCCCATGGCGAGCGGAGTGTGGCCCAATCTGGGCTCAGCCCTCGTGTGGGACACCGCAGCCATCAGCAGTTACCTGCTGCTGTCTGTCCTTTTCTGGCTCATGGGAATGTGGGGAGAGCACGGACCTGCCGCCCTGCGCCCCACCTGGGCACGCTGCTGTGTGCTGATGGCAGCCCTGCTCACCCCGCTGGTTGTGACGGTACACAGCGTGGTGGGCTGCGATTTTGCGCTCACCCGGCGCTGGTATGAGCCCATGATTCCCCCCTATTTCGTATGTGGGGCCCTGCTGTCGGGCATGGCCGCAGTACAGCTCATTGCCCTGTGCAGGGGCTGCAGTCGCACTGTGACAGGCAAACTCTCCCAACTCATGCTGGGGCTGGGTTGCGCCATGGGCCTGCTCTATGGGCTGGAGCTGCTACGCACGCCAACCCACTGGGGAGTGGGTTACGCCTGCCTGCTTGCGCTGAATGTGGGGCTGCCCTTGCTCTTTGCACTACCGAAGCTGCGCAGCAATCGCGCCGCTGCAGCCCTGGTGAGCTGCGGGGTACTGCTCGGCATGTGGCTGGAGCGCGCCCACATCATCGTGGAGCGCTCGGTAGCACTCACCGGCGGCAGTTACAGCCCCACGAGTGTGGATATCGCCATGCTGGCAGGCAGCGTGGGTCTGTTCCTGGCTCTCTTTCTGAGCCTGTCAGCCCGCATGCCTGCAGAACAGACTGACCCGCTCAGCTACCTGAATAAGCCCTGCCCCACACACCCGGGGCGGGCTGCCGCTATCGGAGCCACCGTGGGAGCCGCCGCCTGCACCCTGTGGGCCGCCCTCACCCAGTGGGCAGACACCGTCGGCACGCTCGGCTCGCGCCCGCACGGCTGGGAGTTCTGGTGGCCTCCCCTTTTCGTCTGCGCCCTGCTGGGCGGCGGCATAGCCGTGTTCCTTCACTTCATCATACAGTACAGACGCTCATGAAATACGGCTTACCCACCATCTGCGTGCTGATATCGGCGATTGTGATATGGCGAATCTGCGGCGATACCGCCGGACAACCACCCCTGCTCATCAACGACATGAGCGGCCCCCTACTCCACACGCGCAGCCCACACCCTGCCGGTACCGTCCCCCTGAATGGCGAACCCGCTGCTCCCACCGGCACAGGAGCAGAGCTTTTTGCCGTCCACTGCGCCCACTGCCACGGCAACAGCGGTGACGGGCAGAGCTATATCAGCCGTTACCCCGGCATGCCCGCAGTCGGAAATCTTCAAACAAGCGAACGCCCACAGCCCGAACTGCATCAAATCATCAGTGACGGGCGCGGTGCCATGCCCGCCTTCCGCCAACGCCTGCGCGATGCCGACCGCCACGAAATCCTCAACCACATCCGTACCCTTCAACCATGAAAAAACGAGTTTTCCTCATAGTACTCATCTTCTTCCTGCTGCTGGCGGCCATGGCCAATCAGCACCTGCAGAATCCGTCTGCCCTGATGGGCAGCGGCGAGGTGCTGGGCTTTATCCCCCTCTGGCAACTCTACAACGTGCTGCCGGCGGGCATTTTTGCCGCCGGAGTGTGCGCGGTTGCTCTGGGTATGGGAGCTGAGTTCTGGCGAGCCCTGCTCACGCTGTGCGGTGCCGGCTGGTCACCGAGTACCCGACTGAGCCGACTGGCAGATGCCGGACTGTGGTGCGGGTGGACCACACTGGCCGCCTGCCTGACCGCGCTGGGGAGCATTTTCCCCTGGTCGGTCGGGGCTCCCGGTGCATACGGCCCCGGACTTTCGACCACTACCTTCTTCGATATCGAGCACTACAGGCTTGTGCTGATGATATGCGGTGGGGTCATGATACTGTGCCGCGTGCTGTCCCTGTGGCTGCGGGAGCGAGCCGCACTGCCCATCGTGGTGCTTGTGGCGGCGAGCGCACTCGTCTGCGGGCAATTCTGGTGCCGGGCACTGCCCGTCAGCTACTTCGGCCTGACTCTGTTGCTACCCTGGGCAGTACTGCTGCTGTGGGGCGGCAGCAAACTCCGCCCGCAACAATACTACATGACCATAGCCGCCCTGGGCATGGCACTGTATGGAGTGGCTTTTGAACCGACCATCGGCAGTTACGTGATTGACGTTGCGCCACCGGACAACCACTACGCCCTTTTTCAGCCCACCCTCAACGCCCTGTTGCTGCTCGGTCTGCTGCTACTCGCCCTGATACTGCGCCCCCTCGGGCTGCTGCGGCGCCCGCTCATGCAGCGCATACTAGGGGCAGGCATCATACTCTGCTGCCTGCGCCACCTGTGGCATCTGGTCGCCGCCGCTGCCGCCGGTCAGCAGATAACAGAGCTCCACAATCTGTCAGTGGGCTGCTATACCGCACTGCTTTTGTGTGTCGTCGGGCTGATTTTCCTGCGTCTGTGGGCCACTCACCCCTCAAAAACTGAGGAAAAATAAGCTCCGTGTGCATTCCGTGATTGCAATCACACTTAAAATAAGCTAGAATGACCGCAGTAGCTATACAGTTTTCACTCTATTCACTTATTACTTATGGCAGCCCCCAAACTTAAAGTCAATACACCGACCGCCGGTGCACGCCCCAAACTGGCAGTTGCAGCCGCCCCGGCCGCACGCGTGAAGCTCAACGCCGGCGCAGCCCCCGCCAAGCGCCCAGCTCTCAAGGGTGCAGACGGCAAGGCCATTGCCCCCAAACCCTCAGCAGCCCCCGCCCCCGAGCCGGAGGTAGCAGCTACTCCTACTCCCACAGTTGTAGCCGCCCCCACCCCCACTCCTGCGCCTGAACCGGTAGCAGCTCCCGTGGCCGAAACCGTGGTAGTCCCTGCTCCCGAGCCTGTGGTCGAGGAAGCCGCACCTGCAGCAGAAATCGATGCGCAGGCCGCAGCCGATGCCGCCGCTCAGGCTGAATATGAGCGCCAGATGGAGGAATACAACCGCCAGATGGAAGAGTACAACCGCCAGATGGCCGAATATCAGGCTCAGCAGCAGGCAGAAGCCGCAGCTGCCCCGGTAGAGGAAGCCCCTGCCCCGGCAGAAGAAGTAGCCCCCGCTGCTGCCCCGGCTCCCGCCGCTGCCAAGAGCCCCGTTAAGAAAAAGAAGAAGACCCCGGCTCCTGCCCCCGCTGCCGATGAAGACGGCATGAGCGAAGAGCAGCTCTCCGCCCGCGATGCCTACCTGCAGCAGCTCCAGACCATGGCCGACAAGACGCCCTTCCACAAGACCCCGCTCTTCTATATCGGTCTGGCCGCTCTGGTCGCTCTGGGTGTCGGTTGTTTCTTCTACGTCAGTCAGGTGAATGCCGAGCGCAATGCTCAGAAGGCCCGTATCGATGCCACCAATGCCATCCTTAAACGAGCCTTTGAAATCAACAAGCAGCAGATTGAAACCATGGCCGATGCTCAGGCCAAGGGATACACCGTTGTCTGCAGCAAGCAGGATGCTCAGGACCTGCTCAACATGCTTGTTGACCCCTACGCCAAGGATGAATATGGCCGCCCCGCCTATGGTGCTAATCCCAAGGCTACCGCCCAGCTGGCCACCCTGCTGCTCGGTCTCGCCTCCGAAATGGATCCCGAGATTGACAACCTCATCTTTAAGACGCTCGATGAGAACGCCCCCAAGATGGATGCCGACCTCATCCGCACCATGCTGCAGCGTATGGCCATCTCCAACAACAAGGGTATCAATGCCAAGTTCCGCAAGCTCGCCGACAGCGTGAGCAAGAAACCCAAGTGGACTAAGAAGGCCAACGTCATTGCTTCCATCTGGGAGAGCATGGGCCTGCGCGTCACCTCCAAGGACATCCCCGACATCATTAAGCTGCTCAGCGATGACTCCATCGACGGCACCGTGGCCAATGCCCTTTCTGTCTGCCTGAACAACGTCATCACCATGGAGGATGATATGGACAAGCGCATGGAATACGGCGATGAGATTTTCGAAACCTTGCCCGAAAAATATCGCGAAACCATGCAGGGTGCTCTGGGGCGTGCCTGCTCGCCCAAGGCTCTCGAGTTCTACAAGGCTGAGTGCGAGGACCCCGACAAGTGGCACGGTTCCGAGCTCTTCTTCGCCAATTATTACAATGATGACATTATTCCCTACCTGCTGGAGCTCAAGGCCAAAGCCGAGCAGATGGTGGAGGAAGCCGGCGAGGACAAGGCCGCCCTGAAGAAGTCCAATGCCTACCTGCGCACCGCTGAGTTCATGCTGGCCGGCGTAGTATCCCAGAACCGCGAGCGTACCGTGGAGCAGGCAAATGAACTCATCGCCATGGTCTACGACAAGATTAACGTCGATACCTCCGGCTACGCCGACACCGAGGAGGGCTCCGAAGAGCGCGCCGAGATGGACGCCTGCTTCAAGCAGAAGGAGAGACTCATCAATAACCTCTCCAACATGATTGAGCACGAGTGGGTCACAGTCTGGCTCGATAAAATGCGCTCCGACGATGACCCCGATATCTCCAACAAGGCTCGTCTGGCTCAGCAGAAGGTGAAGGAAAATACCGCCGCCGATGCAGCCCTGCACGCCAAGTACAAGTCCCGTAACAAGGAGTAACCCCCTTCTCTCACTCTCCGGCTGCACTTACTGCCGAGATTTTGAACCCCTGCCCCACCCGGGCAGGGGTTCCCTTTTACTGAAGTTGGAATTTGAATTTTAGATTTTGGAATTGAATGTTCGGCTCGCAAGCTCGCAGTTTAACAAATTGGAGCTTGGCCACCTATCCCCAAGGCGTCAGCCTTGGTCTTCACCATGCGCGCAGCGCATTCTTCACCACCGTGCATAGCACGGTTCTTCACCGCGGGCTTTAGCCCGCTTTTCACCCGGCCGAAGGCCGTTAAAAGATATTTATTATCCTTTGCGAGCATAGCGAGCCTAGCATAGAGCCCGCCCCGGCGGGCGACAGCACATAGGCAGGGGTGAGCGAGCGCCGGCTCGCGTAGCCCCTGTTACAGGAATAAGAGGAAATGAAGCCCCGTGAAACGGTGGCGACAGCCTTTCGCGGCCTGACGGTTGCATACATCTAAATCCCAAAGCTACCGCTCTTATCAATCAGGCTGTCACCCCGTTTCACGGGGCTCTCGATATTATTTGCTCAATACCCGGGGCTGCGCCGCTTCGCGGCTTACCCCGCGCTATGTGCTATCGCCCCGTTAACACGGGGCTTTTTGAATTCCGCTCACCTTCGGTTCGCCATACACCCCTACAAATTGCCATTTCCTTAATTGTTTTAACATATAGCAAGATGTGTGATTATCAATCATTTGTAACCTGATATTACCTTTACTTATGTTTAAGGATAGGTAACTTGTATGTCCGGACGTTGCGGGAACTGCTTGAAAAAATATTCAGATGGTGATATAGGCCGGACTGTTTTCAATCATACGATTATGTGTAACATTCTGACTGATTCCTTATTTGTTCTTTTTGCCATTTTGGCAATTGGTTTAGCTTTGGGAAATGTATCGATTAAAGGTATATCATTGGGAAGTTCCGGTGTCTTGTTTGTCGCATTGATTGCTGGCCATTACCATTTGAAGGTACCGGAAGGGGTAACCGGCATAGGTACAGCTTTGTTTGTGTATTGTGTTGGCCTTGGGGTGGGTAACAGATTTTTCGGTTCTTTGAGAAGTCAGGGAAGCAGACTGTTATTGATGTCTGCTGTAATAGTTTGCATGGGGTGGTGTATTACCCTGATTGCTTGCAGGTTATTTGGTATTGATTATGGTGTCGGTGCAGGAGTGTTTGCCGGGGCCTGTACCAGCACTCCCGGATTGGCCGCAGCGTTGGAGGCGGCTGAAACAGCCGGACAGGCAACTTCCCCAATTAATATCGGATATGGCTTAGCCTATCCCTTTGGCGTAATCGGTGTGGTGCTGTTTGTTCAGGTCCTGCCCAGGCTGCTGAAAAAAAGTCTTAATGAACCGGAAAAGCAGGAACGGAGTAATTCTGACCCTAACCGTATTGTAACCCGTGTTATCCGCATTCAGAATAATACGCTCATCGGCAATAATATCATGACCGCTATAGAAAACGGATTATTGCAATGCAGAGTGACCAGAGTGATGAAGAACGATATGTTGGTGCCGCTGAATTCCGAGGATGTGTTTGAGGATAATCAACAGCTTTTTGTTGTAGGCGCTCTGAGTTTGGTGGAGCGTGATGCTGCCTTACTGGGACATATCGTAAAGGATGCTCCGAAAAGTCACCGTTTGAAAGACGAAATGGCTGAGGTGCTCATCTTAGAACCGAGTTTAAGCAATAAGACGCTCCGTGAACTCAATACATTGAGCAATTATGGCATTGTTGTTTCCCGAATTACGAGATTGGGGAATACTTTTGTCCCTCATGGTGATACAGAAATATTCCGCAATGATGTTCTGACCATTGTCGGACAGCCCGAGGATATCAAAGAGTTCAAAATCCTGTGCAAGCATAGAAGTTCCGCCATCAACGCCACAGATATTTTTTCATTGGCGGCAGGTGTTGCGCTTGGGATAGCTGTCGGGAAAATAGAGCTTTTTAATGGGTTCAGTTTAGGTACGGCCGGGGGGCCTCTGTTGGTGTCTCTCATATTGGGGCATCTGGGACACGTTGGTTCCGTAGTTGGCTATATGCCCCGAAATACGCGTGTTATGTTGATGGAATTTGCGCTGATGTTGTTTCTTGCCGGGGCCGGAGTAAATGGCGGGGCTACCCTTATAGAAACGCTGCGAGAACAAGGCCTTACTTTATGTGTTGTAGGTATGCTGGTAACTCTTCTTCCCTTGTTGATTGGTTATGTTTTATCCCGAAAAATCTTAGGCTTAAGCCTTGCCGAAACACTTGGCGGAATATGCGGCGGCATGACATCCACCCCCGCGCTGGGTGCTATTACGGCTCAAACAGATAAGCAATCTCCTGTAATAGCCTACGCAACTGCATACCCCTTGGCTCTGTTACTCATGACTGTGTTGTCTAAGGTGTTGATTATGTGTGGAAGTTTATTATAGTATAACCAAAAGTTATGTCAAAGCGTAAAATTGATGCGCTTGCTTATGTTGCTCATATAGGGTAAAATCGCGTTTACATAATTTCAGCGTATGAATGGATGTATGAATAATCTTACCTTGCAAAAGATGCGGTATCTGGTGAGTATCGCAGAGAACGGCTCTATTACCAAAGCGGCCCGCATGCTCTTTGTCTCGCAGCCCAGTCTTACAAAAACGATTCAGGAAATTGAAGATGAAATTGGGTTCCCGATTTTTGACAGAACTCACACAGGTATTCGAGTTACCAGAAATGGAGAAGAGTTTCTTGTTTACGTGAGGCAGGTATTGGACCATGCTGACATCCTACAGGAAAAATACTTGTCGCAAGGACCTTGTAAAAAACAATATTGCGTATCTACTTTGCATTATTCTTTCGCTGTAAGAGCTTTTATCGAATTGGTAAAAAAGCATCAGTCTGATGAATTTGATTTTTCTATCAGAGAAACGCAGATGGGAGAAATTATCGAGGATGTTTCTACCATGAAAAGCGCTCTGGGGGTTATTTATCTCAATGATTCCAATGAAAAAATCCTTCTGAAAACCTTCAAGGAAAGAGATTTGGTTTTTGAAGAAATAGCCAAGGCCTGCCCTCGCATATTTATGAGCATCAATCATCCCTTGGCTCACAATGAATCTCTGAGCCTGGAAGACTTGAAAGAATTTCCCTATGTATCATTTGAACACAAGGAGCATGACTCCTTCTATTTAACGGAGGAAGTGTTAAACGCTCTGGATAAAAATCAGCATATTCGGGTGCGTGACCGAGCTACTCTCTTTGATCTGCTCATCGGTGTCAATGCGTATACGTTGACTCATAGTACACTCCACCCTGAATTAACAGGAACTAGAATTACTGCCATCCCTCTGAAAAACAGGGAACGAGCCAGAATCGGCATTATTCACCATCGCAATAGACGTCTCGGTAAATTGTCGCATTTTTACATCGAACAACTTCATCGCTTTATTGTGGAATAATTATAATAAATCCCATAACTATAATATATGATTATCAATCGTTTTTGTGTATTTGACTTTTCTTTTATATAATATTATAATATTGACGTTATGCGAAAAAAGATTTATCTTAATAGCATGGCGAAACAATAATTCAAATATATGAAAACACTTGATGTTAAACGTCCCTCTGAAGACTTCGGTCTGTTGACTCACCCCATTCTTTGGTGGAGAAATCACAGTAATAAACTGAACGAACGTAGAAGGTTGTTCAGTACGCCTTATACGATACAGCTTCCAATATTACCTTCTTATCTTTATTTTTGTTGGCAGGAAAAGGCTTTGCAACATAAATCTCTTTTCATGGAAAACCGAACCTTCCGATATCATGATGAGAAGGACCGTTTTTTTTCGGCATCACTTGAAGTAGATAGATGGCAGGGTGTTTTTTGTCTCAATGAGCCCAACGGAAAAGATATACTGCCGCCCATTACAGATATGGAGTTTTGGGGGCTTGCCTTGCGTGAGCACGGAAATACGGAAGAGGTCTTAAGCTGTAGCAATGCTCAAGGTGCTGTATTCTGGCATGATAACGTACTACACGTTTATCCGGAACAGCTTGGAGCTGCCTTTGAATCATTCCTTCAAGAGTGTTTGCTGCCCGAAAGCTCGGAATAAAGGTAGCAGCATAATACAAAATAAAAAGCCCCCTTGCCGGGTAGATGGGACGGCCGTTCCCAAAACGCCTCAACCGATGCTTGGCAAGGGGCTCTTTTGTGCGTTTTTCGAAACGGAAAAATGTGTTATAAGAGAGAGCATTACCATCCCACAGGGGCATAAAATTATGCCCCTGTGGTGCATGATTACTGGGGTTATAGGTGATTTTGTTTGAAAAAAGGTTTAGGAACTAAGACCATATGATGGAGGACGGGTAACTCGTCTATCCTTTCTCCGATAAGCTCCCTTTTCACTTTACCTGTTATTCTGTCGCACTTTCAGTCGGCGCATATTATAGCTGCATGGCAAACAATAGCAATCGATGCTGAATGGTGCATGCTCTGATTTACTCACATGGTGCGGGGTGTGTTACGCTCTAGGGATTTTCATAATTTCTAACGCATGAGCACGATGAACGATAAATTCCATGGCGGCATAAGGCGGGCGGGACAACTCCCGCGTACGTTGATAGGGGTGAACGGGGTGCGGTTGATTAACATTCCCGGTGTGTATTATCCGCCACACATGCTGACGGAGAAGACGCAGCGGGAGCGCCATCTGCCGGTGATTCTCAGCAAGCCGCCCGCCTGGGCTATTTCCAGCCGACAGGCTGCGGAAATCCTGGGCTGCAAGCAATCATCGACTCGTGAGCTCCTGCACCGCGAGCGAGTGCGCTTTTGCCGTGTGGCCGAGAAAGGGTGCCCGCCCATGGCCTATTGGGATAGGC
>JAFURE010000023.1 GCA_017471985.1 Akkermansia sp. | reverse complement strand
TTTGTTCTCGTTCTGCGTACCGTAATCTTGTCAATGACCTTAGAACGAATTTCCTCGTACAGGTTTTCTACTTCTTCCGTAACATTTCGTTTATCTCGCTCTGACATTAACGACTTGTACTTCGCGATATAGGGAGCAAAGAATGCTTTGATATTAGGTACCCCATCAATAGAGCAACTACGACTATTCTGGAAGAGCAACAGCAAATTCAGAAAATCATCAGGGCGATTGTTGATGGGAGTAGCGGAGAGAAGTATGAGCTTCTTCTGTGTGTTTTTCAGCATCCCTGGGTAATAACAAGGTGCTTTACATATTTTTTGCAGCTCATCATATTTTCCAGCAACATCGCTACGGAAACCGTGCGCTTCATCGACAATAATCAATGAAAAATCCTGTGCATCCCGGTATTGGTCTTTACCCTCGAGAATTTTGGAAAGGCTACCATTAGTAATGAACTGAGTGTTACGGAAGATGCCGAATTGTTTGAATGCGCTTCGCCAGCTTTCGGCAAGGGCGGGAGGATGAACCACGAGAATGTGAGTATCACGCCTTCCATTTGCTTCGATGAAGCGTTTGGCTATCATCGTAGCTATCATCGTTTTACCCAAGCCTACAACATCTGCAAGCAGGACGCCATTATGCTGCATCATCATTTGATATCCTTGAATAACGGCATCTTTTTGATATTTCAGGTCTTTTACCCCAGGTGGAAGTTGAGTAACAAAATCATCCTCCACTTGGTCGCCAAACGTATCAATGAGAACTTTTATGTAAATCTCGTACGGAGTAGGTTGATAGCCAAGATAAGTCTTTTCCCTGCATTTTTCGATGTCCGCATCCGTTAAAGGTACGGATTCTTCCCAAAGTTTATTAAACTCATCCAAGCAATACTTAACATCATCGTAGTCCTTCATTGCAACGTTAAGCTCATAGCGAGGTGCGATGGTCAAGCCAAGCCCTGAATCTGAGATGTTGGAAGACCCCATTATCACCCAACCATCGCTGTTTTCATTGTGGTCATGAGGTAAGCATAAATAGAACTTGGCATGGAGATTCTTAGTGGGATGAATACGCATCTGCAGTCGACCGGAGGATAAGTCGTCAAACATTTGCAAAATCCCTGCTTCTACCTCTGGTGAATAGTCCGCTTTGATAACATCATCACAAAAATCAGCTTTATAAAGGTCTTTAGCCTTGTCAGGCTCCGCCAACATCAATAAGGCTTTGTTATGTTTGCGGAAGATCTCATCCACGTTAATTCCTACAAGAATCTTTATTTCATCAACATTATCCAATTCGCTCCGCAATTTGAAGTACCCTGAAGAGCGGAAGAAACCCGCAACCGCAAGGAATCTATCAAAATTGGACATGCTCCCAGCAATCCCTTTAAGTTTGTCGAAAAGAGAGTGATTGATGTTATTGAAAAACTTTGTAGCCATGCTATGTGGCTATTCTACCACATTTCTCGCCTAACCTCAAGGGCACAGGGGCTGTAAAAGTCATATTTTCTAAAAATTATGACCGTATTTAATGGTTCCTCTGAGCAAGCCTCTCGATGAAAGTTGCTATTTTCTTTACTGCAAGCATTCTTAGTGTTACAATAGTCACCAACAGTTAGGAGCAGTTACTAAACATGAGCGAGAAATACAGCGCACAGAACCTGATGCTCGATACGATTATCGGGCAAATAAATTCCGGAGAAATAGCCATACCGGAAATCCAGAGACCTTTCGTGTGGAAAGCAAGTCAGGTGCGAGATTTGATTGACTCCCTGTACCGAGGTTATCCAGCCGGGTATCTCATTATCTCTCAGAGTCCAAACATGAAGCTGAAGGATGGCACACAGTCAGTTGGTAAAAAAATCATGATTGATGGCCAGCAGCGAGTAACCGCCATGATGACGGCTATTGCAGGGAAGCAGGTATTAGACAAGGATTTCAAGAAGAAGCGTATCATAATATCATTTAATCCGTTGGCGGATGAAGAGGAGGACGAGGAAATCTTTAAGGTGCAGGATAATGCCATTCTCAAGAACCCCAAGTGGATTGCTGATATTTCTGTACTGTTTAATCCGAACTGTAAGCGCTGGGCGTTTGTTCAGGATTATGTACAAAAGAATCCTGAAGAGGATAGGGACAAAATTGAGCAAGCGATTGATAGATTACTCGATATCAAAAACCGTCAGTTAGGGCTCATTGTATTGGATAAGGACTTAACCATTGATGAAGTCACCGAGATCTTTGTGCGCATCAACAGTAAAGGGGCTGAGCTGAATCAGGCGGACTTCGTTATGTCTAAGATAGCGGCTAACACTTCCTACAACGGCAATATGCTGCGCAAGGCTATTGATTACTTCTCACACCTCGCCATTGACCCGAAGTGGTACGAGGAAATGACGAAGGATACCGAGTTCATGGAGTCCGAGTTTGCCGCGAAATTAGGTTGGTTGAGGAATGACCAAGGGGACATATTCGACCCGAAGTATGGAGATATCCTGCGTATTGCCTTTATGCACCAGTTCCATCGCGCTAAGATGAAGGACTTGGTAAGCCTGTTGGGTGGACGTAATTTCGAAACACGAGAATACGAGGAAGCTATTGCCGAAGAATCGTTCCGTAAATTGACGGAGGGTGTAAAAATCTTCATGAACAAGTACTCCTTCAATGAGTTTGTATCAGCAATAGAGTTTGCTGGGTTTAATCAGAAGCGTCTCAATAACTCACAGATGACGCTGACCTTTGGCTACACGCTCTACTTGATGCTGCATGACGACCCGAATATTCCCAAGGAGAAAATCAAGTTCTATGTGGCCAAGTGGTACGCGCTTTCGACCCTGACAGGGCGGTATACAGGTTCTCCCGAGACTGCTATGGAAGCGGATATTCGCCGCATCAGGGAAAAAGGCTTCATCGAAGTGCTTGCCGAAACGGAAGCCGCTGAGCTGTCAGAGGCATTCTGGACTGCTGGTCTGGTTCAAAAGCTGGAAACCTCTGCCGCTACAAGTCCTTTCCTGAATGTGTTCCTTGCAGCCCAAATCTGCAAGGCTGATAGCGCATTGTTTACACACATGTTCAAGGTGAGTGATTTGATTAGAATGCAGGGAGAGGTTCACCACATCTTCCCGAAGAAGTATCTGGCCAAGCATGGTATTACCGACAAATCGAAGTACAACCAGATAGCAAACTACACGTATTTGGATTCTCAGGTAAACAAGTCCATTTCGGACGATGCCCCTTGTGAGTATTTCACCCGAGCATTGGAGTCCGCTAAACGAGGAGAGGCAAAATACGGTAACATCTCCAGCGAGGAAGAGCTTCTGAACAACATGGCTCAGAACTGTATCCCGGCTAACATCACCGAAATGGATTACAGCCATTACGATGAGTTCCTCGCCACCAGACGCAGGCTAATGGCTCAGAAAATACGGGATTATTACTACAGCCTTGGAGTGTAAAAAACGTACTGAAAAACTGTTTATGTCATCCCTATCTCCATTAGACAGAGCAAGGCTTGAAGACTTGCTGCAGATGCACAGTGGGTATGTTCTTCATTTTTCAAATTCTCAATTCGCGTCTATTGTAGCTAGCTCAACGAAGATAGACATCGAGGACGAAAATAAATATCCCGTTAATCTATCAAAAGCTAAAAGGCTTCGTAAATTTTGGGCAGAGGAGTCCGATTATAACGTGGGGAAACTGAACCTTGAATTGCTTTCCTTTGCTGAACGAGGGATAAGATACAAAGGCGATTGGACTGAAGCAAAAGAAGAAGACTTAAATAAATTAAAGCAGTCATTAGAAGCATTAATGCTTGGAGCAGGTAACGTAGAATTACCAGACACGCAAGATGCAGATGAAAAGGAATTGAAAACTCAGATAGAACTGGCAATAAACCAAGGTAAGCCTTCAATAGCATTAGACCGACTGCACACTTTGGCCACAAAGGTGTTGAAATCGGTCTGTGCGGCTAACGGTATCGCATTGCAAAATGCGAAAAAAGAGCGTTTCAATGTAGCCCAGTTGGTAGGGATGCTTTGGAAGAAATATCAAGATGAGTCAGTTTTTCAATCTCAGTTTACAATATCTGCAATCAAATACGCGACTTCGGTTTTTACTGAATTTAATCATGTAAGAAATAATGAAAGCTTTGCCCATGATAATACCATATTAAATAATCATGAAGCATACTTTGCTATCAAAATAATGGCAGAGGTTCTGATGTTCATATTGGAAACAGAGAAGATGCGTACAAAAACGCTCTAAGCAATCCCCCGAAAGGGGGGGATTCTCTGAGAGAACCTCCGTTCGGTTGAAAAATACTCCAGCCTCCGTTTTTTCGGAGAAAAAACTTCGACTTGGCAAACCTTTAGGTTTGCTAGGCCAACTTTTTTATTGCGTTACAACGAAATAAAAAGGGGAGGCTGCCACGCTGAAGCACGAACGTGCGGAAGCGAGCCAGAAAAAGAATGAATTAAACCAGCAACGAAATAATTAAACTTGCCGACTGCCTCCTTATAAAATAAGAGTAAGAAAATCCAAGATTGACCATGTTCACCACCATCCCAAAAATCCTTGCCTTCACAGCCCTGTTCCTTGCGGCGGGGGCGTGTGCGGTGCATGCCACCCCGGATATCGCGGCACTTGAGCAGGCGGAACAGCACATCCGATTACAGTGGCAGAATAACCCCAAACTGCGCTATCACTCACTATCCTACAAAGGAACCTTGCAAGAATATTGGGAAGGCCGGCATTATCTACAGAAGGTAAGGACCATACAAGGAACATGGATTTCTGTGCATGAGTTACCTGCGGACACACTCGTATTCAGGGGAGAAGTGAAAGGATTTAACCCCGTGAAGACAAAAGGCGGAGCCGGATATTTTTTCTGCTCACCGAAAACAGGTGAATTAGTGGCATACCTGTTAATGAAATAAATGTTTTCACAAAAGCAAAAATCCCGCAAGTTGATGAACCTGCGGGATTTTCAGCGGACAGGGAGGGATTCGAACCCTCGGTACGCTTTTGACGTACACACGATTTCCAATCGTGCTCTTTCGACCACTCAGACACCTGCCCAGTCGAAGCTTTGTTCTGTTTTGCGCCCTGTAAGGGTGCGGGGAGACTATACGCTAAAATGTTGCTCTTTGCAAGCCTAAAATTTCAAAATATGTGATTTTTTTGAAAAAAGGGGGCGAAATCACCATCCGCGGGTGGCAATGAGTTCATCGTATCGCACGCCGCTGCCGCCGAAGAGATCGAGGGCGCTGCCGACGGTGGCATCGATGCTGCCGCCAGAGAGGGAATCGATGAGGTCGAAGTCGGCGAGGGTGGCAATACCGCCGGCGTAGGTCATGGGGCAGCCTCGCCAAGAGCCGAGCATGCTCACCAGTTCGCGGTCAATGCCGCTGCAGCGCCCCTCGACATCGGCAGCGTGGATGAGGAACTCATCGCAGCTGCCGGCCAGCATGCTGAGCGTTGCGGGCGTGACGGCCAGCTCGGTGAGGGTTTGCCAGCGGTTCATGGCAACCACCCAGCCGTCGCGCGTGCGGCGGCAGCTGAGGTCGAGCACCAGGCGGTTTTTGCCCACGCGTTCCACGAGCTCGCGGAGTACACTGCGACGGAATCGGCCTTCGCTATCAAAGAGCACACTGGTGACGATGACGTGCGAGGCCCCGAAGTTGAGCCATTCTTCGGCATTGTCGGGGGTGATTCCACCACCAATCTGCAGGCCGCCGGGGTAGGCTGCGAGAGCTGCGCGTGCCGCAGCATCATTCCCGGGACCGAGCTTAATGACGTGGCCACCGCGCAGGCCGTCCTGCCGATATTTAGAGGCGAACCACTCAGCGGGGTGTTCGGCCACAAAATTGGTGTGCAAGCCGGCACCGTCGTCGGTCAGGGTGCCGCCAACGATTTGCTTCACGCTGCCGTTGTGCAGGTCAATGCAGGGACGAAAGCGGGTCATGAGCGTTCGAATTTGTCCACTACATCCTGCAGGAAGCCATGGGATACCAGAGCGAGTGCCTCATCGTGCGGAATGCCACGGCTGAGCAGGTAGAAGAGCTGCTCCTCATCCATCGGGGCACTGGCACTGCCGTGCGAGCAGCGCACCTTGTCCGCCAGGATTTCGAGACCGGGCAGGGAGTGCACGGTGGCTTTCTCGCTCAGCAGCATGTTGCGGTTGGTCTGGTAGGCATCCGTCTGGTGAGCACCGGGGGCTACATAGATGTTGCCCGCGAAGATGGCTGTGGCGTCATCATCCACCACATTCTTGTAGAGCAGGTTGCTGGTGGCGCCACCTGCATGGTGAATCTGGCGCGTGTGCTGGTCCAGCACCTGATGGAGCTGCAGGTTGTTGGCGGAGAACAACTGCACATCGGCACCGGGGGTGTAGATTTCTGCCACGGTTTCCTCTCGAGCCCAGTCGCAGGCGAAGAAGTGGGAGTAGTGCGCGACCTTGCCCCCCATGTTCTGGATATTGGTGATGACCATGCAGCGAGCGCAGCCGTAGGGCTGCATTTCGACCTTGAGTTCAGCGCCCTCGGCCACCTGAATATTACGGGTGGCAAAGATGGTGCCCTGTTCGCAGCCATAGTATTGCTCAATGACGTGGGCCTTCACCCCGGGCGCCACCATGATGAAGGTGGAGGGGGTGTAGAGCGAATCCGTCTTGTAGCTGATGGTGATAGGCTCCTTCGTATCCTCCTCGATGTAGAGGGCGTAACCGTCGCCGAAGCGCTCGAGGTGCATGCCGAGCAGGGCATCCGACCCGATGGTGGGCATGAGCATTTCGGTCTGGCGCAGGTCGTCATCATCTGCGGTGATTATCACGGCGGCCTCGCCGGCGTTACTCACCTCGGCTTCGCCCTGTGAGGGCGTGCCGCTCTGCAGAAGTTCAGCCAGAGCTACGGCGTTCTTGTGCGGGCGACCGAAGCGCCAGTCCTCGTTGAGTCGGTTGGGAACAACGGCGTTTGCAAAGCGGGCTTTGCTCTCGGTCAGAGCCTGCTTGAGTTTTGCCTCTGCCTCGGCCAGCGCGAAGGCTTCTTCCATGCTCATATTTTGCGGGAAATCCATAATGTGATGCAGTGCAGGGGGTTAGCCGATAGAATCCTCCATCTCGAGGTCGATAAGGCGGCGCAGTTCTACGGAATACTCCATGGGGAACTCCTTGACAAGATCGTTAATAAAGCCATTGACGGCCAGACTCATCGCCTGAGCGCGTGTCAGGCCACGCTGCTGCATGTAGAAGAGCATTTCCTCGTCCACCTGCGACACGGAGGCCTCGTGCTGCACCGCGCTGGCGTTGCCGTTCACGGTGACAGCGGGGTAGGTATCCGTACGGCTGGCGGGGTTGATGAGCAGGGCATCGCACTCGGTGTTGTTCTTGCAGCCCTTCATGCCCTTGAGCACATTCACCTCGCCGCGGTAGCTCGCGCGCCCCTCGCCGATGGAAATGGACTTGGCCACGATGTTGGAGGTCGTCTCGGGCGCGGCGTGAATCATGCGCGCGCCGGTGTCCTGCAGCTGACCGCTGTGAGCGAGCGATATGCTCACCACCTCGCCACGGGCACGACGGCCCTGCAGCACAACAGCCGGGTATTTCATGGTGAGGCCGGAGCCGATGTTGCAGTCAATCCAGCGGATTTCGGCATCCTCCATAGCCAGACCACGCTGAATCACGAGGTTGTACACATTGGTGGCCCAGTTCTGCACGGTGACATATTGAATCTTGGCGCCCTTGAGAGCTACCAGCTCTACCACGCCGGAGTGCAGGGTGGCACTGTCGTACTTGGGAGCGGTGCAGCCCTCCATGTACATGAGCTCAGCGCCTTCATCGGCAATGATGAGCGTGCGCTCAAACTGCCCCATGCTCTCGGAATTAATGCGGAAGTAGGCCTGCAGCGGCTGAGCTACCTTTACACCCTTGGGCACATAAATGAACGAACCGCCGGAGAATGCCGCGTGATTGAGGGCCGAGAACTTGTTGTCGCTTACCGGGATGACCTTGCCGAACCAGGGACGGAAGATGTGCTCGTAGTCGCGCAGGCCCTCCGTGGAGTTCACGAAGATAACGCCCTGCTTGCTGAGCTCCTCGCGCATGTTGTTGTAGGCGGTTTCGGAGTCGTACTGAGCATCCACACCGGCCAGGAAAGCGCGCTCCTGCTCAGGTACACCCAGGCGCTCGAAAGTGCGCTTGACGTCATCCGGCACCTCATCCCAATCCTTGTAGGGCATGGTACCGTGGGAAAGGTAGTAGCGGATTTTGTCGAAGTCCAAGTCCTTGATGCCCTCGGGTGCCCAGTGGGTGGGCATGGGCATTTCGTTGAACTTCTTCAGGGCGTCCTTGCGGAATTGGCGCACCCAGTCGGGCTCGCCCTTGGCATCGCAGATGTAGTCGATGGTGGCCTCGGTCAGGCCGAAACCGGCATCGAACTTGTGGTTCTCGGGGAAGGAGAACTCGCCGCGTGTGTCAATCTGAAAGGGTGTCTCGTCCATCACTCCTCAGCTTTCAGGAAGTCAAAGCCATTCTGCTCAATGTACTCCACTATCTCGTAGCCGGCAGTGCGTACAATCTGACCCTTGTAGAGCACGTGCACCACATCGGGCTTAATGTAGTCGAGCAGGCGCTTGTAGTGGGTGATGACCAGGAAACTGCGGAAGGGGGCGCGCATGGCGTTCACGCCGTCGGAAACAATGCGCAGGGCGTCCACATCCAGACCGCTGTCGGTTTCGTCGAGGATAGCATAGCTGGGTTCCAGCATCATCATCTGCAGAACATCGTTGCGCTTCTTCTCACCGCCGGAGAAGCCCTCATTCACAGCACGGGCCGTGAACTTGGTGTCCATACCCAGAGCGGCCATCTTGCTGCGCATGGTTTTGTAAAAGCTCACGGCATCGAGCTCCTCGCCCTTGGGCAGGCGAGCCTGCAGGGCAGCGCGCATGAAGTTGGCGTTGGTCACGCCCGGAACCTCCACCGGGTATTGGAATGCCAGGAACAGACCGGCGCGGCTGCGCTCATCCACGCTCATGGCGAACAAATCCTGCCCATCCAGCTCGGCTGTGCCGGAAATGACCTCGTAGTCAGGGTGACCGCAGAGCACCTTGGAGAGCGTGCTCTTGCCGGAACCGTTGGGCCCCATGATGGCGTGCACCTGCCCCTTGGGGATTTCGAGATTAATACCATTTAATATCTGCGCGCCATCCTTTACACGCGCACTCAGGTCTTTGATAATCAGACTCATTTTTTAATTTCAGACATGCAGTTATCGGGAATCTCACCACGCAGGTAAGCCTCCATGCTCTTAATGTGAACGCCTTCCGGCAGTTCGAAAACATCCTCAGGGGTCACCCCCTCCTTCAGTTGTACGTCAATCACCCGATTGGTCTCATCGTCCAGCACGTGCATGTGCGGTTCGACATTGGGGCAGAAGCGGCAGGGGCCGTTGTCGAAATGCAGCTGGTTAATCAGTTTTTCAGCTGCCAGTGTTTCAATGCAGTTGTAGACGGTTGCCAGAGAGATGCCGGGCAGGATATCCTTGGCTCGTTCGTAAATCTGGGCCGCTGTCGGGTGGTCGTATGATTGCAGCAGCACTTCGATGACGGCTCGGCGCTGGCGTGTCATCCGCACGCCGGCCTTGCGCACCATGAACGCCGCCGTAGCGGTGCATCGTGTAACTTTTTTGCCGGTGGGGTCTGTATGCATGCTGTAAGTCGCGGGGGTATTTTTCGCCCGCGCGCCTATTATAGCTGCAAAGGCAGCCCATAGCAAGGCAAAATCACGTCTCAAAGTGCGGCAGATGTCATCTGAGTGCATTTTTAGGCTTGCAGAATGGGGCCGAGTGTGGCAGATTAAGGGGTACAGAGTACAATCATTGCTCCTTTTCACCATGTCAGAATGCTCATTTAAGGAAATTGAGGGTGGCGTGACCGCTGCCAAAGGTTATGTGGCAAACGCTCTGAGCTGCGGAATTAAGAAGCCGACAGCCACGCGTCTGGATCTTGCGCTGGTATATTCTACCGAGCCTGCGACCTCTGCCGGTACCTTTACCACCAACCGGGTGCGTGCAGCCTGTGTGCGTGTGAGTCAGAGCCACCTGAGCCGTGGCAATGTGCGCGCCATCGTGGCTAACAGCGGCAATGCCAATGCCTGCACCGGTGCCGCCGGTGTGGCCGTCGCTCGCAAGGAGTGCTCCATTGTGGCTCAGGAGCTGGGCCTGCAGCCTGCTGAAGTGGCCGTGTGCTCCACCGGTGTGATTGGTTTGCCCATGCCCATGGTTCGTATTGAGCCCCGCCTGCCGGAACTCTGTCATAACCTTTCTGCCGACAAGGGGCACGATGTGGCCTCTGCCATCATTACCAGCGATACCCGCGAGAAGGAGGTGGCCGTGGAGGTGACCATCGGCGATAAGAAAGTTCGCATCGGTTCCTGCTGCAAGGGCGCCGGTATGATTGCTCCCTGCATGGCTACGATGATTTGCCTGGTCTGTACCGATGCTGCTGTGAGCCGCGAGAATCTCGATGCTATTGTGCATCAGGGTGTGGAGAAGACATTTAACCGCATTACCATCGATGGCGATATGAGCACCAACGATACCTGTCTGGTGCTGGCCAACGGTGCCTCGGGCGTGGAACTTGCACCCGGCGCAGAAGGCTGGGATATCTTTGTGCAGGCTCTGCACTACGTGCTGATGGAGCAGGCCAAGCGCATTGTGCAGGACGGTGAGCGTGTGACCAAGTACGTGACCGTGCGTGTGGTGGGGGCTCCCAATCCCGAGGAGGCCCGCCGCGTGGCTGAGGGCGTGGCCAAGTCCTCCCTCGTTAAGAGCTCCTGGAACGGTGGCGACCCGAACTGGGGGCGTATCATTCACGCCGTTGGTTACAGCGGTACCCGCGTGGAGGAGGAGAAAATCGACATCGATATTGCCGGGCTGCCCGCCTGCCGTGGTGGTGAGCAGACCGATACCCCGAGCGATGACCTGCGCGAGCGCGTGCAGGCCCGCGAGTTCGAGGTGCTCATTAACCTTAACCTCGGTGATGAGGAGTATGTGGTGTACACCACTGACCTTTCCCCCGAGTATGTGGACTTTAACCGTTCTGAATATGCCTATTGGAACCAGGCAAAGCAGGATGGCCTGACCAAGTAAATCCTTGTTTTTCGGCAGCCGCTCATTCGGGCGGCTGCTTTTTTTTACCCTGAAAGGCGGGCAATGGCAAAAATCCCTTGCAAACGGGTGGCGATTGTGCTATAAATAACGGAGAAGCAATGTCAAGAACGGCTGTAATCAGTGATATTCACGCGAACTATCACGCGCTTTGCGCAGTGATGGAGGATGCGTTTGACCGGGAGCGCTGCACGGAGGTGGTTTGCGTGGGGGATATAGTGGGCTATAATGCGTACCCGAGGGAGTGTCTTGACTACATTCGCCAGCTGGGGTGCCCGGTGGTGAAAGGTAATCACGATGAGGAAGTTGTAACGCCTTCCAATGCCAAGATGAACCAGTTGGCCCGCGAGGCCATGGACTGGACCCGCGCCCAGCTGAGCCCTGACCAGATTGAGTGGCTCTCCCGCCTGCAGTACCAGCGCATCGTGCGCCCCCACGGTGCAGGGAATTCCTCGTTTACCATTGTTCATTCCACGCTCGACCAGCCCAAGGTCTGGAGCTATATCATCAATGCGAATGACGCCGCCGGCAGTTTTACCCGTCAGTTCTCCCAGTTCTGTTTCAATGGCCACACGCACGTGCCCAAGGTGTACCAGTGGAATGGCCGTGCCGCAGCAGAGGATTACGATGCCCAGCACAATCTCATCATGAGCGGTTATACGGAGGTTCTGCCCGTGGCAGGGTATAAGTACTGCATCAACGTCGGTTCGGTTGGTCAGCCCCGCGACAATGACCCCCGCGCCTGCTACGCCGTTTACGACTCGGACGCCAACATGGTTATCATCAAACGAGTGGAGTACGATGTGGCGGCGGCTCAGGCTGCGATTATCGATGTAGGTCTGCCGTCGTATCTGGCCGACAGACTTGGCCATGGATGTTAAGAGATTATCGAAGGAGTTTTTTCATGCTGAGTGAATTAAAGGAAAGAGGCCTACCTGCTGTAGTGTTGTTTCTGGTTGGCTCGGTTCTGGCCTGGTATCTGGTGCCTGCTGAGCTGGAGCAAATGCAGTGGGAGGTACCGGGCATGCCCGAAACATACCCCATTGAGCAGATGTGCCGCCCCGTTTTTCTGGGACTGCTGTGCTACCTTCCTTTCATCGGTGCGGTTGGTTATGCCTGCATGGGCACGATGGATCGCTACATGAGCCGCAACTTCATCAGCTATTTCCTGATGTGTACGCTGATTCTGCTGCTCATCTACATTCTGGCAGACTTTACGGACAACATGGAGCGCTTCCGCTCCCGATTCGATGACCCTGTTTTTCAGGCTTTGCGTTTTTACGGCTCCCAGCTGCCCATGTTCCTGTACCAGATTCTGCCTTACACGCTGATGATGGGCACAATGTGGTGCCTGAGCAAGCTTTCCGGCACTTGCGAGATAACGGGTATGATGCAGTCCGGTCGCTCACTGTTGCGCCTGTGCATGCCGGTATTCTTCTTCTCCGTCATTGTGGCGATGGTGTATGGAATTTTCGGTTTCCACTGGGCACCGAACGGCTCGCTTTACCGCCAGATTATCCTGAAGCAGCAGCGGATGGCCGATGGCTCCGCTCCGTCTCTCATCTACAAGAGTGAGGCCCATAATCGTATATGGCGTGTGGGTAAGCCCCCGACCATTGCTACCCCCGGCGAGCCGCTGCGCAAGCTTGTGATTGAGCAGTTTGACAAGGATTCCCGCCTGGTGCGCCAGTACACGGCCGAGAAGGCTACCTGGAACAAGAAGGAGTCAACCTGGACGATGGAGAATGTTTACATCCGTGAGATTGCTCCCGCCTATGAGCGCCCGCAGGATGACCAATTCGAAGACGAGATGGTGCTGGAATTCGGCGAGAAACCCTACCAGATTATCAGTCCCGGCGCCGGTGGCCGTCTGGATGCCATGGGAACATCTGTTCTGTACGAATACATCAAATCCGGTGCCGGTTCGCGCGAGGACCGCGCCAAGAAGCGCACGGAGTGGCATGTGCGCATAGCCCGTGTGTTCAGCTGTCTGGTGCTGGTGTTGCTGGCCATTCCCAGTTCGGTGACCTTCCAACGCCGCGGAACGATGAAGGGAATCGGTATAGCTGTGGTGTTGGCGGCATTCATGCTGTTCCTCTACAGTGTGTTCCCCTCGCTGGGCGAGGCCGGACTGATTCAGGCCTGGATAAGCGCCTGGATTCCCAATGTGCTTTACACCTTCATTGCCATCTACATATTCCGTAAGAACCTGGCTCACCGTTCCTTCAAGGAGTGGCTGCAGGCTAAACTCAGTGGCAAGGCATGAGGCGCCCACGTGGTATTATTTTTGACTTTGACGGCGTGTTGGTGGATACCGAGTGGGCTATCTACCAATCGTGGGTGCAGCTCTATGCCCGCGAGGGACAGCAGATTTCCATAGCAACCTATTCACCCTGTCTGGGTGCCGGTTATTCCCACTGGAACCCCGCTGACCATCTGGAAAAACTCACCGGTAAAAAATACGATTGGGAGGTTGAAACTCCGGCAAGACAGGCTGTGCTCGAGGCTGACCTTGCCCGTGCCGGCTTGATGGATGGTGCTCTTGAGCTGCTGGATTGGTGCGCGGAGCAGGGGATTGGCCTGACCGTGGCCAGTTCTTCCTCCCGCCGCTGGGTGCAGGGCTGGCTGGAGCGGCTGGGGATATATGAGCGATTTGACGGAGTGTTCACCCGGACGGATGGCTACGCCGTGAAGCCCGACCCTGCTCTGTTTCTGGCGGCTTGTAACTGCCTGAACCTGCCCAAGGAGGATTGCCTGATTGTTGAGGATACCGAGAACGGTACCATATCTGCCCGCAATGCCGGCATTCCCTGCGTGGCCGTGCCCAACCGCATGACCGAGAGCTGCGATCTTTCCCGGGCACAGTATCGGGTGGCCTCGCTGCGGGCACTGCTTACAGAGTTGAAAAGCGCGCAGTAAGTATTACGCGTTGGAACAATTAGGAAAATAGCAATTTGTCGAGCTGTATGGCGAACCGAAGGGGAGCGGAATTTATAAGCCCGCACTTGTGCGGGCGGCAGAGCATTAGCCCAGTGCAAGCTCGCGCCCTGTCTCGGCGTATCGCAGAGAAGCCGGAAGCTCTGGGTAAAGAGAAAAAATAATCAAAGCCCCGCAGAAGTGCGGGGCGACGGAAA
>JAFURE010000022.1 GCA_017471985.1 Akkermansia sp. | reverse complement strand
TTCCGTCGCCCCGCACTTCTGCGGGGCTTTGATTATTTTTTCTCTTTACCCAGAGCTTCCGGCTTCTCTGCGATACGCCGAGACAGGGCGCGAGCTTGCACTGGGCTAATGCTCTGCCGCCCGCACAAGTGCGGGCTTATTCAATTCCGATCCCCTTCGGTTCGCCATACAGCTCGACAAATTGCTATTTTCCTAATTGTGCCAACGCGTAAATACCATATTTTTTGCAACAGATGGCAGCCCGGTAACGTCTCATGTTATGAGAGATGGCCTATGCAGCTACTTTTTTTTATGAGTTAAACACACGTAATCACTGATTTATATGTCAACATCATCTTTATTGTCAGAGCAGTCAGATAATTCTGCCCGGCTGATTTCGGCCGCAGAACAGGGAGACGTTGAGTTGTTGCGTCGGTTGATAGCGGCGGGGGCGGATGTCGAAGTGGTGGATGAGTGCGATGATTCCCCCTTGCGTACAGCTGCAGAAAATGGTTCTACGGCCTGCCTGAAGCTGCTTCTTGCTGCCGGTGCAGACGTTAATAAGGCGAGAGAAAATGGGTGGACTGCGCTACATTATGCTACTAGTTGTGGCTTTCCGGATTGTGTGTCGGCGCTGATAGCTGCGGGGGCGAATGTCAATGCGGTGGATGAACGGGATGAGGCTCCCTTGCATGTGGCTGCGCAAAGCGGTGCAAAGGAGTGCCTGAAACTACTGATAGCCGCCGGGGCGGATGTTGACAGGAGGGACATGGAATGCGTTACTCCCCTTTACATCGCAGCGGAGAACAACTTCGACGATTGTGTGAAGCTGCTTTTGGAAGCCGGAGCAAATGTTGATTTGCCGGATGAGTATGGTATGACACCCCTGAATCGCGCTGCTCGCTTCGGTTGCCTGTCTTGTGTAAAATTACTGATAGCTGCCGGGGCAGATGTGAATAAGTCATGCTATGATGGCGAAACTATCCTCGGGGCTGCTGCAGAGGCAGGTTACGAGGATTGTGTGAAAGCCCTGCTTGCAGCCGGAGCCGTATCCTGAAGGGGGATAATAAACTCCCCCCTCGAAAATCAGCCTTTTACATGTGTCTGAGGGCCAGGAACTCGCGTATGCGGTCGTTTTCCGAATTGCGGAGTTCTGCGGGGGAGTCATCCTCCACCACATAGCCATCGGCCAGGAAGATGATGCGGTCGGCGAGTTCGCAGGCAAAGGCGATATCGTGCGAGACGACAATCATGGTCATGCCGTCGTTTGCCAGGTCGCGCATGAGGGCCTGCACTTCGCCCACCATTTCGGGGTCGAGGGCCGAGGTGGGCTCATCGAAGAGGAGCACCTCGGGGTTCATGGCCAGAGCGCGCACGATGGCCACGCGCTGTTTCTGACCGCCTGAGAGCTGGGCTGGGTAGGCCGTGGCTTTGTCTGCCAGGCCGATACGCTCCAGCAGCTGCAGGGCGGTTTTGCGGGCTTCATCGGGCGACATCTGTCCGCTCTTGATGGGGGCGAGGGTGATGTTGTCGACGATGTTGAGATGGGGGAAGAGGTTGAAGTGCTGGAACACCATACCCACGCGGCAGCGATAGGCGTTGAGCCCCTTGTCGGTACGCTCGGGTTCGGAACCGTGGAAGAGCACCTGCCCGCTGTCGGGGAGCTCCAGAAAGTTCATGCAGCGCAGTACGGTACTCTTGCCTGCTCCTGAGGGACCCACCAGGAACACGACTTCGCCTTTGTGCACCTGCAGAGACACGCCTTTGATGACATGCAGCGAGCCGAAGCTCTTCACCAGGTCCCGTACCTCCAATATGGTATTATCTTTCATTTTTCTTGAGTCGCAGTTCGAGTTTCTTGAGCAGGTGGCTCAGCAGCATGACCATGGTCAGGTAAATGGCGGCCACGGCAAAGAGGGGCAGGAAGGCATCGTAGGTCTGGCTGCGGATGATGTCGCCGCCCTTGGTGAGGTCCTGCAGGGCGATGTAACCGCAGATACTGGTTTCCTTCAGCAGCACGATGAACTCGTTGCCGAGGGCCGGCAGTACATTTTTGAAGGCCTGGGGCAGGATAACGCTGCGCATGGTGGTGCCGTAGCTCAGGCCCAGGCTGCGCCCGGCTTCCATCTGCCCGCGGTCGACGGACATGATACCGGAGCGAATGATTTCCGCCACGTAGGCTGCGGAGTTCAGGCCGAAGGCCACGATGGCTACCAGCACCTTGCTGATGTCAACCGAGCCGAAAATCACAAAGTAAATGATGAGCAGCTGTACAACCACGGGCGTGCCACGTACCACGGTGAGGTATATGCGGCAGAACCAATCAAGCACCTTCAGGCGCCCGGTCAGGTCAGCTGTACTGCGCACGACCGCAATCAGGAAACCCAGTACGATACCCATGATAGCGGCACAAAGTGCAATTTCCACCGTTACCAGCAGACCCTCTGCCAGGTAGCGCCAGCGGTCGTTCTTTACAAAATCGGTTTGGAAATCATCCTTCAGTCTGCCCAGTGTGCTGTCAGCGATTTGGGTTTCCTCGGGTTTGTTCTCGCGCATGTGCTTGTCGATGATGGCGGCGAGGGTGCCGTCCTGTTCCATTTCATCGAGCGTGAGGTTGAGCATGTTGAGCAGGGCAGTGTTGCCCTTCTTCAGAGCCATGGCGTACTCCTCCTCCACGACGGCATCGGGCAGAATGATGAGGCCGGGACTGCCGGCTACGTGGTTTTCTGCCGGGGCGTTATCGAGTACCACGGCATCGACCTTACCGGCATTCATGGCCGAGATGGCGAGTGCGCCGTTGGTGTAGCGCTCGGGCTCGCATATATGGTCGGTCACATACATATCGCCCGATGAACCGTGCTGCACGCCCACTCGCACGTTGGGGAGGTCAGCGGCGCCTTTGACAGCAGAGCCCTGGGGTACAATGATAACCTGACGCGCCCCGGAGTAACTGCGGGTGAAGTCCACCTGTCGGCGGCGATCCTCGGTCACAGTCAGGCCCGATGCCACGACATCCACCTTACCGGTCTGCACGGCAGTGATGATGGAGTCGAAAGCCATATCCTCGAGCTTGAACTTTACATTGTTACGGCGCCCGATTTCATTGAGAATGTCAACGTCGATACCGACGATTTCCGTGCCTCTGTAGAATTCGTATGGGGGGAAGGTGGCCTCCATGGCGACGGTGTAGGTGGGGGTGGTGTCCTCCTTCTCACCGCAGGCTGTCAGTATGATGGCTGCCAGCAGCATGCAGGAGAGGAAAGCAGCCTTGTGCCACAGGCCGACAACTACCGTTGCCATTGCTCTGAATCTGTTCATGTAAGGGAGGATACCACACATCCCCTTGATTGCAAGCAAAATCAGAGTTATGTCGTGCGCGGGCATGACGCGATATTCCGCGCGCGGGGGAATTTTAGGCTATGCAAGAGCTGTGGCTTATGCTAAAGTATAGGCACATGAGTCAGCCTCACATCATCTGTAAACCCACGCTCGACACCTTTGTTCGTTTTGGTGTCGTGATAGCGGCTATATTCGGTTTTGCACTCTATTTCTTTTACGATGGTCATATCGGTTATCGGCAGAAGAACGAGGAGATTTGCAGTTACCGGGCCTTTGCTCAGTATGGTGAACAGGTCCTGAAGCATACTGCCGATGAGTGGGCCGCTATTTTGCAGAATCGTCCGCTGATTGTAACCGAACAGGTAGAGGGCGAGCTTATGGCCGTGGTCGGGGAAGAGCGCTACCCGCTGCCGGCTCAGACTCAGGCGGCAGTGTGTTGCCCGCCCGAGCTGCTGGACCACGAGGCCATGAGCAAGAGCTGGAGCGATTGCTGGACTGCATACAGCCGCCGCATGCACATGCCCATCACCCCGGGCGACCATGCCTATGACCTGGCTACCATCCGCGAGCAGTGGATTGCCGGCGGTTTGTTTATTTTCCTGGGCTGCGTATTGGTGTTCTTCGCAGTTCGCACCCGTGGCAGAGTGATGTCACTGGAAGGTGATTTGGTGACAGCTGCCGGTCAGCAGTTCCGCGTGGGGGAAATTCAGAGCATAGACCTGCGCCAGTGGGGGCCGGGCTTTAAGGGCTGTGCCTATTTTACGGTCAATGGCCGCAAGGTGAAGGCCGATGGCATGACCTACGGTGGTTTTAACAAGGATAAAGGTGAGCCGGCAGAGGCGTTTATGCAGGCGCTGCTCGCTCAGTATCATGGTGAAATAACAGAGTATGAAGCTCCCGAAGACAGTAACGCGATTGACTGATTACGTGACCCGGTTCCGGAAGCGCCGCCCCGGGCAGCGCTGCACGGTGGCGGGGTCGGTACGTGCGGTGGCGAGAGCGCTGAGCTCCCGCCGCTTTGTCGTGTACGGGCTGGGGCTGGTTATTGCGCTTGAACTCTGTGTGCTGGGAATAGGGGTAGTCAGGCGGCTCGAGGTAGCAGCTGCCCGTACGGAACATGCTGCCGAGGTGTACATGGCGGCGGTGGAGGCGCAGGCCTTCGGCGAGCAGCTGCACAACCGCCCCGATGGTTCTGCTGAAATCAGTGCCAATTCCGGCACTGCCCCGGCTGACCCACAACCTGAGCCGACTGCTGACGGCGGAGCCCCGCCCCTGCAGCCGCGTGATGTCAATACCATAGTGTGGGAGGAAACCGGAGTGGATATTACCGATTACGGCACGGGTGAGCCGACCGCCCCGACTGCTACACCAGCTGAAGCCGAACCGACGGATGCAGCGGGCAACAAGCTGAGTGCGGACGATGCCGAGGAGCTCGACCGCCTGATTCGCAAGGCAGTGACAGCCATGGTGGCCGGCGATATGCGCTTGTGTATACTCTGCCTGGAGCAGGGGCGAACCCTGTCCCCCGAGCACCCGGCACTGCTGTACTACTACGGCATGGCCTACGACAAGCTGCTCAATCCCGACAAGGCCCGCGACTACTACACGCAGGTGTTCCGTCAGCGCGACAAGGCCGGTAAGTACTTTGAGCGAGCTTCCCGCCGACTGACCTACGGTTTGGCACAGCCCTCGGCCATGCGCGGCAAACTTTCCTTCGGGCCACCACTCGTGCGCCACAGCTACGATGACTACACCGGCGACACCGTCACCATGCGCCTGCCCATTATGCTGGCACCCGGTGAGGAAGTGCGGGTGGAGGATATCCTCATCCGCGTGCGCTTCTTTGTGCTCATCAATAACCGCCGCATTGAGTTCTCCGAGAGCTATGCGCCGCAGGTGAAGTGGGAAAACCCCACTCAGACCTTTGAGCACCTGGAGGAGAACCTCATAGTCACATACAATCTGCCTGTTCTCAATGAAGAAGAGCAGGGGGTGTACGGAACCCGCCGCTACTATGGTTACACTGCCAAGCTGTATTACCGCGGTGAACCGCTGGACTGCATGAGCAGCCCGTCTGCCCTTATTCTGCATGAGCAGATGCTTGATGCCAGGAATGCCCGAGAGCGCATGCAAATAGACAGCGGGGCGGACCTGTTGCCCGATGACGGCCTGGCGCCGGATGACGGTTTGGTGCCCGAGTTTACAGACGATGCCCTGCCGTTGCCCGATGATGGTGCCGACGTAGAGCCCACGGACTCTGCCACCGGTGATGAGGAGGGCGAGGCTACGCCTTTCTCCCGCTTTATCGAGGAAATTGACCCGGATTAACCCTTTATCATAATCACCTCTGCACATGACTGAGCCCGATTTTCAGAACCTGCCGACGAGCCTGGGTGTCTACACACTCACGGCGCTGCTGGGTCGCGGTGAACTGACCGACATGTACCTGGCCCGCCAGAGCCATGTGGAGCGAGGTGTGGTGGTGCAGGTGCTGCGCCCCGGGCATGACCGGGCGGCGGCGGATTACTTTCTGGATGTTGTGCGAGCCCGTGGTACGGCGACATTACCGGGCATGAGCCGAGTGCTCGAGTCGAAGATGGCGGGCAAGATATGGTTCCTGGCGCATGAGTGCCCGGCGGGCGTAAACCTGGAGCAGATGGCGCGCAAGGGCATGCGCCTGAGTACGGCTCAGGCCTGTGCGGTGATTGCCACGGTGGCACAGATGTATGCCGCCGCAGAACAGCAGAATATAGCCATGGAGCCCCTCACGGCTCACAGTATTTTTGTGAAGGGCGATAATGATGTGCGCATTCTCTCCCCGGTGCTCTGTGGTGAGAGCGACCCTGCCGCCATTGGCGGGCACATGCAGGCACTCGCTGCCATACTCGAGCCCATCCTGCCGCAGAATGTCCCCGGGCAGGGGCGTGTGGCTACTCTGGTGCAGTGGATTGGCCAGGGGTATGAGGGGCAGTATCTGGAGTGGAGTTTTATCGAATCCACGGCTGCGGAGATTAAGCAGCAGACCGCCCCGTTACTGACCCGCAGTTCGGTAGAGAATCTCAGTACCACCGGTGCTGTGGTGAAAAAGGTGCGACAGAAAGCAGAGCAGCGCCGCCTGCGCCGCCGTACCATCGTTGTGGCTGCAGCGGCTCTGGTGGTTGTGCTGATGGGATTCGGCGGTGCACTGTTGGCTCCGGGTGAGGGTGAAATCCTGCCGGCACGCACAGGGCGGTATCTGTACGTGCAGGCGGAGCAGGGGCCTCGCCGCGTTATGCTGCGCCCGGTCAGCATACTGGAGTACCAGAAGTTCCTGGCCGCCTACGAAAATCCCGATGTCACCGATTTATTCCGGCGCGCGGCTATCAATGAAGGGATTCCCGAATCCCACACAGGTCACACCCCTGCGGAGTGGCAGCAGCAATTGCAGGCTGTCGACAGCGGGCAGCCCTGGCATGGCGAAATCCTGACCGGCCGCAGCCCGGTGCGCGGCGTGTCGTACTGGGATGCTCTGGCCTACGCCAACTACAGCGGCGGGGAATTGCCCACTGCTGCGGTTCTGGCTGCTGCGCGCGAGCATGCCGAGGTCGACACGGCTCTGCCCGAGGAGTGGTCCGCCACCAGGCGCCCGGCAGATACGCTGTACACCGAGGGGCAACTGCTGTTCCCCCCGACCGGGCGGGAGTGGTTTGCTGCTGAGCCCGACCTTGCCGCGCGCGATGTGAGCCGCGGTTTCCGTATTGTTCTTCCCATACCGAAAAAATCAGACTGAACCCCAACAACAAAACTGTAACCATGAAAAACATCATAAGCATGATACTGGCAGCCCTCTGCCTGATACTGGCCGGTCAGGCCGCCGCTCAGGTCGAAGTACGTGTGCAGCCGGTGCGAAAGGAATTCCTGGTGGGCGAGAATGTTGCCCTGCAGGTTAAGATTGAGAACTTTACCGACCGCACAGTGTCGCTGGTGAACTCCCCCGGTCGCAGCTGGTTGCACTTCACGGTGACTCGTGGCGGTGAGCACCAGCCCATTTCCCCGAATGTCATTCCCAATTTCCCCCGACTGGAGGTGCCTGCCGGTTCATCCCGCACGGTGACGGCTAACCTGCGCCCGTACTACAATCTGGGGCGGGATGGCACCTACAAGGTCGTGGCGACGGTGCGCATGCCCGACATGCAGACCACCTACAGTTCTAACCGTGCATCCTTCCTGCTGGCCAACGGCGGTACGGTGCGTAACTTCACCGTGCAGAGCCGCGGTGAGCGTCTGAACATGAGCGTGCGCCTGCTGCGCGTGGGGGGCAAGGACTGCCTGTTCGGTCAGGTGACCAATGTGGAAAGCCGCGTGGTGCTGGGTGCCTGCTACATGGGGCAGTACCTGAACTTCATGCAGCCCCGCATTGTGCTCGACAGCGCCCAGAACCTCCATGTGCTCTGTCAGGCTACACCCGAGTATTTCTGTTACGCTATTATGGATAACCGCGGCAATCGCCGTCACTACAAGGTCATGAAGCGTACGGGCGGTCCCGTGGAGCTGGTGAGCTCCGGCGGTGCTATCCGCGCCATTGGTCTGACCCCCTACGAGCGTCCCAAGTCGGCAGAGGATCTGCCCATCCGCTCGACTGCTGAGCGCCCCAATCGCGACTGATTTCAGTACTTTCAACCTTTAACTTCCAACTTTCAACTTTCCGTGTCTTCCCCCACCATAGCTATTGTAGGCCGACCGAATGTCGGCAAATCTGCCATTTTCAACCGCATGGTTGCGCGACGTATTGCCATCGTGCATGACCAACCCGGTGTGACTCGTGACCGCCTGAGCGCTCCCTGCCGCATAACGGATTACGAGGCTCTGGTGGTCGATACCGGCGGTATAGGCTCCACGCTCGATGACGGCTTTGCCACCCAGGTGCAGCAGGAGGCCGACATCGCTCTCGCTGCGGCCGACCTCATCATGTTCGTGTGCGATTGCCGTGACCACCTCACCCCCATCGACAAGACGATTGCCGCACGCCTGCACAAGGCAGATGTGCCGGTCATGCTCGTGCTCAACAAGGCCGATACCGAAAAACAGGAGCTCAACCTCGGCGAGTTCGCCGGTCTGGGCTTTGCCGATTACGTGTTCACCTCTGCCGCTCATGGGCGCGGTTTTGCCCAGCTTGCCGACAAGCTCAACCGCCACCTCAAGAGCCTGGGTGCCACCCCGGTGAAGGCCGAGGCCGCCGCCGATGCCACCCCCGAGGATGAACCCGACCGCGAGGAAGTGAGCGCCGATTCCCCCATTCGTGTGGCTATCGTCGGTCGCCCGAATGCCGGTAAATCCTCGCTGGTGAACGCTATCCTCAACGACAAGCGCACCATCGTTTCCTCGGTCGCCGGCACCACGCGAGATGCTATCGACATTCCCTACACCCGCGAGGAGCAGCCCTACGTGCTCATCGACACCGCCGGCATGCGCCCCCGCTCCAAGCGCGATACCTCGGTCGAGGTATTCTCGGCCATGCGCAGCGAGAAGGCCATTCGCCGCTCCGACATCTGCCTGCTGGTCATCGATATGTCTGCCGGTGTCACTCAGCAGGATAGACGTATCGGCTCCATCATTGCCAAGGAGAGCAAGCCCTGTATCATCGTGGTGAACAAGTTTGACCTCTACTGTGCCGAGGCTCCGCTCTCCGCCCGCAAGGATGCCGTTAAGGAGCACATTCGCGAGAACCTGTTCTTCCTCGACTACGCTCCCATTGCCATCGTATCCGCCAAGCTGGGGGAGGGCATGCCGGGTATCTTTAAGTCCATTGCCCGCGTGCGTCAGGAGGCCCTCAACATGCCCGGCACCGGCGAGCTCAACCGACTGCTCCAGCGCGCTATGGAAATGAACCCGCCCGGCCAGCACCGCGTGCTCAAGAAGCGCCTTAAGCTCTTCTACGCCACCACGGCAGTGAACGAGAAGTACACCACCATTCCCGTGCCCACCTACGTGCTTTTTGTGAATGACAAGCGCCTGTTAACCGACAGCTACGCCCAGTACCTGCGCAATACCATTCGCTCGCGTATCAAGGCCGCCGGTGTACCGATTGTGCTCTCGCCGCGCTCGCGTGTGCGCAATGACTGATATCCGCCACGCGCACCATCTCTTTCCCCGCCCTCCCGGTTCTCCCCGCGAGGGCGTTTTTCTGTCCCATTACTACCCCAATTCCCGAAATTCAGGAATCTGATTCCCGAAATTCGGGAATTGAAGGGGCGGAGACCGGGTGTGTAGGAAAACATGGTAGCTCAGCCGGCGCATGAGGGAAATTTAACTTGCTAAGCGGTGCCAGTGGGTGTAAAGTGAAGACATGGTTACTGTTATGAAAAAATCTCTCTGCGTTTTGGTGGTGTGGGTGAGTTGTCTGCTGAGTGTGATGGCAGGTGAGAAGAAGGTTATTGTTGCAGAGGTTGAAGAGTTAGGGGACTATCTCAGCGTAAATTTTGAAGAGCCTATTGGCGACGTTTGTGAAGAACTGAAGGTGAATGAGCCGGCTGAGGATGGCTGTAGCGCAGTTCTCACGAGTGACAGGGAGGGGCCGTTCCCTCGTCTGTGGTGGGGAAATGAACACAGACTGATGGTGGAGTTCGCCCCCGGTACACAACCGGGAACTCACTGGCGGCTGGAGCTGCCGCAGACGGTGGTGGAGTTCAGCTCCCCACCCTGCAGACTGACGCAGACCGAGGCGCCCGGACTGTCATGCGGGTTGCCGAAGGGCGGGGTAAAGCTGTCGGTACAACAGCCTTACTATGATAAAATTGATTGCCTGACAGCGCCGGAAACAAAGTACCGGTTCGAAGTGAAGGATGAGGCGGGGCGCACGCTGCGGGAGGTGCCGGGAGTGGCGCGCTGCGTGAGGGCCGGAGATCTGACGGAGGCCGAGTGGCTGCATCTGCTGAGGCGGATTGCCAGCGTGGAGGGGTTGTCTGCCCTGAATCCCGACAGCCCGGTGCCCGGTATGGTGATAGTGGAGCCGACGGAGGACCTGAGCGGTAGCCGTTGCCGGCTGCAGGTTGAAAATGCACAGGGGCTGGTGGTGAAGGAGGGGAACCCGGAGTTCGTTTTCCCGCGCAGTCTGCAATGCCTGCCGGAAGTCCGGCCGGTGCTGCATGAGGGGCGGCAGCGCCTGCTGCTGCAATTGCTTTTCAACGCCCCACTGACGGCAGAGACAGCAGCGGAGATTTTCCGCCACCTGCATGTGGAGAGCAACGGAGTGGCGGCTACGGCATCGGCAGATGGATTGAGCCGGGAGCTGCAGGTGGGTAATCAGAAGTTGCGCCTGACGTTTGAGCCTGCGCCGGAGCGGGTTAAGCTGCCGTGGAAAGACAGGCATTCGGGGTATGTGGGGGCGTTTGTCCATCGCACGATGAGTGTCGATATATGGGTGGATGGTGCGCAGCAGCTACCCCTGCCGCTGCAGCTGACGGTGAAGGGCGGTATTACTGCAGCGGGTGGTTTGCTCATGGCACAGGATTGTGTGTTGCCGGTGGTGCTGAACCCGCTCAGTCCTTCTCTGCCTGAGGTGGGAGATTCCCCCATACGCGTGCCGCTGCATGGACCGCACCGGCTGAAGTTCAGCTGTGTCGGTGCCGATACAGTGGTTGTGCGGGCAGCCCGGTTGGATGCCCGGCAGTATGTCCTTGTGAAGGATGACCTGAACCGCGGACACGATATACCCGGTGAGGTACAATCTCTGCTCGGGGAGGAAAAGGAATTTGCCGTACCCGAGGGCGAGGACCCGCTGAGCATAGCGGAGCAGGATTTGCCGCTGGATGAGGTGCCCGGTTTCGGTAGCAAGCCGGGTATGTACCTGCTTACGCTGAAAGCGAAGGCCGGGGCCGCTCAGCAGCAGGCTTTGCGGGCTCTGGGGGCGGACCCCGCCTCTGCCGATGCGGAAATCTGCTGTGTGGTGATGCTCACGGATTTGAGGGCTGTCCGTCTGGGTGAGGCGCGGGTACTGGTTACCCGCCTGAGCGATGGTTCCCCGGTGGAGAGCGGTTCAATCAACCACTACAGACACAGGCCCGATGATTCCATTGAATGTCTGCAATCGTATGAGCTGAGCAATGGGTTGGCAGAACAGCCGGGTAATTGTACGTTCTCAGACACCCTGCTGATTCATAGCGGCGATGACTATATCCCGGTGTTCAGCAGTGTTTATTCAGGTACAGATGATTTGTCGCGTGGTTTTGTGCATGTTTTCACCGACCGTGAGCTCTACCGCCCCGGGGATGTGGTGCACCTGCGCGGAGCCCTGCGCCGGTCAGGTGAGGGGGGAGATTTAGAATTGCCGCATGGGCAGGAGGTACAGCTCTGTGTGAAATACAATGAAAAGGTGTTTGCGGAGCATACAGTACCGCTCAATGAGTACGGTGCTTTCGGGCTGGAGTGGAAGCTGCCCGAGGATGCCGCTGCGGCTGTGGGGGAGTGGCTGGTGGAGGTGCGCAGCGAGCAGGATGATGCGGAGTATACTCACCAACTGTACTGTGAGGTGTTCCGCCGCGATTCTTTTTATCTGAAGACTGAACTGACGGCGGAACCGGTGCGCCCGGAGCTGGCCACGCTGAAAGTTCAGGCGCTGCAGTATGATGGTATGCCGCTGGTTCATGGACGCCTGAAGGTCGAGGTAAGTCAGGGGACGGAGGAGAGAACGTCGGAGCTGCTGACGGATGCCGCCGGATGTGCCACGCTGGAGATTCCCGTCATTCCTGAGCCCGAATGGGAGGAGGGGCAGTGGACCTCTCTGCGGGTGAGAGGGAGCGTGTGCAATGAACGGCAGGAGTACGTGGCATTCGATGAACATCTGGAGTTGCACCCGGCAGATTTCGGTATTTCTGTTTCCTGTTCCTACAGCCGGGAGCCTGTTATTCGTCTGTTCAAGACCGATGAAAAGGGGGATATCCCGCCGGAACAGCCGCAGGAGCTGGAGCTCAAATTATATGCGCCTGTTTACGAGAGCAGGCAGCTGCCCGGCGGCCTGCTGCTGTATGAGCGCCGCATGAGCTGCATTCACCGGCAGCAGGTGATGGTGCCTGCTCATTGCCGGGAGGGCGTGCAGACAAATTTCAAGCCGATTATCCGCGAGTTTATGAATCGCATGCAGCGTGAGGGTGCCCCCTGTTCTCCGCCTTCATCCTTTACCCTGAACATACAGGGCAGGGATTCGGCGGGGCGTATCGTGCGTGGGAGTGACATAGTCCATTCGGGGAACAGAACGTACCTGAATGAGCGGCCGCTCGACTGCCCCGAGGTGCCGGCTGAGATTCAGGATGGCTGCCCGGTGGTGCCGGTGGATTTCAGCTGCGATGGTACAGCCGTGCTGGTGATGCAGGATTCGCACTCCTGCCGGGTGTGTACGGTGCCGGTTCAGGCGGGTGCCCGTCAGCTTAAGCTGCCTGTGCCGCAGGGGATTGGCGGTCAGGTGCTGGGGCGGCTGGTATTGCCGGTGAGGAAAGATGGGTGCTATAGCGAGACTGAGGCGCTGCATTTCAGAACAACGCTTCCCTATACCGTTGCCGCACTGCACGTGGAGTGGGCGTTGCCGCAGCAGGTACATGCCCCGGGCAGCCGTGTGGAACTGGCCGGGCGCGTACTGTTACCCGGCGGGGCTCCGGCGGCTCATGCCGAGCTCTGCCTGTATGTGGTCGATGCCGGCATGCTCTCCCTGAGTTCGTATACCCTGCCGGACCCTGTGGCGGCATTTTCCACGGGGATTTTCGGGTGGGCCGCTCTAACTGAAATGAGCTTTGCCGGCTCCGCAGAGGAGGATTTGTTGCTGAGTACGCTGCCATTCATGCAAAGGTCTGCTGCTGAGGCCATGAATTATTACACGCTACCCGGGTTTCCGGGGTGGAACGGAGTACGTGCACATAGGTATTTCAACAGCGCCGGTTCAGTTTTCCGTGCACCGGCTCTGGCAGAGGTTGATGCTCTGTGGGAGGATGCGGGGGACGGCCGGGGGAATGTGCGTGACTACCGCCTGCGCCGCGATTTTACCCCCACTCCGCTTTGGTTACCGGAGTTGCGCACCGATGCCGAGGGGCGGTTCCGTGCCGGGCTCACGCTGCCGGATTCCTTGACAACTTACCGCGTGATAGCTGTGGTGCTGGGGCGGGACGGTAAGAGCGCCGGCAGCGGTGAGGCTGCGCTTACTGTGGTTCAGCCCCTCATGCTCACTCCCGGTACACCGCATTTCATGAGTGTGGGCGATTCCCTGCGCCTGCCGGTCACTATCACCAACAACAGCGGGAGCGGGGGGAGCTGGTCTGTCACGTTGCAGGGTTGCGAGAAGGCTCAGCAGGTTGCTCTGGCAGACGGGCAGAGTGCAACCCTGTACTTTGATTACACCGCCTTGGCTGAGGGTGAGTGTACGCTGCAATGGCAGGCCGTGGGGAGCAATGGCGGCGATGCGGTGCAGGGGGCTTTCCCGCTGCGTTTCCCGGCTCCGCTGCTGCAGGAGATTCACCGCCTGCGCTTGCGCGCGGGGGATGCTCCCCTGCGGGTGGTGGAGCTGTTGGCGCCGGAGCTGCGGCGGGGGCGGCATCTGCAGGTGGAGGTGGTGGTGAGCGCTGACCCGCTGCTGCAGTTGCAGCACTGTTTGAACTTCGCGCTCAATTACCCCTATGGTTGCACGGAGCAACTCTCATCGAATCTGCTGCCCTGGTTGCTGCATGAGCGTCTGGCGGCGTATGATGTCAGCATGCGGCAGAAGACTGCCGCCGAGGTACGTGAGGTGGTGCAGAATACGCTGGCCGTGCTGCTGAGCCGTCAGCAGCCTGACGGCGGCCTGAGATATTGGGATGGTGGCGAGAGCTGTTACTGGGCCTCGGCTCACGCAGCCCTGGTCATGACTTTTGCCGGGGAACTGGGCTACGAGTTGCCGCCCGGAGCCATGGAGCGCCTGCGGGCCTATCTTCTCAGGGAGCTGGACAATCAGAAGGAAAAGAGTGTGTTCACCCGCTATGCTGTGGGGCGTGCCTGCCATGATAATGTGATTCAGGATGCCGCTCTGGCAGAGATTGCCGCCGGTGCTGCACCGGTGCATGGCGGATTCCGCAGCAGGTATGCCGGCTCCTGCCTGAAGTTGATTTCAGAGCTGCGCAGCGGTAAGCGTGACCATTACCCGGCGTTCATGCGGTGGCTGCAGCACGTGGCGGCGGGGACGGAACGTCTTTCCACCTGGGACAGCGGCTGGGTGTTTATCGCGCTGCATGAGTACCGGCTCACGGTGGCTGAGCGCGAAACAAGCGCTACACTCGCAACTGCCGACGGGCATGAGCTCACACTCGGGTGCACCCCGGTCACCCTCAGCGCTGAGCAGGCTGCTACCCTTACGGCTGTGGACGGTACGGCATTCATCAGCCTGCGTGCAAAGGCTCTGCCGCAGCAGACTGATTTCCCCGGTGTGGCGGATAAGGGGTTGCAACTTACCCGACGGTACGAGAAATGCGGGACAGATGGTGTATGGCACGAGGCCGATGCATTCCGCGTGGGGGATGTGGTGCGTGTTACTCTTACCTGCCGCGGTAGCAACAGCCGGGCGCAGTATGTGGCGCTGGAGGACTACCTGCCTGCCTGTATGGAGGCTATCAACCCCAATGTGCCGTCACAGGCCGCAGGGCTTTCCTTCCTGCCATGGCGCGAATATTTCGACCACAGGGAATATCTGCCGCACAGCGTGCGCAGTTTCCGTACCCGCCGTTTCGGTCATGAGCCGCTGCAAATGACATACTACGCCCGCGTGAAGTTTGCCGGCAGAGCCACCGCTCCGCCCGCGCAGGGGTTGCTCATGTATGAACCGCAGGTATATGGCCTGTCAGCATCGGCCGTTATCCATGCTGAACCGTAAAACAGAAAAAAATCAGAGCCCCGCAAAAACAGGGCTCTGATTTTTTTCAGGGGGACGATGTCAGGTATTGCCTACTGTACGTGTGCGGCAGCGCGCCTGACTTGAAATTCGTCAATCGTCAATCCCTTTACTCCCACTCGATGGATGCCGGGGGCTTGGTGCTGATATCGAACAGCACGCGGTTGATGCCCTTCACCTCGTTGAGAATGCGGTTGGAGGCCTCGCGCAGCAGGTCGTAGGGCAGCTGTACCCAGTCGGCGGTCATGGCGTCCTCGGACACGATGGCGCGCAGGTTGGTGGCGAACTCGTAGGAACGCTCGTCGCCCTTCACGCCCACGGTCTTCACGGGAATGAGACCGGCATAGGCCTGCCAGCACTTGTCGTACCAATCCCACTTGCGCAGGGTGCCGATGAAGATGGCGTCGCACTCGCGGATGATGTCGAGGCGCTCCTTGGTCACCTCGCCGGGGCAGCGCACGGCCAGACCGGGACCCGGGAAGGGGTGGCGCCACAGAATGTCGTGGGAAATGCCCATGGAGGCACCCAGCTCACGAACCTCATCCTTGAACAGGAAGGCGAGCGGCTCGATAACCTTGCCCTCCTCCTGCATCTTGAGCACGCGCTCCACGCGGTTGTGGTGGGTCTTGATGACAGAGGCCTTGCTCTTGGCGTTACTGGCGCTCTCAATCACGTCGGGGTACAGGGTGCCCTGAGCCAGCATTTCGGCATCGCCCACGGCGTCCCAGAACACGTCGATGAAGAGGTTGCCGATAATGCGGCGCTTCTTCTCGGGGGCAGTCTCGCCGGCCAGTGCAGCCAGGAATCGCTCGCTGGCGTCCACGGTCTCAATCTTCACGCCCATGCGCTCGAAGTTGGCCTGAACTTCCTTTGCCTCGTCCTTACGCAGCAGGCCGTTGTCCACAAAGATGCAGCGTACATTCACGCCGGCCTCGTGCAGGAGCACGGCGAGCACGGTGCTGTCCACACCGCCGGATACACCGCAAACCACCTGTTTGTCGCCCACCTTGGCGCGGATGTCCTCGATGAGTTCACGCTTGAAGTCGCCGATGTCGAAGGGGGCGAGCTCTTTGGCGTGGGAGAGGAAGTTCTTCAGGATGGTGCGCCCCTCGTGGGAGTGAGTAACCTCGGGGTGGAACTGAATACCGAACATCGAGTCGCCCCACTGCAGGGATACGGGCACGCCGTCGCTGTTGCGGGCAATCACCTTGCAGTTGTCGGCCAGGTGGTCCACGGTGTCGGAGTGGCTCATCCATACCTGAGAGGAGGGGGACATATCGGCGTACAGACCCTCGAGTTTCTCGGGAATCAGGGCGGCGGGGCCGTACTCGCGCTTGTTGCTGCTGCGAACGGTGCCGCCGGTCTTGATGTTGAGCAACTGCATGCCGTAGCATACGCCCAGTATCGGTACGTTGAAGGAGGTCAGCCACTCGAAGTCAATATCGGGGGCATCGGGCTCGGAGGTGCTGCGGGGACCACCGGAAAGGATGATGGCTCCGGGATTGCTGATTTCCTGCAGGTCCTCCAGCGCATATAGCTTGGCCAGGAAGCCCAGCTCGCGCACTCGGCGCACGATGAGCTGCGTGTACTGTGAGCCGTAGTCGATAACGGCAACAATGTGTTTCGGCGTCATAAATCGTAGTGAGTTAACGTGTGGAACACTCGGTGTTGCGCGTATTATAGCACACTGATAACGTAAAGTGAAGCCCAAATTTGAGGTGCGATTTAGGATTTACGAAGTTTTAGGCAATGCGGCGCATACATTTGCAAGGCAATATTTCGGAATAAGCTTGCAAAACTGTCCTAATACTGTTAATCTCCCTGTGGTGTTTTGGGTTTGTTTTTTCACACCCCGATTATGAGTTGTAATCGGGCAATTCCAAAACACCATTTTTGTCATCTGGTGTTTTTTGTAGTCATCAGCACCCCAATCTTGCTGTTTCCTACACGATTTATGGGATGGCAATGCACAAAATTTGAGAATTGACAATCCACACATAAACTGCATAATAAGTGAAAGTGTGTCTAGGCTGGCTTTCCAAAGTTAAGAGCAGCTCCATATAAATTACGAATTAACACTAATTATAAGTCACTCATGAAACACTATAAATACTTCCTTTTAATTTTATGTACATTCATATACAGCTGCACCTCCTTACCGTCGCTTTCGTACTACCCATTCCATGGCACAAAACAAAAACTTTTACTACACGAAGTTGTTTCTCGTGCTAAGATGCCATATAGTGTAAAACATGACACCCATGTAAAACATAGCCAAATTTCGCGCATAAATTTACCGATTGACGTAGAACCAGATGCGATTATAGAATGCAGTAACAGTAATTATTTTGCATATTGCTATGAAATGAAAAATGGAGGCGGCGCCATAGATGTTTTCTTTGTCAACAAAAACACGAATGAAATTGATTATTTGCATAGATATCTTCCAGATACAGCTGTCATTTATTGTGTGGACATGAATACAGGAGAAGTTATATATAATAAAAATGTAAATACAGATTTCTCCATTTAGTAGAAAAGTTGAATGAATTTTGATTGTAATCTGTAAGGAACATAACTATCAAGTTTGTGTGAGCAAGAGCTAAACGGAAGATATAGCTTGCGATTTTATAGCCGGTAGCTTTCTAACTGAGGAGTATGAAGGGTAGGTATTTCTGATTTTGTCGGATGTATTAAGCAGGAACAGTACGGACCACTTAACGTTAACAAAAAACGCAAAGCATTAACAACAAACATTTTCTGAAATCAATCACAACCCGTTATGAGATATGGCAAATTTCGGGGCAATTTTCAGAAAATGGCATCAATTTTCGCAACATGTTTATATAAAATCTTTTAGAGTTGCTAAAAATCACAGTCACAAAAAGGCTACTTAGCGGGTGTAACTTATAAGGTTACACCCGCTTTTTTCATGCCTTGATTTCAGCAACTTATAAAACCGTAACTCATAACGCAAACCGGACTTCCAGGGCTGATTATGCATCCATTTTAACCCCGTTTTGCAGCCAAAAGGACTTATAATGGCGCCTAATTTTAAGACAGGGTACGCACCCAAGACAAAGGTAACAGAAAAGTACCACCACATAGGTAACACAAGTACCAAGACATAGGTTACACTTTTGGAGAGACATATGGCATAATGACTTTATGCCATGGAACATCAAAAGTAGTAATCAAATGAGAAGCGAGTTCATAAAACTTGTAAGTCAGCCGGAGATTTCTATGGCTGAAGCGTGTCGGTCATTTAACATCAGTCGAAAAACAGGATATAAATGGCTCAGAAGGTATGAAAAAGATGGCGATTCGGGGTTGATGGATCAAAGCCGGAGGCCTGTAAATCAACCAACTAAACTATCTGAGAAGGTACTATTACGCATAGTCAGCGTTCGTGTTGCCCACAAGCATTGGGGAGCAGATAAAATACGTGCAATTTTGAAAAGAGAACACATTTCACCTCTGCCCGGGCGCACGACTATTCATCGAGTATTGAGGCAGGCTGGCCTTATCAACCTGCGCCGTAAGCGCATACCCAGACTTGATAATTTGCGTCTTGTTCAAGATGGGGGCTGACCTGCAAGTAAATGATGAATGGACAATCGATTTTAAGGGGTGGTGGAGGTAAAAGATGGGGAAAGAAAGTGTTACCCTTTGACAATACGAGACGCAAAAAGCCGTTTCATCTTAGGGGTAACACTCCTTCCTGACTCAAAGGAAGAGAGCGTACGGCAAGCCATGATAAAGGTATTTGAGCGTTACGGATTGCCAAAATCAATACGAAGTGATAATGGCTCGCCGTTTGCATGTACTCAGGCATTGCTTGGGTTGAGCAAGCTGTCCGCATGGTGAATTAGGCTGGGCATAGAGCCTAATCGTGGTCGTGTGGGGTGTCTCCAAGATAATGGAGCCCATGAGCGGATGCACAAGGATATGAAAAGTGAATTGCAGGCAGAAAGGGCAGATACTCAAACAGAGATGGATGAATGGGTGCATGAGTTTAATACCATACGACCGCATCAGGCATTGAACGGGGACACTCCAGCTCAACACTACCGAAAAAGCCCCCGGGTCTATACAAACAGCCTTGTGGACTATGACTATGGTAATATGCAAACAAGAAAGATAGACAAGCATGGTGACCTGAAATGGCACAGCATGGACTACTTCCTTTCGGAGGCGTTGAGAGGGGAAAGAATAGGGCTTAAAAGCATAGGCAAGAGGCGATATGAAGCATGGTTTTGCGAACACCTACTAGGCATCATAGATGAGGAAGCTGAAACATTTACGCCTCAATTAGCAAAAGGCTGCAGACAGAGAATCATCCATGCCAGGCGTAAACAAAAAGCCTACATCAAAGAGTTTTAACGCCGTTACCTCCCCATCGACGCTCCGCGCGTCGGCTTTGCACCTCCGCACCTCGCCCTACGGGCTCGTGCTACGGCACAAAGCCGACGCGCGGCACATTAGACTTGCATCATAGCAAATATAATGATACAAAACTTACGCGCAAAAGTGTAACCTATGTAGTTGAACTAAAGTGTTACCCATGCGAGTGGCGCGCCCAGCGTCCTTCCCCCCCCCCATCCGGGCTGGGCTGTTTGGACACTTTTGGGTGGACTTTTCAGAGGTGCTCCGGTGTCGCATTTGATTTTACAACTTGCACTTATTTTGCAATAACGCGCATACAGTTTGACTTACACCATGATTTCTGGCATAATGAGACAAGGACATGTCAGGTCGGAAACGGTTTACCAGTTTCCTCTGAGAGGTGAGAATCATGGTCTCCATCACAATGAATGAGTAGAGTCGAACAATTATAACGATAATTAAAATCTATGGCCTTACCTATTAACATAGAAGATCTTCTTCGTAAGCAAAAGGTAGAAGGAAATCGTATAGAATTTAAAACTGGGTGGAATCCGGATACCATCTATCGCAGTATTTGCGCGTTTGCCAATGACTTTGACAATATCGGCGGAGGATATATTATTGTAGGAGTGGAAGAAGATAATGGTGTAGCTAAGCGTCCCGTCAAAGGTATTCCAGCATCTAAAATCGACTCAATTCATAAAGAAATGGTTGGTTTTAACAATAAAATCAATCCATATTATATGCCTCGAACATCCGTTGAGGAAGTAGATGGGAAGTTTATTCTGGTGATATGGGTTCCGGCTGGCGTGAATCGCCCCTACGATGTAAGAGAAAATGTAAGTGATAAAAAGAACTCTAAAACTCAGTGGTATATAAGATCGGGTAGCAGTACTATTGCGGCTAAAGGGGAAGTTTTAGATGAACTCAGGGAAATGGCTAATCGAACCCCATTTGATGATAGGGGAAATCCGGATATAAGCATAGATGACATTTCAACGATATTGGTTTTTGAACACTTGAAGAAAGTAGGAAGCAAGCTCGCGAAAGACTTCAGAAATCATACGCCAGAAGAGATTCTCGAAAAGATGGATTTATATACTGGCCCAGCCGAAAGGCGCATGCTTAAAAATGTAGCAGCCATGATGTTTTGTGAAAAACCGGAAAAGTTTTTTCCGTATACTCAGGTTGACATAATTATTTTCCCCGAAGGCTTGGAACAGAATCCGAACAACATGTTTGAAATTCCCAAAATTACCGGGCCGGTACCATTCATGATTCGTTCAACGCTGGATTATTTGAGAACCAACGTCATCAAAGAACGCATTATCAAACTCAAGGATAGAGCAGAAGCTGTTAAATATTTTAACTATCCTTATCAGGCTCTCGAAGAGGCTGTAGTAAATGCTCTCTATCATCGAAATTACAAAGAACGCGAACCTGTTGAAATTCGTATTGAACCGAGTGTAATATCAATTTTAAGCTATTCTGGGCCGGATCGTTCAATAAGCATGGATGCCATTAAACGCGCTCGCAGTCTCAAAGCACGCCGATATCGCAACAGACGCTTGGGGGATTTCCTCAAGGAATTAGAGCTCTCTGAAGGCAGAGCGACAGGTATTCCCACAATACAGGAAGAACTGCGGCGCAATGGCTCTACTGAAGCCCGTATAGAAACTGATGAAGAACGTTCATACTTCCTTATAGAAATACCCTGTCGTGAAGGCTTTGAGATGTTGAGTATATTAAGCTCATTTACAGCTAAGCCGAAAACTGAGCCAGAAATTGAGCCAAAAACTAAAACTGAGCCAGAAACTGAGCCAGAAACTGAGCCAGAAACTGAGCCAAAAACTAAAACTGAGCCAAAAACTGAGCCAAAAACTAAAACTGAGCCAAAAACTGAGCCAGAAATTGGGTTGAGTTCAAAACAAAAAATGCTACAGCTGATATTGGAGCTGATAGAGGTTGATTCTTCTATAACTACTTTCGAATTAGCCGAAAAATGCGGCAAATCCAGAACAACGATTCAAAGTTATATTAGGATGCTTAAAAAAGATAAACGCATCGAACGCGTTGGTGCGAATAAAGGAGGCAAGTGGCGTACTTTATGAGTTTCTCCAATGCCCGATATTACCCGCGAACGCTGATTATTAACCTCTGGAAAAGACTGGTCAAGCCCGATGAGCATTACGCTTCACCAGCGATTCCTGTACCGAGGCTACCTCCAGATTGCTTGCTGCGACCTCACTCGCAGTAACAATCCCTGCCTGTGGCTTATCACATGGGATCCGTCACAGCCTGTAGCCACTCGTCCGCTTGCTATCCAGAAAGATGGCACATGGTACACCTATGGCTGGGATTTGACGAAAAACATCTGCGAAATCTACGGCCAGCACGGCTACATCCGAACCTCCTACACCTATTCTCCCTACGGTACTGTCACTATGTCGGGTGATCTCACTCAGCCCGTTCAATGGAGCAGTGAGTTTTACGACGCAGAGTTATCACTAGTGTACTACAACTACAGATATTACAATCCTACGGTCGGTAGGTGGTTGGGTAGAGACAGGTTGCAGGAAAATGCAGGATTAAATATATATCGGAGTTATTTGAATAGACCTGAAAGCATATCTGATGTTTTGGGAGAATGTGATTTTATTTGCGATAAAAACCACAGAAAATGGTACAAGGAATTTAATGTGGAATTATATTATAATTCAGTATTGTCGAATAAAAGCACAATCGTGTGCAGGATATATATATTATCCGAGTGGATTTCATATGTTTAAAATACATTTAGACGAACTTCCCGAAATGTATTCTATCGCTATAGAAGAATTAATATCAAAAAGCTCAAAATGTTGCACGAACTAATTATTTGTTACTATGTTTAAAAAAACTGATTATTTTACTCTTCTTAGTAATAGGAATTGAGAGGGTCATTACGCTTTGTTTATCGGAAGATAAAAAGCCGATATTAGAACTCGAGGATAAAAAGTTTAATGATATCAAAATCCGTTTTGACAATATTCCGAATTCGCTAAATTTTAGGAATTTTGTTGTAAATCGAAAACATAATGCTGTTTTATTGATGTTTATTATGTCCGGTAGCATGCGAGAAATAGGAGTAAATAATTTTGTACACAAGCATGAGAGGGATGTGGGTTGTATCTTGATGGGGGAGCTACTGAAAAATAAGGAGTTCAGCGCCGCCTTTCCAAGCCTTAGATATAACATAAAACGAGAAATGGAAGAAAAACAATCAGAAAGTGAATGGTGCATTGATAGGGCTCTTCTGGATGCTCTGTTAGCACACCATATTTGGCAAGATAATGAAACCTATATCGAATTAAAATCCATGTATGGTTCAGAAATATCAGATATGGCATACAAGAATCTATTTTGTAATACTGTAGATGAGGTTATCATGCCGGCCACTTTCCCTGACGAAACTTACAGAAATGCCGTATGTGTATCTATAGAATATTTACGCCGTGTTGCCGAATGTGAGTCGGAAAATGATGCTGAAGAAATCGTAAAGAGAGCTTATTCGTATGCGCTTGGCTCATCATTTCTGTTGTGGGGGTATGGAAAAACTTCGCCTTTTCATGAGATCATTAATGAGAGGATGCTGGATTATGCTAAAGAGCTCGATGATGATCAGTTGGCCGAAGCTCTGTTTTTTGCTAGCGATGGCCAAGAAATAATTTTTCCAAACGATAAAAAAGGTATCATCTCTCAAGACCCTGAAGAAATAGTCAATTTTTGGAGGCAGCGAATAGAAAATTCGCTCACTATACATGATTTTCTATATACTACAGAAACACAGAAAAAAGAACCAAGTAAAAATGGTTCAAACTTGATTGGAGAGCAGTGAATGCAAGATTAGCCCTTGTATACAGTACCCGGGTAGGTTTGGGTGTTTGCGGGCAGTACTCGGCCGGGCAGAATAACGCATTTGCAGCCTATGCGGCAGTGGTCGCCGACATAACAGCCCAGTTTATTGGTTCCGGTGGGGCAGAGTTCGCCTTGCCAGGGCATGCGGATTTCGCCGGCGTCGTGCCGGAAATTGCTGAAGATGCAGCCACCGCCCACATTCACGTCGTTCTCAATCACCGAGTCGCCCACGTAGGTGAGGTGCGATATGAATACCTTATTGCCCAGCAGGCTGTTCTTGACTTCCACGGCATTGCCGAGCACGCAGTTGTCACCCACGCTCACGTGGCCGCGCAGGTAGGCATTCGGCCCGATGGAGCAGTTGCGGCCTATGCGCACATGCCCTTCGATGACGGTACCGGCTTTCACCACAGAGCCTTCGCCCAGTTCCAGCACGCCGTCCACCACCGCCAGCGGGTGCACGGTGCCACGACAATCGGGGCGGAGCTGCTCCAGTTCGGCGGCACTCTCTTGCAGGCGTTGCCAAGGGGGGACGTTACTCATGATGTTTCGGGAGTTACAGGCTTATTTCTTCTTGAGGCCCACATGCAGGCGATTGCAGGCGCTGACCATGTGCTCGTAGGCCGAGTAAATCTGCCCGGGTGCACGATCTTCGAACAGGGGCAGGGGCTGGGCATGCTGGTAGCGGCGGTCGGCGCGGTCACGCTCTTTCCCGCTGAACGCGATGTTGAGGTCGGCCTGCTCGCACTCGCGCCAGGGCCCGCCCACAGCCGCCGCTAAATCCTTGAAATGCCGGTAGGGTTCGCAGTAGACATTCACCCAGTAGTCCACCCCCTCGGCGCGTTCGCGCGGGTGGGAGCGCTCGCGGCAGCTCACGGCATCGAGCGTGACCACCACGGTTCGCCCGTGCGGGGTGTTGAGGTGGCGCAGCACATCCATGACGGCTGAGCCGCCGTAACTGTGCCCCACAAACACGAGGTCAGCACCCGGGTTTGCCTGTAGAAAGGCGCGTAAATCCCGCTGAATGAGCGAGGTACTGTGGAAGAACAGGCAACCGCGCCCGCCATCCCAGGCATAGAAGGCGCGCACCTGTTTGCCCTGAGTGGGCAGCGGCGGCATGCACTCATACACACGGCGCAGGTGGGTAAGCACCTGTTCCGAAAAACCGCCGATGAAAATCACTGCTACATCTGCCTGTTCGGTTGTCAGGCGTTGCTGCAGGCGCCGCCCTACGAATGAGGTATCGGGCACGGGGTAAATCCCCTCCGGTGGCGGGGGCTGCTGCTGGCAGGCGCTCAGGGTAAGGAGCAACAGGGCAGCGGCAAACTGGCGGCTCAGGCTCATGGGCGTATATCCACCACCTTGCGCAGGTGGGGCAGCAGCAGGCGGTACAGGTCGCGACTGTCGTCCTCTGAAAGTTCAATGTCGTCCATCAGTACCTTGTCGCCCTCCACGCGACCGCCCAGGCACTGGTAATTGCTGCCGTAGAGGTAGAACACGCCCTTGACCATATCCTCCCGCAGCCCGGGATTATTGTCGCGGTAGTGGCTCTCGTGTACCACGCGCATTTCGCCATGGCGCAGGATGGTGCGCAGGTGGCGAGTCTCGCCCGGGCTCAGCGGGTGAATCTGCTCCGGCTCCAGCAGGAAACCCGGTATACAGGGGGTCACGGCGATGACGTCGGATGTCAGGGTTTCGGCAACCGATTCCTGCGCTACCGAACCATAGCGCTGCGTACACGTCACCAACAGGGCACCGCTTGCCAGTGAAATCAGAATCGCAAATACTGTGGGTTTCCTCATCATCGTCTCCTTTCCTGTACTGTGCATTCTAGCCTTTTCGGGCTGTTCATGCAAGTAAAATCGACATTTTTGCCCAAAACAAAGTATCAATTCCCTACTTGTCAGGCCTGAATGAGCTTATCTTTCAGCTCAGCGACCAGTTTTCTCATGCTGCGGGTCAGGAGTGCCACCACGGCATCGAAGCCCTCCGCCCCGCCGTAATAGGGGTCGGGAACGGAGCGCTCCCGTTCGTTCTCGGCAAACCACTGCCACATGCCGCGCACGCGGGCGGCATCTGCACTGTTGCGGGAGAGGGAAAGGATGTCCTGCTCATTGTATTCATCCTGCGGTACAATGAGGTCGAACTCGCTGAAATCTGCCCGGCGGAAGGTGCGGGCACGGTGGCCGCCGTAGCTGTAACCCGCGCGCTCCAGCGCTGAAAGCATGCGGCGGTCGGGGCGGCTGCCGGTATGGTACGAGGCCGTGCCGCAGGAGTCTGCCTGAACCAGAGCGGTCAATCCCTCCTCTGCCGCTACGGCATTGAAGATAATTTCGGCAGCGGGGCTGCGGCAGATATTGCCCAGACAGACGAACAGAACTCGGTATGGTGCGGGGGAACTCATGATAAAAACGTGATATTCAGTGAAAAAAGCGATTGACGCAACGGCTCGGTTCTGGTATGAACCCTGTTGTACCGCCACAGTATAGCACAAAGCCATGAATATTGCACGCCTGAAATCCGAGCCCGAGATATTTTATTCCCTGCAGGGGGAAGGCCCCCGCACCGGCACACCGGCGGTATTCCTGAGGTTGGCGGGCTGCAATCTGCACTGCAGCTGGTGCGATACGCGCTACAGCTGGCTGTCCGGCTGTGAATTGAGTGCAGCCGGGGTGGCTGACCGCGTGCTCAGCTACGACTGCTCCTCGCTGGTGATTACCGGTGGCGAGCCGCTGCTGCAGGCGGCTGACATAGAGCAACTGCTCGCCCTGCTGCCGGCTGACATGCATGTGGAAATCGAGACCAACGGCACTCTGCCCCCTACCCCCGCACTGGCGGAGCGTGTGAACCAGTGGAATGTATCCCCCAAGTTGGCTCACTCCGGCAATAGCGCAGAGCAGGCCATCTGCCCCTCGGCTCTGGCCGCCTTTGTCGCTACAGGGCGCGCCTGGTTTAAGTTTGTGGTCAGCAGCGAGGAGGACTGGCCCGCCATTGCTGCCCTGAACCTGCCGCAGCAGCGAATTATCCTCATGCCCTGCGCCGCAACCCGAGCCGATTTGACAGCTGCCCGCCCAGCCGTGGCCGAGCTCTGCCTACAGCACCGTGTACGACTGGGCGACCGCCTGCATGTTGTACTGTGGGACGATGAAAAGGGAAAATGATGAGGTAATCTACAATTTGGGGACCTCCACAAATTGGAGCTTGTCCACCTATCCCCAAGGCGTCAGCCTTGGTCTTCACTCTGCGCGCAGCGCATTCTTCACCACCGTGCGCAGCCGGTTCTTCACCGCGGGCAAAGCCCGCTTTTCACCCGGCCGAAGGCCGTTGAAAAGTTGGATTTTGAATTTTGGATTTTGAAATTGAACATTCGGCTCGCAAGCTCGCAGTGCAGCAAATTGTAGTTTGTCGAGCTGCGAGCGTAGGGATTTAAGCCCGTGCAGCGGGCGACAGAGAAGTAGCCACAGGTGTAGTGAGCAACGCGAACGGAACCTGTGGTAGGGATAAAAAAGAAAAGAGAACCCCGCAGACTTGCGGGGTGACGGAGGAGTTTTGCTTAGAAATGCACGGATCTTGAACCAAAAGAGCAGGAGCCGGTCATAAATAACCTCATACGGTTATAACACGCTTTTCCGTCGCCCCGCACTTCTGCGGGGCTTTGATTATTTTTTCTCTTTACCCAGAGCTGCGCGAGCTTCCGCTCGCTTGCTCTGGGCTAATGCTCTGCCGCCCGCACAAGTGCGGGCTTATTAAATTCCGCTCACCTTCGGTTCGCCATACAGCTCCACAAATTGCTCTATGACGAGTTTTTTGAGGTGCGAATTTGGTAAATTGTAAATAAATTTCGTATTTCCTGCCGAAATAGTAGAAATTATAGTTGACAGGTGTGATGAAGTGTGGTAATTTGGAATCGTTCCGAATAACGGATAGAAAGGAAACCATAACAATGAGCAATTATACGTCTACCACCGTACACGAGGGCAACATGCGTTGCAGGAGCGAATTCCCGCAGGGAACAGTAACATTCACCACAGATGTGGGTACCGCTGTAGGAGGGTTGGGTGAGCTACCCTCGCCGGCTCAGCTACTGGCAGCAGCCGTAGCATCCTGTATGAGCAGCATGATGGCCTTTGTGGGTGCCCGCCGCGGGATAGATACCACGGGTATCAGCATATCAGCCGGTTATGAGGAAGGTAAGAACGGTATAAGTGCTCTGAACTTTCACATTACCGTATCGCGTCCGACTACGCAGGCAGAACGCGCTGTGCTCGAGGCTGCGGTGAGGAATTGCCCTGTGGGTGCGGCCATTGCCCCCACGGTGGAAAAGCGAATCATTTGGTCCTGGGCAGAGTAAGCCCGGGGTGTAACAGACAGAGAGAGACAACTACCCCATTAACCGGGAGCGGAGAGAGAGGACCGCTCCCGGTTCTTTTTATACCGGCGGGAGCAGAATACCCTAAAAAAATGTGGGGGAGAGGCGGGAAGTTGATTCCCATCTCTCCCCCGAACCCCTGTATTATGAAAAACTGTCCGGTGGGTTGCGGTGCCGCCCTTTAGCTCAGGTGCATGGGCATGAGCACATAGAGGAACTCATCTGCCACGCGCATGACGCCGGGGCTGGAGGAGTCGATGAGGTCGAGGGCTACTTCGCCATCGCCCACAGCCTTCAGCGGAGCCAGAATGAAGTCGGCATTGAAAGTGATGGCGATTTCGCGGCCGTCGTAGTCGATGGGCATTTCTTCGTTAGCCTCGCCCAGGTTGACGGCGCTGGACTGAACCTCCATCACGCCGGGAGCGAAGCGGAATCGCACGGTGTTGGCCTTCTCGGCGGAAAGGAGCGATACGCGGCGCACGGTCTCGTTGAGCTCGGCCGCGGGCATGATGATGCGCTCGTTGCGGCGGCTGGGGATTACCTGACGGTAGTTCGGGTAATTGCCGTCGATGAGCTTGGTGACCAGCAGGGTGTCGCCAAAGTCGAAGGAAGCCTGGTTGGAGGTGATGCGCACGAGAACGTCGCCACTGTCGCCGAGCAGGCGGTGGATTTCAGCTACGGCGCGGCTGGGCAGGTTGATGTCTACCTGCTGAGATTCCGGGAACTCAAGCTCGTTCTCGAAGAGGGCCAGACGGCGGCCATCGGTGGCAACGAGGGTGAGCTTACCGTCGCGGAAGCAGGTGTAGATGCCGTTGAGGATGTAGCGGGTGCCGTCGTTGGAAATGGCGAACTCCGTATAGCGGAAACCGCGGTTGAGCATGCCCTGAGGCACTTTGAACTCGCGGGCTTCCTTGAAGATGGGAAGGCTGGGGAACTCCTCTGCCAGCAGACCGTTGAGCTTGAACTGGGCGCGGTTGCAACGAATGGTAGCGATGGAGCCCTTGGTGTCGATAGCCACCTCGCCGTCGCGCATTTCGCGGATAATGCTCTGCAGTTTCTTGGCCGGCAGGGTAATGGCACCGGGTGTCTCCACCAGGCAGGGTACCTTGGCCAGGATGGTGAGCTCCATATTCGTGGTGGTGAGCTTCAGTTCGCCATCGGCGGCCTCGAGCAGCACGTTGGAGAGTATGGGCATGCTGGGGCGGGTGGATACAACACCGGCCACCTTGTTCAGACCATCCAGCAGAGTTTGTTTGGCTAATGCGAATTTCATCGTTGCGCTCCTTCTGTTTTTCTGCATTGTACAGATTTTTTTACATCAACGCAAGCATAAAGATGGCCAATCACCAGATTTTCCATTCTTTTTTTTGTAATACCGCCATATATTGGGGAAGGGGGAGGGAGGTTGGATGTTGAAAGTTGGATGTTGAATGTTGAAAGTTACAAGTTCCGTTCGCTGCGCTCACCTATTAAGCAAAGCCCATACAATGGTTGACGCTCCGCGCTCTTGAAAGCGCGGCTATGGTTGGAGTTTGTATGTTGAATATTGAAAGTAGGATGTTGAATGTTGAAAGTAGGATGTTGAATGTTGAAAGTTACAAGTTCCGTTCGCTGCGCTCACCCAGTAAGCAAAGCCCATACAATGGTTGACACTCCGCGCTTTGCAGCGCGGGCAGTAGGTACAGCATAGGCTCCGCTAATCGCTCGCGCAGCGAGCCGAGCCCTATACTTTCAACATTCAATATTCAACCTTCAACTTCTCTTCAGCGGTTGTCCGCTGCCCTTGAGCAGGAGCAGGGTGAGCTCGGGCGGGCAGAATATACGCACAGGGAAAGAGCTGGTGCCGGTGCCGCGGGTGATGTATATCTGCTGTCCCTCGGTCTTGCCGGGGTGCAGGCCGGCCTGTAACATGTCGGCAGACCAGATCCCGGGGCTGTACACCGGTTTGCCGCCGGGCCAGCAGACCTGACCACCGTGGGTGTGCCCCGAAACGACAAGCTCGCCGCCGAGCTCGTAGCGCATGAAGTGCATGGGGCTGTGAGCCGCCACTATCAGCGGTTGGTCGGCGGGCATGGCCTGCGGGGCAAAGCGTTTGCGCTGCGGACCGGGCGAGAGCTGCTCCAGCCGGAATCGGAACCCGCGCAGCAGTGCCCGGCAACCATTGGCGAATTGCAGTTGGGCGTCCTCTGTCTCCACACAGGTAAATCCCTGTTGATTGAAAGGTTGCTTAACCCTGTTTGCGCGGGCGTGCAAATCATGATTACCAAGTATGTAATAGACAGGGCAGTGTTCGCGCAGGGGTGCCAGGCGCCGTGCCAGTTCGGTCATGGGCATGTTGCGGGCGTCATCTGCGCCCTTGTGGTAGTCGCCCAGTAGAATGACAGCCTCGGGCTTGAGGGCAATGGCGGCGCGCACCTGTTCATCCACCCAAGCGCCATCGGTCCGGCTTGCATGCAGGTCTGCCAACAGAACCACACGGGCAGGGGCAACATCTGCCGCCCAGCCGGGCAGCTCAACCGGTACCTCCTGTACCTGCAGGTTGTGCGGCTCGCCTAACAGAGCATAAAGTACGGTGCCGGCGGCGCTCAACAGAGCTGTTGTCATAGCCATGGGTCTGGTAAATCGCAGTTTCACCGCAGGCGGGGCGTCAGCTGATTTCCAGCGATACGGGGCAATGGTCAGAGCCGGTGATGTCGGCATGAATCTGCGCGCTTGTCACGCGCGGCAGCAGACCCTCGCTCACACAGAAGTAGTCGATGCGCCACCCTACGTTCCTGGCACGTGCACCACCGCGGAAACTCCACCACGAGTAGGCGTCCCGCGCATCGGGGTGCAGGCGGCGGAAGGTATCGGCAAAGCCGGCTCCCAGCAACTCGGTGAACCCGGCGCGCTCTTCATCTGAAAAGCCGGCGCTGAAGTGGTTGGCTGCGGGGCGGGCGAGGTCAATCTCCTCGTGAGCCACGTTCAGATCGCCGCAGAAGACAACGGGCTTTTTCTCTGCCAGCGTGCTCACGTAGTGGCGGAAGGCGGCATCCCACTCCTGGCGGTAGGGCAGGCGGGCCAGCTCATTCTGCGAGTTGGGGGTGTAGCAGTTCACCAGGTAAAAGTCCTCGAACTCCATGGTTGCCACGCGACCCTCGGTATCGTGCTCCGGCACACCTATACCGGTGCTTGTGCTCAGGGGAGCTACGCGCGACAGGATGAGCACCCCCGAGTAGCCGGGGCGCTGAGCGGGGTTCCACAGGGCATGCGGCCAACCGGCCAGCCACAGGTCTGCCACCTGCTCCGGGCGCGCCTTAATCTCCTGCAGGCACAGAACATCTGCCGCCAGGGTATCCATTTTCTCGGCCAACCCCTTGCCCAGAGTTGCCCGCAGTCCGTTTACATTCCAACTTACCAGTTTCATCTTGCCCCACATAGTACCGCAAGCACCTGCCACCTGTCAAAATAAATCGACCGAATTGATAGGAAAATGACACAGCACCCGCTACGACCATGCCGAAAATGCCGACTCGTACCTTCGAATTCCCCCAAAAAAATGCCCGCTGAGCAAAAAAATGCAAAAAAATGAATTTTGCACTTGCCAAAGCTCTCTACATCGTGTATACTTCTGCCACGCGCTGCAAGCGCGGCAACACAACGGCAGGGTAGCTCAGTGGTAGAGCAGAGGACTCATAAGCCTTTGGTCGGGTGTTCAAATCACCTCCCTGCTATTATGGGAGCGGTCGTAACCAAGACAAAATGGTAACGACCGCTCCTTTTTTGTGCCTTGATTTCAGCGACTTATAAAATCGCAACTCATAACAGAAAACGGACTTCCCGGGCTGATTTTGCATCCATTTCGCCCCCGTTTTGCAGCCAAAAGGACTCGTTTGGACTCGTGCGGTTCCAGTCACATTACTAAAAGGGTCGATTAAATCAGGGACATTAGGATAGAACATGATAATTTTGCCTTGCACAAAAAGTAAATGATGCAAGTCAATTTTTCTTGTGTTGCACGCATGCATCACAAAAGA